>DASTTX010000132.1:0-12755 GCA_035759945.1 Candidatus Limnocylindria bacterium | reverse complement strand
CCCAGTTCGTGCGACGTGGCCGCTCCAGATCGCCGTCGGTGAGCCGTTCGACATGAGCGATGAGCTGACGATGGGCTTCGCGGAGCCACTCGATTGCCTCATTCTGCGGGGCAGCCCCAACCTGCCACGGCCCTTCGACCTCGGGCGTGCCCCACTGCTTGGAGCCTGACGAAAACGCGTAATCGGCATACATGACCTTGCAGGCGCCGACGTGGCGGACCATCGACTCGATCGTGCGACTAGCGCCCGGCGCAACGGCGGTCCACTCGGCGTGCGTCACCGTGGCAAGGTTCCAGACGAGCGACTGGCTCTCGTTCGATTGCTCCAGCCCGCGCCCCTCGAATGCCTCTTCGAGAAGATGGAGATAGGCGGCTATCTTGTCAGTGGCCACGATGGCGAGCCCACTTGAGCGATTGCGCTAGCCTCGTCCCCAGAACGCACCCCCCCGTGGAGGACAGAATTCCATGTCGGCCGATCGTATCAGCGCTCTGGAGGCGCTGCTCTCGGAGACGGAGACGGCGCACGGCGCCTACGAGGCAGCCGACCTGGGCGGCGTCTACGATCAGGACTGGCCCGCCTGGTATGCGGCGTACGCGGTGGACCACGGCATCGGCGAGGTCCTCGGTCGCGACGTGACGGCAAATGACCTCGCCGTGACTCTCGCGCGAGCCTACGCGGAATTCGAGCAGACCGAACCGAAGGTCGAGCCGTGGGAGGCATATGTCGCGCGACGCATCGCTGCGGGTTAAGCCACGCCGACCCTACGACACGTGATACGGGACATCGGCAACGATCGTGTTGCGCCGCCCGAAGAGACGAAGCTTCAGGCGCAGGGCGGTCTGGTTGTGGAGGAACATCTCCCACCAGTGGCGCGGCACGAACTCGGCAAGCACGACGAGTATCGGGCGAGAGGGATCCTGCCGCTGGAGGGCGTCCATGTAGTGCAGGAGCGGCCCGATGAGCGCGCGGTGGGGTGACTCGACGATGACGAGCTGCGTCGATCCAGCCCAGGCCGGCCAGCGCCGCCGCAGCTCGCCACCGTCCTCGGGATCGTTCGTGACGTGCACCGCGATGGCTTCGGATGACAGCGAGTTCGCGAACGCGATGGCCTGGCGGGCCGCACGATCGAGGCGCGCGACGGGCACGATGACGATCGGTTCCGGCGCCTCCTCGGCTCCCTCCGGGATCCGCTCGATCGCGAGGTCGGCATCCACCGATCGGTAGTGGCTGCGGATGGCAAGCATGACCACGATCAGGATCGGCATCATCAGCACGACCATCCAGGCGCCCGACAGAAACTTCGTGAAGCCGACGATGAGGGCGATGACGAGCGTCGTGGACGCCCCAAGTCCGTTGACGAATAGCCCTCGCCGCCAGGCCGGCTCCCGGCGGCGCCACCATCGGACGACCATGCCTCCCTGTGAAAGGGTGAACGCGATGAAGACGCCCAGCGTGTACAGAGGGATGAGCGCGGTCACCGACGCCCCGAAAGCCAGGAGCAGGCCGATCGCGAGGAGCGAGAGGGCGACGATGCCGGTCGTGAATGCGAGGCGCTCACCCCGATATGCGAACTGGCGCGGCATGAAGCTGTCGCGCGCCAGGAACGAGGCAAGCCTCGGGAAGTCGGCAAAGCTCGTATTCGCGGCGAGAGCCAGGATGAGCGCCGTGGCGACCTGGACGGTGACGAGCACCGGGCCAGAGCCCGCGATGTGCCGGGTCATCAATGACAGGACCGTCTGCTGCTCGCTGGGATCCGGGATGACGTGGATTGCCGAGGACAGATAGCTGATCCCAAGGAAAAGGCCCGCGAAGATGACGACAGCCCAGCCCAGCGTCCTGCGGGCGTTTCGCCACTCCGGCGGCTTGAACGCGGGCACGCCGTCGGAGATGGCCTCCACACCGGTCAACGCGGCGCCTCCCGAACTGAATGCGCGGAGGACGACGAACAGGGACAGCACGGAGACCGCTCCACCCTGCTCATCTGCCAGCTCTCCGAGCCAGGCGGGCGGCGCCTCGAACGATCCGAGGTCGCCAAGGACCAGCTGACGGAACAGGCCGAAGGCGATCACGCCACCGATGGCGACGATGTACAGGTACGTCGGCGCCATGAAGATGGTCCCCGACTCGCGGATGCCCCGCAGGTTGCCGACCATGAGGATGCCCACGATGGCCACCGCGATGAGGACGCGTTCGGGGAACAGCGCGGGAAGGATCGACGTGACGGCTGCCACTCCGGCCGAAACGGACACCGCGACGGTGAGCACATAGTCGATGAGGAGCGCGGCGGCGGCGAGCAGGCCGGGAAGCACACCGAGGTTGTCGCTGGCGACGATGTAGCTCGACGCCCCGTTCGGATAGGCCTTGATCGTCTGCCGGTAGCTGGTCGCAACCACGGCCAGCACAACGACGATGACGAGCGTCAGCGGCATCGTCAGCGCGATCCCGCCCGCTCCCGCGACCACCAGGATGCGCATCATCTCCTCGGTGGCGTACGCCGATGAGCTGATGTTGTCGCTCGAGAAGACGGCCAACGCCTTCAGCTTGGTGAGGCGCTCGTGGCCCTCGTGCGCCGTCGGGATCGGCCGTCCGAAGAGGAAGGTGCGGACGGAGCGGAGCGCGGTGTGCCATCCGCGCCGGTGCAGCACGGTGCGCTCGGTCGCCACCAGGCGCCCGCCCTCGAGCTGGAACTCCTCCCCGAATGGTCGGACGATGCGAACGTACGCGTCACCGGGACGGCGACCGCCACGCCGTTCGTGCACCTCGAGCATGGGATCGACGTGTCCGCTCCGCCGCGATACGGCGTCGTCGCGCATCGGCTAGCCAGCCGCCGCGAGGTAGATGCCTCTCATGCTTCGAGCATCTGCCCGAGCTCCAAGAGCAGCGCGCCCGACTGATGCCGCGTGTGCTCAGGAAACGCTCAAGAATTCGCGGTCGGATCCGTGATCCGATAGCCGACGCCCGGCTCCGCGGCAATGAGGTGGCGGAGCTCGCCCTCCTCGTCCAGCGCGGCGATCTTGCGCCGGATCTGAGATACGTAGACGTGAAGGTAGTGGCGTTCCGCGGCGTATTCGACGCCCCACACGGCGCGCAGCAGCCGGCCGCGGGTCACGACGCGACCGGTGTGGGCCAACAGTGTCTTGAGCACCTCGTACTCACGCGGCGTCAGACGCAGCGGGCGCCGCCCTACGGTGACGCTGCGGAGAACCGGGTCCATCTCGAGGCTGCCGACGACGATGCGTCCGTCAGGCTCAACCGGGGCGCCACCAGCCCGACGAAGAGCGGCGCGGATGCGGGCATGGAGCTCATCGGTCCCGAATGGCTTGGTCAGGTAGTCGTCGGCGCCCGCGTCGAGCGCTACCACCTTCCGTCGCTCCGCGTCGTGCGCCGACAGGATCACGACCGGCGTGGTCCCGTCCCGGCGGATACGGCGGAGCACCGTCAGCCCATCCATGGTGGGCAGGCCAAGGTCCAGGAGCACGATGTCGGGCCGCCGTTGTTCCCAGAGGCGCAGCGCTTCCTCGCCGTCCTCGGCGAATCGCACCTCGTAGCCATGGGCCGCAAGGCTCTTGCCGACTGCCGATCGGGCGGCCGCGTCGTCCTCGACGAGCAACACGCCTGGAGCGTTGGCGGAGCTGCTCACCGTGGAGGCTCGGCTGCGGGAAGGTGAACGCGGACCGCAAGCCCGCCGAGGCTGCTTCGAGCAGCGCTCACGGAGCCGTTCATCGTCTCCACCAATCCCTTGACAAGCGCAAGCCCGAGGCCGGTCCCCGAGCCCGTGCCCCGGCCCTGGGCGCGGAAGAAGCGTTGGAAGATGCGGCCCAGGTCCTCGTCGGAAACGCCGGGGCCGCCATCCTCCACGCAGATGTCGACGCCCCGTCCGACGGAAGCAGCTGTCACGTTGATCGGTGCCTCACGCGGGCTGTAGCGGGCCGCATTCTCGATCAGATTCGCGATCACCTGCTCAAGGTAGGTCGCGTCGGCCAGGACGGGCGGCACATCGTCCGGCACGTTCGTTTCCACGCGGCGGCCCTCGAGGGTCCGTTCAAAACGCTCCATCACGGATTCGATCGCGTCGCGAAGCGGTATCACCTCGATGTCCGGAGACACGCGGCCGGCCTGCAACCGGCTCATGTCGAGCAGGTTCTCGACGAGGCGGTTGAGGCGCATCACCTCGACATCGATTGCCTCCGCCACGTCGTGCCGTTCGCCGTCCGTAAGCTGGATCGACCTGTCCGCCAGGCTGCCCGCCGACGCACGAATCGCCGCCAGCGGCGTGCGAAGCTCGTGCGAAACCAGGTCGAGCAGCGCGCTCTTGGCGGCATCGCTCTGCTCGGCGACCTCGACATCGAGCGCGCGACGAGCCAGACGATCTCGACGAAGGGCCTGGGCGCTCTGGTCCGCGGCAACCGACAGGAGGCGCGAGGTCTCGATCGTCGGGTTACCGGCCCGCTCCCGCCGTCGGGCGTACAGAGATCCGAAGGTCTCCTCGCCGGCCACCATCTCGACTCTCAGGACCTCGCCGCTGGCCGACACCGGCATCCGAGCAACGCTCGGCGCATGGATGCGAACCCACCGCGCGTCGGCCTCGGCGGGATCGCGTCGCAGGAGGGCGTGGTGCGAGCTGGCGGGCGGATCGGACGACGGGTCGCTGTCGGCAACGACGCGCTCACGTGCCGTCGTCGGTCCGAGCGCGATCCAGGCACGGTCGACCTCGCTCTCGGCCACGAGACGCTCCACCACGGCACCGAGCGCGGCCTCCGTCGAGGGTGATGTTGCCAGCGCGCGCGTGATGGCAAAGAGAGCGCGCGCCTCGCGCTCGCGTCGAGCCGCCTGCGCCGCCCGATCCCTCCCGAGGCTCGTGAGCCGGCCGACGATCACCCCGACCAGCAGGAGCAGCAGGAGCGTTAGGACGGATTGCGGCTCGGCGACGGCAAGGCTGAATCGCGGCTCGACGAAGAGGAAGTTGTAGAGGACGAACGAGCCGATCGCGGTCGCGACGGCAGCCACCGTCCCGTTGGCGAATGCGACACCCGCGACCGCCAGAAGGTAGACCGAGGACGGGTTGTCGATGTCTGCCCACGTCTTCAGGACGTACGTGACCAGCGTCGCAAATGCGAGCGAACCGAGGGCCAGGGCGGCCCCCGTCAAACGCGCCATTCCGGCATCGTACGCTGCGCATCAGCCGACCCACATCGTCGGCGCCAGGGACCAATGAGTTCACGGACTTCCCGGAGTCCAATAACCAGGCAAGAAATCACATGAGGCAAGAACGTGGACTTTTCCCCGGCCGGCATCGCCGCCATCACGCTCTTCACCGAGGACCTGGCTGCCTCGAAGGAGTTCTATTCGCGCGCGTTTGCGCTGCCGGTGCACTTCGAGGATGACGCATCGGCGGTGTTTCGCTTCGGTGACACGCTCATCAACCTGCTCAAGACCGATGCGGCCCACGAGCTGATCGCGCCCGCCAAGGTCGCTGCCGCTGACGGAAGCGCACGGATGCAGCTGACGGTCGAGGTGGACGATGTGGACGCCGTCTGCGCCGAGTTGGCCTCGCGCGGCGTGGAGCTTTTGAATGGGCCGATGGACCGTCCGTGGGGCATCCGGACCGCCGCCTTCGCGGATCCATCCGGCCATATCTGGGAGATCGGCCGCTGAAGGTCCTAGTGCAGCCGGTCCTCCCAGTCCGGCGGGACGCGACCCGCCGGTCCGGGGGTCGGCTGGTCAAGCGGGTAATGCTGCGGCGGAGCCAGTTCGGGTCCGGCGAAGCCCTCATCGGTGCGGTAGTCGTAGAACCAGTCTTCGCCCGGCTCGAAGCTCCGGATGACGGGGTGCTGCTCGTCGGCGGCGTGGTGGCTGGCGTGCTGCGAGGGGGAAGCGTCGCAGCAGCCGATGTGGCCGCATTGCGTGCACCGGCGCAGGTGGAACCACCACCCGCCGGAGGCGAGGCATTCGACGCAGCCCGTTCCGCTGGGCGGCACGGTCGGATCAATGGCGTCCATCGCCGTCATCGTCTCGTCTCCTCTATTTGCCTGTGGTCTAGAGTGGGCCCAATGCTACGCGTCGGCTCGATCGTTCTGCGCGTCGATGACCTGGAGCTCGAGAAGGCCTTCTGGACGGCCGCGCTGGATTACGTCGGTCGCGAGGGAGAGGACGACGACTTCGCGCTCCTGCGCCCGCGCGACGGTGCGGGGCCGAACCTGTCTCTGGACATGCATCACGCCGCCGAGCGGGTGCCGCCGCGCATCCACCTCGACCTGTACGCCGATGACCAACCCGCCGAAGTGGATCGCCTCAAGGCGCTCGGCGCGACGGAGGTGCACTGGGACAAGCGCCCAGCCGATGCCGACTACGTGATCCTGGCGGACCCCGAAGGCAACCGCTTCTGCGTGATCGACGCAGAACGATGATCGCCCAGTCCGGCGAGATCCAGATCGAGGTCCTGCCGGCGACGCTTGATCGCTGGGACGATGTCTCGATCGTCGTCAACCACGGGGAGGAGGAGGGCTGCTGGTGCCAGCCGTGGCGCGGCTTCGACACGAAGGCGCTCTCCGGCGGCAAATCGCGCCCAGAGCTGCTCCGACAGCAGATGCAGCGCTCACCGCCTCCGGGCTACGTCGCCTACGTTGATGGTCGCGCGGTCGGATGGGTTGGCATCAGCGTGCGGACCGAAACGCCGCGGCTCGTCAGCTCACGGACCATCCCGACGATCGACGACCTTCCCGTGTGGTCGATCGGCTGCTTCCGGATTCTGCCTGGCTATCGGCGCCGCGGTGTCGCCAGGGCACTGCTGCACGGAGTGGTCGACGCTGCCCGCGAGGCGGGAGCGCCAGGCGTCGAGGCATATCCGATCGACCCGGACGGACGTCGCGTCGAAGTCGGAGCGGGATTCGTCGGGATCGCCTCCATGTTCGACGACGCTGGCTTCCGTCGGGTCCTGACGACCGACGGCCACAGCGGGCGCCTGCCGCGCCTCCTGGTTCGCCTGGACCTGCCGAAGCGCTAGGGACGGATGTTCCGGTTCACGCGGAACAGGTTGGTCGGGTCGTACGTGGCCTTGACCTGCTGGAGGCGGGCGTAGTTCGACCGGTACGACTCCTCCGTCCGCTCGTCACCCTCGTCGGCGGTCTGGAAGTTGACGTAGTTGCCGCCGGTCGAGAAGGGCTTCAGCGCCGTCCAGGCGTTGCGGACCCAGTCGCGGTTGGACTCCGCCGTCGGCGCGTCCGGCGCCCACATGGCCTGGATGACGCAGGCGAAGCCGGCCTCGCGATTGCCCATGGCGCCGTCGTCCTCGGCGCGCTCGTTGAGCGCTCCGGCGACGTGGAACAGCACGGCCTGGTTTGCCGGCGCCTTGAGACCTTCGAACTGGGCGTGGTACGTCGCCAGCAGGTCGTCGCTGAGGCCGGGTACGAACTCCGACTTCCAGTAGTAGTGCATCCCCCGCGGCTGCGTCGCGTCCAGCAGCATCTGCTGATCGGTGTAGTTCTTCACCTGGATCAGGTCGGCGAGCGGGGTGCCGATGGACCGCAGGGGCGCCAGGTCTCGCTCGGCGTCGGCCGCCTCGCCGCTGTGACAGGCCAGCACCATGACGATCGGCGTCCCATGCGCGGATTCGGGCAGCCACGGCGCCGGTGGCGCGTTGCGGCGGACCATGACCAGCGTCAGCTCGCGCGCCGCCGAGTCGGTGGTCGACCTGAAGGCCTCGGTCACCGCGTCGGCCTCCGAGGCCGGCCAGGCGATGATGCCGGCGGTGATCTGCGGGCCGACCTCGTGCAGCCGATAGGTGAACTGGGTCGCGACGCCGAAGTTTCCGCCGCCGCCGCGCAGCGCCCAGAACAGGTCCTGGTTCTCCGTCGCCGATGCACGCCGCAGCGTGCCATCTGCCGTCACGATCTCGACCTCCTCGAGATCATCGATGGTCCAGCCGAAGCGGCGCGTCAGATAACCGAACCCGCCGCCAAGCGTCAGCCCGCTGACGCCCGTTGCCGAGACGAAGCCAAGCGTGGTGGCGAGCCCGTGCGTCTGGGTGGCGCTGTCCACGTCGCCCAGCGTCGATCCCGCCGCGACGCGTGCGCGCCGGCCCTCGACATCGACCTCGACGCCCTTGAAACCGGACATGTCGAGCGTGATGCCACCATCGGTCAACGCCAGGCCCGCGATGTTGTGCCCGGCGCCCTTGATGGACAGCTCGACCCGGTTGTCGCGGGCGAAGTTCACGGTCCGGATCACATCGTCGGTGCCGGAGGCGCGGACCACGATGGCCGGCCGCTTGGTGATCATTCCGTTCCAGAGCGCGATCGCCTCGACATAGCCCGCGTCGTCGGGCCGCAGGACGGTTCCGGCAAGGTCGTTGGTGAATTGGCCGAACGCGTCGGTCGGGATGCTGCGCGGCTCGCCGTCGATGCCGTTGAGGCTCAGTGCTTCCATGTCATCTCCTGGGGCGGTGGCGCTGAAGTGCGCGCGGTGCACGCGCGGTGCACGCGCGTTGGGACGGTAGCACCGGCATCCACATGCCCCAAGAGACATGTGTCGTATTCGGTCGCCCTCAGTCGGGCTCAGGCATCGGGCTCATGAGCTGGAAGTAGTTGTCGTCGGGGTCAGCGAAGGTGGCGATGAAGCCGCTGTCGGTGGTGTCCTCGTCCATGGTGTACGGCTCGCGCACCACGATGGCACCGGCCGCCTTCATCCGCTCGAACTCGCCTCGGACATCGGCCGTCTCGAGGTTCCAGATCAGGCGGCCCGGCTGGGCGTTCTTGCCGCTCACCTGGTCATGTGGGCCGATGGTGACCCAGCCCGATCCCAGCTGCCACCCGGTGTAGCCCCCTTCGCTGAAGGCCGGCTCGCCGAAGAGCTTCGAGTAGTACTCGGTCAGCCGTCCGGGGTCGGCCGAGCCGATGAGGATGCTGTTGAAGTTCACGCTGATCTCCTCATTTGTCGATTCATCGAGTTTGACCGCCTTCGAAGGCAGGTCTCATCGGTGGTCGGCGCGAACCTGCATTGTTCAGGCCGCAGGCATGGCGACCAGTGCGACGCCGAGCAGCACGAGCAGCACCGCCAGTGAGCGTCGGAACCAGCGCTCCGGCACGCTGCGCAGGATCGGCGTGCCGATGAACGTGCCCACGAGCACGCCGGCCGTGAGCAGGAGCACCGTCGGCCAGGCCGCGACGAGATCCGCGCCGCTCGAAAGCAGATAGACCGGGACGCGGGCCGCGTCGACGAGAAGTGCCGTCGCCGTGGCGGTCGCCACGAGAGCTGCCGGCGCGAGCGGGAAGCGCAGCAGCGCGGCTGACCTGATGCCTCCCTGGTTGCCGACCAGGCCACCGAACGCGCCCGACAGCATCCCTGCGGCCATTGCCGATCCGCCGCCGAGTCGCACTCGGCGGCCCAGGCCGGTCAGCTCGAGCAGCCCGGCCAGGATCAGCAGCCCGCCCAGTGCGAGCGACAGCAGCTCGGAGCTGAAGAGCGCATGGCCGATGGCGCCGAGAAGCCCGCCGGCGGCACTGGCCACGCCGAACGTCAGGAGAACGCCCCGGTCGATGTCCGAACGGAGCATCCACAGGCGCGTCGCCGTCGCGGCTACGTGCGGCACGGCGACGATCGTGACCGCCAACCCTGTTCCGAGCGAGACGGCCAATGCCGGCGTCAGGATGCTGCCGATCCCAAAGCCGGCCACTCCCGCGACGCCGCCGGCCAGGACCGCCAGGAGGAACAGGGCAATCGCATCGAGCGGCGGCATCGGCGAGAGGGTACCCGGCGGCGGCCGGGACTTGACAGGGGTGCGCGATGATGGCGGCTCGGATGATTCACGTCGAGAACCTCGTCAAGCGCTACAAGAAGGCGGAGCGGAATGCCGTCGACGGCATCAGCTTCGACGTGCGCGCGGGCGAGTTCTTCGCGCTGCTCGGGCCCAATGGCGCCGGCAAGACGACGACGATCTCCATCCTCACCACGACGCTCTCCCCCACCGACGGGACCGCGACGATCGACGGGCACGACATCGTGCGCGAGTCGAGCGCCGTGCGACGCAAGGTCGGCATCATCTTCCAGCGCCCCAGCCTGGATCGGAATCTGACCGGCGAGGAGAACGTGCGTTTCCACGCCGTCCTCTACGGGGTCTACCCGTACGCGCCGACCTATGCGCTCATGCCGGATGCCTATCGGCGCCAGGTGCGCGAGCTCGGCGACATCGTCGGTATCGGCGAGGAGATCTTCGCGCCCATCCGCACGTATTCGGGTGGCATGAGCCGCAAGCTCGAGATCGTGCGCAGCCTCATCCATCGGCCGAAGGTGCTCTTCCTGGACGAGCCGACGTCCGGGCTCGATGCGCCGGCACGCCGCAGCCTGTGGGCATACCTCGAGCGGGTCCGGCGCGAGTCGAACACCACGATCCTGCTCACGACCCACTACCTCGAGGAGGCGGAGCAGGCCGACCGAATCTGCATCATCGACCACGGGCGCGTCGTGTCCTACGGCACCCCAGCGGCGATCAAGGCCGACCTGGTCGAGGAGTACGTCCTGGTCGATACCGCCGACCGCGCCGCCCTGCGCGTCGAGCTCGGGCGGCTGGGGCTCGCGTTCAGTGGCGACGGCCCATTCCGCATCGAGCTGGACGGGCGCGGGACGCACGCGATCCTGAAGTCGATCGAGACGCCGCTGAGCGTGGTCGAGACGCATCTTCCAAGCCTGGAGGACGCGTATTTGAAGATCGTGAGCCAGACCGATGCATGAGCTGTCCGGCGTGCTCGCCATCGCCCACCGCGACCTGGTCAAGCTCCTCCGCGATCGAACACGACTGATCGCCGACCTCGTCTTCCCGATGATCTTCATCGGCGTGCTCGGCACCAGCCTGCAGGCCGGCTTCGGCAGCGTGGCCAACATCAATCTGCTCGCCTTCGTGTTCACCGGCGTGCTCGGCCAGACGCTGTGGCAGTCATCGGCCATGGGGGTCATCAGCCTCATCGAGGATCGCGAGAACGACTTCAGCCAGGAGATCTTCGTCTCGCCGATCAGCCGCTACTCGATCGTCATTGGCAAGGTGCTGGGTGAGTCGCTGGTGGCGCTGCCGCAAGGGCTGGCGATCGTCGTCTTCGCGATCGTCATCGGCATCGCACTGGGACCGGCGACCATCCTCGCGCTCGTGCCCGTCGCGCTGGTGATCACCGTGTTCGGTGGTGCCTTCGGCGTCCTCGTCCTCTCGCGCCTGCCGAACCGCCGCGTGGCCACGCAGATCTTCCCGTTCGTGATGCTGCCGCAGTATTTCCTGGCGGGCGTCTTCAACCCGATCGACAACCTGCCGCTGCCGCTCGACATCGCCTCGCGATTGGCGCCGATGCGCTACGCGATCGACCTGCTGCGCGACGTGTATTACGGCTTCCACCCGGAGCGGACGCAGGTCGCCCTGGCTGGGATCGGGACGAACCTGGTCGTCATCGGCGTGATGTTCGCGGCGTTCATCGTGGTCGGAACGGCGCTGTTCGTGCGGGCCGAGCAGAATCGGTGAGCGCGGCACCGGTGATGCACAGGATCAGCGGTATTCCCGAAACGCACGGCGGAGGCTCTCCTGTGGCGACCACCACGACCCGACCAACCACCAAGTCACGACCAAGCTCGAACGGCAACGGACACCACTCGCCCGAGGTCCAGTACGCGCCGCTGGGCCGCGAGGTGCAGCCATTCGCGGAGATGCGAGCGCTGCCGATCGGCCTGGACGAGAGTGTCCGGACGGCGAGCTGCGAGCTCCTCAACGAGATCCTGGCCGATACGACCGTCCTGTACGCGCTCTACAAGAAGCACCACTGGAACGTGGCGGGGCCGACGTTCTACCAGCTCCATCTGCTGTTCGACAAGCACGCCGAGGAGCAGCTCGAGCTCGTCGACCTGCTCGCCGAGCGTGTCCAGACGCTAGGCGGCATCGCCGTCGGCGATCCGCGCCACGCGGCGGAGCTGACCACCATCGAGCGCCCGCCGGACGGCGCGGAGGACGTGCCGGCCATGATCACGCGACTGCTGCGGGCGCACGAGGAGATCATCGGCAAGGTGCGCGACGGCATCGAGAAGACCGAGAAGTCCAAGGACTGGGGCAGCAACGACATCCTCATGAGCGACGTGCTGCGCCGGCACGAGCTGCAGGTGTGGTTCATCGGCGAGCATCTCGTGGACGTGCCGCTGATCGAGGACTAGCGCTTAACCCGCCCTCGGTGCGGGGGCGCACCAAGGCAACCAGCGGGGTGGACGGAGTCGGCATGGCTTCTGCCATACGGCACGTGCAGAACCATGACGCTGCACACCGCCTCGACCACCACCAAGGCCGACGACCGGCACTTCCTCGAGGTGCTGTGCCTGTGGCGCGGGCTCTACGGCCGTCGCGGCCCGCAGGATCGCGTGGCGGTGGCGACCGTGGCCGAGACGATCGCGGCGGCCGAGGTCCGCATACGCCTTCGACTTCACCACGACGAGGAGATCCTGCGCCGCTTCGCCGGCGGCTGGCCACCCTCGCGACGCCCTTGAGCCACCGGGGGCTGGCCAGTCCCTGAACTGCCACTGGGAACATCGGCCAAGAAGTGGCCGATGTTGCCGACAGCCGTGCAGAAACGGCCAAGATCAGCCCCTCCGCCTGCCTGATGCTCCCAGGCGCGGACTACATCGGCCAAGAAGTGGCCGATACGCCCGGCAGCGAACTAACGGTGCGCGGCCCCAAACCTCAGGCCGTGGCGGGCTCGCGCTCGGTGAGCTCCTGGAGTGCCGGCTGGAGCTCGTCG
>DASTTX010000131.1:0-37377 GCA_035759945.1 Candidatus Limnocylindria bacterium | reverse complement strand
ATTGATGCCGCGCGCGATCTCTGCGGGCCGTCGCGTGTCTACCACCACCCCACATCCGGCGCCCACGACCACCTCTCGCACCTGCGGGAAGTCGCTGGCCACCACCGGAAGTCCGGCCGCCATGTACTGGAACAGCTTGTTGGGCAGCGAGTAGCGGTAGTTCAGGCAGGACGGCACGATCGGACTGACGCCGACATCGGCCGATGCGGCAACATCGATGACGTCGGCCGACGGCACCGGCGGCAGGACGTGGACGCGCTCGCCGGTCCCGTTGGCGGTTGCGCGCCGGCGCAATGGCTCGGCGAGGACGCCGTCTCCCAGGAACACGAGCTCCGCGCGGTCGACCATAGCGGCGGCGTCGACCAGCTGCTCGAGGCCGCGCCCGGCCATCAGTCCACCGACGTACAGGACGACCCGGGCGTCGGCAGGCAGCCCTTCGGCACCGGCGAGGGCACGGATGTCGCGCGGGTGAGTCTGCCCGGGCGGCTCTGGATAGTTCGGCACCAGCGCGACCTCCGCCAGTCCGTACCGCCGCGCCAGGTGCTCGGCGACGGGCGGGCTCACCGTGAGGGTCGCCGCCGCGCGGCGCACGAGCAGGCGCTCGACCAGCGAGTAATACAGCTGGTTCAGGGCGAAGTAGAGCCGCGATCGCTCTCGCCGCGGCCGCCCGAGCCACAGGTCGTGCGCGTCGTACACGTACGGGATCCCGAGCGACCGGGCAGCGAGTGCCACGGACACGAGCGCGTTGCTGTCGTGCGCGTGGAGGATGTCGGGCCGCAGGTCGCGCAGGACCCGTGCGAGGTGAGCCTGGTGGCTGACGAACCGGACGCCGGGCATTGCCATGCGGCCACGTGGCACACGGACGACATCGGCCTCGTCGCGCGTCTCATGTTCCGCCAGACCGCGGGCGGCGTCGGCCACGATGGTGACGCGGTAGCCGGCGCCGGTGAGGGTGCGCGCCTCCTTCTCGACCCGCGTGTCGTGCGTGTAGGGGTTGCGCACGAGCATCGCGACGTGGATACGGCCGGTCGGATCGCTCATTGCGCACGGGAAATGGCCGACAGCGCGTCGCGCACGCCGGCGTCGGCCTCCGCCCGCATCTCGGCGATGCGGTCGGCAGAGGTGGTCTGGCTTCCCCGGAGCGCATCCGCGACGGCGGAGACGATGCCGGCCGGGTCGATCGGCGACGCCGTTGAACCGACCACCGGAATGGCCGCGCGTTGGGCGAAGGCGTCGACCTTCGGGTCGTACGAGATGGCGACGGCCGGCACGCCCGCGGCTGCGGCCAGCACGAGGGCATGGAGCCTGATGCCGATGACGACCGACGCGGTGGCGATGGCCTCCAGCTTCTCGGCGAGCGACGCATCGGGATCCGCCACCGACGCGCCGGCGAGCCCGGCGACCAGTGCGGTCGAGGCATCCCGGTCGACCGCTCCGTGCATCGGAAGCGCAACCACCCTGCGCTCGTGGGCGAGCGTCGCGACCGCATGGCGGAGCGGTCCGATCACGGCATCCGCTGGGTACCCGCCGCGGACGGCGACCAGCACGTGCCCGTCCCCACCGCCGACCGGGGCGTCGCGCCAGGGAAGCGCGGCGAGCGCGGGGTCCGCGGCGCGCTGAATCGGCCGGCGCACTCCGAGCCGGCGGGCGAGGGCGATCGCCCGGTCATCGCGCAGGGACACGTGCGCCGCGTGCTCCAGCGCGAAGCGCGCCATTCGCCGGTTCGGCTCACGTCGCAGCGGGCCGAGTCCCTGTGCGACCACGGCGTACGGTCGGCCGAGAACGCGTGCAAGCTGCGTCACGCCCGCGTAGTAGCTGACCGGACGCGCGCTGGTGACGTCCTGGAGGAGGCTGCCGCCGCCGCTGAAGAGGCCGTCGGCGCGCCGAAGCTCGAGCGCGACGGCAAGTGGATTCCAGCGCGACACGGCTCGTACGTCATGCGCTCGCCGCGTCTGCGGCGGGTCGGCGGACAGGACGGAGATGCCCGCTCGATCGACGCTCGCGCGTCCCAGGAGCTCGAGCATCCCGGCCAGCACGGCATCGTCGCCCGCGTTCCCGAACCCGTAATAGCCCGAGATGACGAGCCTCAACGACGGCGTCGCCTCGCGCTGCGGCGCACGAGGTGCAGCGCCAGGAGCCAGACGAACCGCAGGCTCATCACGCCGTGACGGCCCAACAGGCGGCGCGGCTCCTGTGCGAAGCGGAAGAAGCCCTCCAGGCCCATGCGCTGGAGCGGTCGCGGTGCGCGCCGCAGCCGGCCCGAGAGGACGTCGAAGCTGCCGCCCACACCGATCGAGAAGGGCACGCCGGCCGGACGGGCGTGCTCGATGATGAAGCGCTCCTTCTGCGGGCTGGGCAGCCCGACGAACAGCAGCTGCGCGCCACTCGCCTTGACTGCCTGGGCGATCGATCGCGACGCATCGGCCGGAAAGTAGCCGTCGCGGTAGCCGGCGACCCGAGTGCCCGATCGCTCCAGGCGACGCGCGAGAGCGCGGACGACCTCGGCGCGAGCGCCCACGAGGTACACGCTCCACTCGCTGCAGCGAGCCTGGGCCAACAGCTCCTGCATCAGATCGATGCCGGTGACGCGCTCGGCCACGTCGAGCTCCATGAGGCGCGCGCCCCACAGCACCCATTGACCGTCGACCGTCACGACGTCGGCGGCGGAGAGGTCGTCGAGGTAGGCGCGATCATCCCGGGCGAGGACGAGATTCGCGGCATTGACGCCGAGATGCGCCCCGGGCCGTCCATGCTCGACGTGCTCGCGCACGAGCTCGACCGTGCCGGCCATGTCGACGAGGTCGATCGGCACGTCGAGAAGTCGCACGCGCCTCGATGCTGTCATCGGTCGGTGCTGCCCCTCCTGGCCAGCCTACGGTCAACGAGAGTGCGCAGGTCGCGCAGATCTCCGAGTCCCGGGACGAAGGACGTGAGCATGCCTCCGGTCGCCACGCGATATGCGTACAGGAGCGCCGCAGTCATCAGACTATAGGCGACCAGGCTTGCGATCGCGGCGCCAACGATGCCCATCCCCGGGATCAGGGCGAGGTCGAGGACGACCGTCACCGCGACCGATACGACCGCAGCGAGGCTCACCGTTCCCGGGCGACCGCGGCCCTTGAGGTCCGCCGCGAGGAGCCGGCCGATCGAGAGCGGGACCACCGCGACCAGCAGCACGAGGAGCGTCGGGGTGCCCTCGGCGTAGGCGCGGCCGAAGGCGACCTCGATCAGCGGCAGCGCGCCCGCGCCGACCGCGATCGCCGCGACGATGGTGACCAGCAGCGTCGCGCGCGTGACGCGCTCCGTCATCTCGGTGTCGCGCCGGGCAGACTGGCCGGCGACGTACGGGAACAGAAACGATGCCGACGCCGTCGCCGCCTGGCCGACGAGATCCGAGACGCGGACGGCGACGTAGTAGATGCCGGCCTGCTCGAGGTTGAGCAGCGCCGGGACGAGCAGCAGGTCAAGACGCACGCCGAGGAACTGGAGAACGTTGCCCACCTGGCCTCGAGCGCCGAATGACAGTGCACCACGCGCCGTGTGCGGGTCGAACCGCGGTCGGAGCGACGCGCGAGTCGCCGCGCGCTGAAGGCCGACCACCGCCGCCGACCCGAAGCCGATGGCCAGGCCGAGCACCAGCCCGATGTCGGCGCCCATGAGTGCCAGGAGGATCACGGCGCCGACCAGTGAGCCCCACCCGCGCACGACCTCGAGGAGGATGAACCGCCGCGACTCGTCCATCGCGAGCAGCAGCGCGCCGGAGAACTCGTAGGCGATCACGCTGGCGCCGAGAAGGCCGGCACTGGCAACCAGCGGCCAGTTCGTCGACCCCAGGATCGGGCCGAAGACAATCGGCGCCGACGCGAGCCCGAGCGCGAAGGCGATCGCGCAGGAGCCGATGGCGAGCGCCACGAACGATCCGACCATGCCTGCTGCGTCGATCGGGCGGCGCCGAAGGAAATAGATGGTGGAGATGTTCAGTCCGCCGCTGGCGAGCAGCGCGGCGAACGTGCCGATGACCTGTCCGACCGCGGCCGACCCGACCTCACCGGGCGTGAGCAGGCGTGCGGCGACGACGGTCACGCCAAACAGCGCCAGGGCGCTGGACAGCCGCGCAACCGTCAGGAGCGCCGCGCTGGTCGCGATCGGCCGCCCGTCCGCGCTCGTCACCGTGGACCCGACAACACCGAGTGCCACACCTCGTCGAGCGCCTGCTGCCAGCGCTCAAGGCTGAATCGCGCGACGGTCGGCGGCAGCGCATCGGGGTCGTAGTCCGGCACCCGCGCGAGCGCGCCGGCGAAGTCGCCATCGGTGACGAGCGTCCCGTTCACGCCGTCGACGACGATATCGGTCAGGCCGCCGACGGCACTCGCGACGACCCATCGGCCGCTGGCGATCGACTCCACCGCGACGAGCCCGAATGGCTCCTCGACGGACGGCACGAGCACGACGTCGTGGGCCGAGATCAGGGCCGGCACCTCGTCTGGATCGACGTCGCGGAGCCACGGGCCGACGAGCGTGTCGGCCAGGCGTGCAGCCACGTCGTAGCCCTTGCGCGGATTGCGCCCGCCCAGATACAGGACGCGTCGATGCTCCGGACGCGGCGAGGGGACGAAGCGCCGCAGGTCGACGCCCGGTGGCGCGACGACGGGCTCCACGCCGAGCTGGCGCACGTAACGGGCGGTGTCCTCCGAGTTGGTGACCAGCCGATTGGCTCCGCGCGCCGCTCGGCGCGCCATCCAGCGCATCGGAGCGGGACGGCGTTGCCAGTCTCGAACGTCGCCGCCATGCACGTAGATCACCAGCGGCACCGACCGGAGCCGCGCCGCGATGAGACCGACGAACCCCGTCGGCACCAGCATGTGCGCTTCGATGCCGCGCGGACGGGGCGCGCGCAGCAGGTCGAGCAGGAGCAGTGGGTAGATCAATGCCCTCGGCATGCGCGGCCAACGCGGTCGCACCACGACGACATTGCGCACTCCGTCGACCCTGGCCTTCACGAAGCTGCCGACGCTCGGCCGGCTCGGCGTCGGCCAGATTCGCGTCAGGACGAGCAGCGGCCGTTCGCTCACGACGAGTCGGCGGCCGCCTCGGGGCCCGTGGATGGCCAGGCCGGAGCAAGGCACGAGGCGAGCCCGACCATGAGCCAGATGAGCACTGACGGCATGTTCCCCTCGAAGATCATCTCCGTCACGCTGTTGAGGCTCGCCACCACGAGCATGGTGGCGGTACCTGCGAGGACGACGAAGCGCACGCCGATCGCAGATCGGGCGGCGCGGACGAACCGGACCAGCAGCCCCGCGATGAGCGTCAGGAAGATGCTGACGCCGACGACGCCGGTTTCGCCGGCCAGGTGGAGCCAGAAGTCGTGGACCGTGCGGTAGCCGAAGAGGCCGGTGCCGTACGCCTCGTACACCGGGCTGGGGATGATCGCGGCGACGGCACCTCCGTATCGTCCCGGGCCGACGCCGAGCGCCGGGTGCTCCGCGATGATGGGCAGCCCGTCTCGAAGGAAGCGCGCGCGCAGGTCGCCGCCATCGGCGAGATGGAGAAAGCGGTCGACGGTCGAGCTCACCAGGCCGGCGTCCGGCTGGTCAGCTCGCGGGAGGACGGCCGCCGTACCGAACGCGAGAGCGCTCGACACCACCAGGATCGGAATCGCGCGCCACGCCAGCACCAGCGCGCCGACGGTCAGGCCGAGCCCGATCGCCAGCCATCCGCCGCGCGAATACGTGAGCAGGAGGGCGAGGACGAGGACGTAGAGGGCGCCTCGGGCCGCCCACCTCCATCGGTCGCGTCGGACGCTCGCGAACAGCGCGAAGGGCACTGCAAGGCCGATGACGGAGGCGAGCATGTTCGGATTGCCGAGGAATGAGCCGATGCGGACGCCCTCGCCGAACTGGCCGATGAACGGCGTCAGTCCGAAGATGCGTGGGTTCACGGCGGCCTGCGCGATGCCGATCACCGCGGCGACCACCACCACGCCGACGATCGCGCCGATCGCCGCTCTGGCGGCGCGCGCGTCGATCCGCGTCATCCGCACCGCAACGAAGGCGGCAATGGCGTCGACCGTCACGGCGATGCCGAGGATGGCGACGCCGAACGGAACGTGGTTGACCACGGCCGACGTCGCGGCCGCGACGACGAAGAGTCCGGCGAGCACGAGCACGGGGTCGCGAAGCGCGGCATCCACCGCCCGCCGGCGAACCGCCGACGCCAGGATGGCGGCGCCCGCGGCGAGCAGCATCGGCTCGCTGAGGCCGATCGGCGACGGATCGAAGCCCGGCGGTAGCAGGGCGGGCAGGATGACGGGATCGGCCAACGTGGCGAGCGACGCGACGACCAGGGTCGCCAGCGGCCATCGAATCGCCGCGGCGGCCGTGACCGCGGCCACCAGGCCGAGGAGCGCCACAAAGGCCGCGGTGGACGCGCTGCCGAAGATGACGAGGCCGGCAGCGACCAGCACAGCCGCGCCAAGGATCAGGCGGTCCGTCATCCCGAGCCGCGACCCGAGATTGACGACGTCGGCGGCAGCGCGTGCCGGCGCCGAGGCCAGGTTCACCCCTCGCCGAGTCGCTGAACGATTCGCGCGGCGCTGTGCCCGTCGCCGTACAGACCGGCGCCCGCAGCGGCCATCGCGCGGAGGCCGTCGGGATCGTCCAGCAGCTCGAGGACGGCGTCCCTGACGACGGCGTCGTCGGTGCCGATGACGCGTACGGCGCCGGCGTCGACGCCCTCCGAGCGCTCGGTCACCTTGCGGGTCACGAGCACGGGCACGCCGAGCGTGGGCCCCTCCTCCTGGACGCCGCCCGAATCGGAGATGACCAGCCGCGCTCCGCGCAGGAAGTGGAGGAAGTCGGGATACGGAAGCGCGTCCACGATCATCGCGCGGTCGTGCCCGCCGAGGAAGGTGTCGACCGGTGCGCGTGCCGCCGGATTCGGGTGGACGACGAACAGCAGCCGATGGTCTCGCCGCTCCCGCAGCACCTCGCGCAGCGCGGTGGCGATGCGGGCGATGCCGCCGTCCCACGACTCGCGGCGGTGCGCGGTCGCCAGCAGGTACGGGGACTCGCCGACGAACGCCAGCGCGGGCGAGTCCGATGGTCGATCGTGGTTCGCGACCCAGTTGACCGCATCCACCACCGTGTTGCCCACGACGTGGATCTCGCCGCGGGCACCCTCGGCACGCAGGTTCTCGGCGGCGTGCGCGGTCGGGGCGAAGTGCCAGCGCATCATGACGGCCGCCGCGCGCCGGTTCATCTCCTCCGGGAACGGCAGCGACAGGTCATGCGATCGCAGTCCGGCCTCGACGTGCGCGACGGGGATCCGACGGTGAAAGGCGGCCAGGGTGGCGCCGAGCATGCTCGTCGTGTCGCCCTGGACCACCACCGCCCGCGGCTTGAACGTGTCGAGCGCCTCGCCGATCCGCTCCAGGGCGTTGCCGAGCAGGTAGTCGAGGGTCTGCCCATCACGCATCAGGCCCAGGTCGGCGTCGGGGGTGATGCCGAACACGTTGAGCACGTCGGACACCATCTCCCGGTGCTGCCCGGTGGTGACCACGACGTGCGGCAGCCCTGCGGTCCGCAGGGCCAGGACGACCGGCGCGAGCTTGATGGCTTCGGGGCGCGTACCGAAAACGACGGCGATCGGTGCGTGGCTGAGGGGCATCGGGACGAAAGTATACGGGTGCCCACGCTGCCCGGCCGCCAGACCGACGCTCCTTCAGCGTCGAAGGGCCGACAGAAGGGTTCGTCCCTGGGAGATCTTCACGATGCCCAGGCCGAGCAGGATGGGCACGTAGGCGAGGACGCAGGCGATGCGCCAGATAACGTGATCCGGACCGAGGAGCGCCGCGGCACTGAGCCCGACGGCGATGACGAGGATGCTGACCGCGCGACCGAGCTCCCAGTCGACCGGGTAGTACCGCTGGCTGACCACGCCCGCGATGATCGCGAGGAGCAGATAGCCCGCCACCGTGGCGACTGCGGCTCCGTACATCCCCATGATGGGGATCAGGACGAGGTTCAGGATGAGCGTCGCTGCGGCGGCAATGGCCATCGTGCTCGCGACCTTGCCGGAGCGTCCGACGACGCTCAAGCCCGAGGCACCCACCGTATAGGCACCGTACAGCACGTAGGCGAAGGCGCTGAACGGGATGATGTAGCGGCTCTCCTCGAACGTTGACCCAACCAAGATCCGGAGTGCATCGGTTCCCATGCCCGAGAGGAAGAGCGCGGCGCCCGCGGCGACCGCCAGGAACCAGGTCAGCGCGCGCGCAAACGTGCGGGCAGCGTCATCGCGACGTGATACCTCCCAGTACGCAGCACTCCATGCCAGCGTGAACGGCTGAATCGCGAGCGCATTGATGACGAGGCCCGCGGTATATCCCATGGTGTACACGCCCACCAGCCCCTGGTCACCGGTCATGGCCTGGAGCAGCGGGCGATCGGCCAGATTCAGGACCCAGCCAGCCATGGCCGCCGGGACGAGCGGCATCGCGAAGCCCAGCATCGCCCGCGTCAGTGGCCAGTCGAGCGTGACCCTCAGCAGGCCGGCGCGCGCGAGCGCCCAGGTGCCAATCACCGCACTGACTCCGGCGGCGATCGCGCCACCGAGCGCCACCCCCACCACGCCCATTCGCGCCGCCACCACGAAGGACAGGATCAGGACCGTCCCGAGCACTGCCCGGCTGATGCTGATCGCGATGTAGTCGCGCGGCTTCCGCTCCGCGCGGAGATATGAGAGGGGGATCGCGTTGAAGGAGTCGAACAGCACGATCGGCGCGGCCAGTGCAAAGACCAGCAGGTGTTCCCCACCGTAGAGTGCCTGGCTGATCGGAATGCTCGCGGCCAGGATGAGAGCGAAGCCGGCGAGGGAGGCCGCGAGGCGCACCCCGAGCGTCGTGCTCAACACCCACGCTCGGTCGCGAGCTGTCGTCGCCTCGCGCAGGTACCAGCGGAAGAAGGCCTGCGGCAGGGCGAGGCCGACGAACATCAGCGACAGGGAGATCGTCGAGTTGAGCACGCCGGCGATCCCGACTCCGTTGGTGCCGAGCTGGCGGGCATAGATCGGCACCAGCACGATCGCGACGGCCTGGTTCGCCATGCCACCCAGCCCGTACACGAACGAGTCGCTCGCCAGGCGCGCGCCGAAGCCTCGAGGGGCTGAAGGCGCCTGGGTCATGGTCCGGCCACGTCGGAGGCCCTGCCGCTCGCCGCGAACTCCACGAGCCGACGCTCGAGGTCCGGCTTGTCGCTCACGCCGAGACCGACCGCCCCGCTCGTCTCGACCACCGCCCGGATCGAGTCCGCGGCAGTACGCTCGCTCATCCCCATGCCGTGCGTGTACTCGACCCGCGCCGGGTCGAACCACCAGCTCTCCGGCGCCTCCCCCGCGAAGAGCGTCAGGAATCGGCGAGCGACCGCCGACGGCGTCCACCGCTCGGCGACGTAGCGTCGGGACCGTTCGCCCAGCTCCCGGCGATAGGCGTGGTCGCTGGCGAGCCGCCGGATCGCATCGGCGAGGTCCTCGGGTCGGCACACATGGCTCGGAGGCATGACCTCGGGTGGCGTCACGCGACGGAGGTCGTCCCAGGCATAGCCGCCCACGATGGCGGGCCGCCCAAGAGCTGCCGCCTCCGCAGCGAACCCGGCCAGCGGCGAGTCCGAGTACACCTGGTCGATGACGAAGTCGCTGGCCGCAATGGCCGCCAGCACCTCCCGGTTCGGCCGGCCGGTGACGACCACGAGCTCGACCTTCGCGCCGGCGTTCCGAGCTTCCTCGACGGCGGCGCGTACCACTTCGGTGCCCTTGTCGACCGTCCGCGATGGCGCGTGCAGGACGCGCAGCGGTCCGCGCTCGGTCGGCGCCCGCTCTTCGAGCGCTTCTTTCTGCGGCGTGAGCCGGGGGATGCCGAGCCCGAGAAAGGCCACCACCGGGCGCCGATGGAGGTGTGCCGTCATGGTGTGGCACACGATCGCGGTGGCACTGGCCTCGATGCGCGCGATGATCCGCCGCTTTGCCGCCGTTTCGGCCGCCGCCCGGGAACCGGTGATCCCACGCGCGACCTCGGCTCCGTTGAGGTACGACGGCCGCGAGTCGCTGCCGAAGAAGACCACGACGACGCGCTTCCCGAGCCGGCGGAGGAGCGGCAGGTCGCGCAAGCCGAGGAACGAGTCGCCCGCTCGAAACACGAAGGCGTCGTAGGTCATCAGCGCGTGCACGAGAAGCAGTGCCATCGCCGCACGGTGAAGAAGCGTCCATGCCGGCCGAGCGCGCGTGCTTCGCCGTCGCCGCTGCTCGAGCCACCGCACAACTTCGACATGCGCCGGACCGCGCCCGGTTCGATAGGACAGCGGGTCCCGAGCGAGGTCGAGATGATCGGCGCGGACCCCGAGCTCTCGGAAGCCGGCGACCAGCTGGCCGCAGTAGCCCGCCGTCTCCCCCATGCCGACGAGAATGGCGCGAGGTTGGCGCGGCCGGTTCATGCGCCGCGAGGATACCGGCCGCTGGGCTCCTCGCTCGGCTCGCCGTCGATCGATCCCCACAGCCTGGGTGATGGCGCCAGCAGGGAGCCGATGGCGAGGATCAGCCAGATGAGGATGGCCGGTACGTTGCCCTCGAACAGCATCTCGGTCAGGTTGTTGAACCCGACGACGAGCGTCGCCGTTGCCGCTCCAGCGAGGAGGATGAAGGCAAGGCCCTCCGACCGCCACGCCGCTCGCAGGAATCGAATGAGCAGCGCGACGACCATCGTCAGGAACACGGCAACGCCGATGACTCCGACTTCGCCGGTCAGGTGCAGCCAGAAGTCGTGCACGGTGCGGAAGCCGAACAGCTGGGTGTCGTACTCGTCGTAGACCGGGCTCCCCAGGATCGTCGCTGCGGCGCCGCCATAGCGGCCGGGGCCCACGCCAAGGAGGAGGTTGTCGTCGATGATCCGCAGCCCATCGGTCAGGAAGCGGATGCGAAGGTCGCCTCCACCGAGGTCATCGAAGCGGTCGACCGTGCTGCCGATCCAGTCGGGCACCGCCGGCGGTGCGGCGTCCGGTCCCTGCGTCGCCAGCAGGTCGCGCGGCATCACGACAGCGGTCGCCCAGGCGAGCGGCACGAGGAGGACCAGGACCAGGAGCGCGCGTCGATCGAGCAGCAGCGTGCCCAGCACGAGGCCGACTCCCACGGCGACCCAGGCGCCGCGAGAGAAGGTCAGGACCAGGGCGAGGACGAGGACGAAGGCCACCGCCCCGGCGAGCCATCGGTGGCCGGGGCGTCCCAGGCGCACCGCGCCGAACAGCGCGAAGGGCAGGGTGAAGCCGATGACGGGCGAGAGCATGTTCGGGTTGCCGAGGAACGAGGTGATACGGGCACCTTCGCCGAAGCGACCGACGAACGAGTAGAAGCCGAGCAGGTTCGGGTCGAGCAGGACCTGGCCGATGCCGAACAGCGCCGCCGCTGTGCCGGCCGCGACGATCGCACCGATCGCCCAGGCGGCGTCACGAAGGCCCATCGGCAGCATGCGCCAGACGAAGAAGATCGCCATTGCGTCGAGCGTCATGAAGATGCCCAGGAGGGCAACCAGTGGCGGCGTAGCGTTCACCAGTGCGGAGATCGCGGCGACGGCGACGAACAGCAGCGCCAGCGCAAACGTCGGCCCGCGGAAGCCATCGGCGAACGTCCCGCGCCGGATGGCGTCGATGGCAACCACCAGTCCGGCCACCGCCAGCAGCGGCTCGCTGGCGCCGATGGGTCCGAGATTCAGCTGCTCGGGGAAAAAGCGCGGCGTGACGGACGGGTCGGCCAGCGTCACGAGCGCCGCGCCGACCAGTGTCGTCCGAGGCCAGAAATGGGCCGCGTACGCGGTGGCCGCGAGCAGCAGGACGGCGAGGACCAGGAACGCCGGGAGCGACGCGCGGCCGAAGACGATCAGCGCGACGACCAGCACCGCGAAGATGACCGCGACCGGGCGCCCGTCGAGCCTCATGTCGGGACCAGGAGGTCGCGGATCGTCGCGGCTCGGGCGGACCATGATGCCGCGCGGGCGGCCGCGTGCGCGTTCGCCGACCAGCCATCCAGCTCGGCGGCCGATGCACTCGCCAGGCGTCCGATGGCGGCGGCGAGCGCCTCGGGCGAATCGGCCGACACGATGCCGGCATCGGCTTCGCGGACGACCCTGGCCTGCTCGAGGCAATCGGTCACGAGCAGCGGGCGGCCGTAGCTCAGGTAGTCGAACAGCTTGATCGGCAGCGCGAGATCGTTGTAGGCGCCGCGCGGCCGCGGGATCGCGGTCGCCAGCACAGCCGGCAGGAGTGCGTGGATCTCTTCACCCTCGGCATGCCGCACGTGCAGCCACTCGGGATGCGGAGCGGGCGGCTGCTGGCCCGGCCGGCTGATGACCTCGAGCTCGACCTTCACCCCGTCCTGGCGCGCCCGTGCCACGGCAGCCATGAGCCGGTCGGCGCCCTGCCCCGGGAGCCGTGCGTCACCGACGAACAGGAGACGGTCGGCGTCGTCGTGGCGCGGCACGTCGACCGGCGTCGGGGCCCCGGGCGGCAGGAGCAGCGCATCAGCGTCAGGTCCGACCACGGCGTCGGCAAGGCCGCGCGTCGGGAAGGCGAGCCGGCTGGAGACGGCGCGCAGGCCGCGAACCATCGGTCGGAAGGCGGCGCGGCTCGCGCGCTGGCGGAGGGTGGCCGCGCCACCGTAGTCCGCGAAGAGCTGGTACGCGTCGCGGATGTAGGTCAGCACGCCGATGCCAAGCGCACGCGCCAGGCCAAGGAAGGCGAGATCGGCCTCCGCCGGCAGGAAGGTGGAGCTCTCGACGTAGATGCCGTCCAGCCCGCGCAGGCGTCCGGAGACGGCGTAGCTGGCCAGGGCCAGGCGGCGGGCGCCACGGTAGCCGGCGACGACGTCGAGATCGACCCGCGCTGCGAGCTCGTCGCGGAGGTGGCTGATCCTCACCGTCGGACCCCACATCCCCTGGTCGAGCGGATACATCGACAGCAGGAGCAGCCGAGGGCGCGGATGGGTCAGCGAACGAACCTCCAGAGCCGGGCGGGCGGCCTGATTCTACCGGCTCGGAATGACGGCCCCCGGCGTATATACCGTATATACGCCGGGGTGATGCTTAGAACGCCTCGAGGTAGCGCTGGACCTCCCAGTCCGAGACCTGGATGCGGTACTCGTCCCACTCCTCGGTCTTGGCCTCGATGAAGCGCTCCAGCACGTGGTCGCCGAGCGCGTCGCGGATGACCTCGTCGCGCGACAGCTCGTCCAGCGCTTCCCGTAGTGTCCCGGGCAGCTGCCGAATCTTCCGCGACTCGAGCTTGGCGGCGTCGAAGTGATAGAGGTTCTCCTCGACCGGATCGGGCGGCGTCAGCTTGCGCTCGATGCCATCCAGGCCGGCGGCCAGCATGGCGGCAAAGGCGAGGTAGGGGTTCGAGGACGGGTCTGGGCAGCGCAGCTCGATGCGGGTCGAGTTGTCCGAGCCCTTGCTGATCTGTGGAATGCGGATCAGGGCGGATCGGTTGATGCGTGCCCAGCCGACGTACACCGGCGCCTCGTAGCCGGGCACCAGGCGCTTGTAGGAGTTCACCAGCGGAGCGAGCACCGAGATCATGCCGCGCGCATGCTCGAGCGTGCCCGCGATGTACTGGCGTGCCGTCTCGGACAGCCCGTAGGAGTCCTTCGGATCACTGAACGCGTTCCGGCCCTTCTTGACGTCCCACAGCGACTGGTGGGTGTGCATGCCCGAGCCGTTGATGCCGAAGAACGGCTTGGGCATGAAGGTCGCGTACAGGCCGCGGGAGGCCGCGACGGCCTTCAGCGTGGTCTTGAAGGTGACGGCGTTGTCGGCGGTGCGAAGCGCATCGGCGTATTCGAAGTCGATCTCGTGCTGGCCGGTGGCGACCTCGTGATGCGCCGTCTCGACCTTGATGCCGAACTCCTCGAGCGCGTTCATCATCTCCTTGCGCACCTCGGTGCCGAGGTCCTCGGAGAGGTCGAAGTAGCCGGCAGCATCGTGCGGCAGGGTCTGCACGCCGCCATCGGCGCGTCGGAGCAGGAAGAACTCCAGCTCGGGCCCGGTGTTGAGCACGTAGCCCTTGTCGCGCGCCCGAGCCAGCTGGCGCTTCAGGACGCCACGTGGGTCGCCGGCGAACGGCTCGCCGTTCGGCATGAACACGTCGCAGATGACGCGCGCCGATCCGGTGTGCAGCTTCTCCTTGCCATCCGGGCCGATCCCGGGCTCCCACGGGATCGCGGTGAAGGTATCGAGGTCGGGCACCAGGAACATGTCCGACTCGGCGATCCGCGCGAAGCCCTCGATGCTCGAGCCGTCGAACCACTTGCCGCGCTCGACCGCCTCCTCGAGCTGGTGCATCGGCACCTGGACCGATTTGACGGCTCCGACGATATCGGTGAACTGCAGGCTGACGAAGCGCAGATTGCGCTCGTCGGCGAGCTTCAGGGCAGCGGCAAGCTTCGAATTGGCCACAGGGGTCCTCCAAGATCGGGTGTCCGGGTGGATCTTCACGGTAGTCGCCGAAGCGTGGTCGGAGTGACCGATGAGCCGGCCGGGCAGGCCCTATCGGTTGTGCAGGTTGCACATCACGGCTGGTCGGCTGCCCCATCCGTCCCGCGCAGCAGGCGCAGCGCATCGTCCGGCCGGCGCGGGTCGATGCCGAGCTCGGCCGATGCCCGCTGCAGGCGATACAGGACGGTGTTGCGATGCACGCCGAGGATGCGCGCGGCGGGCGCGATGCGGCCGTTCGCCCGGGCCACGGCCAGCAGGGTGTCCCGCAGGGCGTCGCCGGTGGACGGGGGCAGCTTTGGCTCACGCCGGCCCCGTGCCGGCTCTGCCGGTCGGCGGCGGAGGAGCGCGCGCAGCGTGATCGACAGCGCGTCGAGCGCGGCCTCGTCGACGCGCGCGAACGGCAGGTCGTCGAACATCCAGGCCGACGCGGACGGCCCGATCGTCCGCTCCATGAACCACAGGCCGTCCCGCGTCCGCCTGGCGCCGCTAACTGCCGACGAACGGTCCGCGAGCAGCCGGACGTGCGCGGCCGCGAATCTCGTGGCGATGGCCCGCCCGGCCGGCCGGGGGTTGATCGACGCCAGCGCGCCATCGACGCTGACCGCGACGCCGCGACGCAGCCGGCCGGCGACGACGCCGGCCGGGGCAGATGCCTGCGGATCCGCCAGCGCCGCCTCGGCGCCCGCCAGCCGGAGCTCGGCCACCAGGGCCGCCAGGTGCTCGTGCTCGCCGTCGAGATACTCGGTGATGCGCTGAGCCGTCGTCGCCGGCGATCCAGCGCCGGCGAGCACCGGGAGATCGACCCCGGACGGCTCGAGCGGCACATCGCCCACCACCCACACCGCCGGCGGCTCGAGCGACGCCTCCTTCAGCGCGTCGACCAGGCCGTCCAGCCGGCCATCGGGCAGGATTGTGGCGTCGACGACGAGGAGCTGGCCGTCGACGGCCGGCGGCAGGTGCGGTGCCGCGGCCCGCGTGCGCACGACGCCGCGCACCGGGCGCGACAGCAGGCCCGGTTCGCCCGAGACGAGCCGCGCCTCCGGATCCACGGCGCGCCAGGCGTCGACGATCGCGGTCACGGGGCCGCCAGGCGCCCAGCCAGGCGTGCGAGCTCGTCAGCCGGCCGGTCGAAGCGGTCACCGCGCAGCACGACCAACACCTCGCCGCCCGCAGGGCGGATCGTGACGCGGCGCCGCGGCAGCCAGAAGCCGGCCACCAATGATGCGCACAGCAGGCCGGCGCCCACGAAGAGGACGGGCAGACCCGGATCGCGGCGCGACATGAAGGTCACCCAGGCGTCGAAGCCTTCGAGCTCGACGCGGACGTCGCCGACGCGGATCGACTCACCGGGCCGGAGCCGCGCCGAGTCGACCGGCCCGCCGCGGCCGACGACGCTCACGCCGAGCTCGTTCGCCTCCGCATCGGTCAGTGCCAGGCCGACCGTCACGCCCGCCGTCGGGAGCTCGGCCGTGCCCACGGGCTCGCCGTCGCGCACCGCGTCCAGCGGCACGGACGCGTCAAGCAGCGTCGTGCCGGCCAGCGACGTCACCCGAACGCGTGCCGTCGGCCCGTAGGTCCACGGGTGCACCAGGTAGCCATCGAAATCGCCGGGCTCGTTGACGCGGAGCGTCGTCTCGCGGACGGGCTGCCCGTCGCGCAGGAACGTGACCGCCACGTCGAGCGTCCGGGGACGATCGTCGGGCCCAAACTCGGCATCGAGGGACTCGAGCCGCACGGCCGATGAGAACCCGTCCCGCGGTACATCGAGCAGCGCCTGGTCGCCAGGCAGCAGCGAGAAGACGGTCTCGGAGCCGTAGGCTGCGCCGATGGCGGCGCCCAGGACGACCACGACGACCGCCAGGTGGCTGCCGAGGCTGCCGAGCCGCGACCACCCGCGCCGCACGGCGTGGATCGCCCACGTCCCACGCCCCTCCTCGAGTCGGGCGCGATAGCCGGCCGCCGCAAGGGTGGCCAGCAGCTCCGCCGGAGCGTGAGCGGGGGCGCTCGTCTCGAGTGCGCCGGGGCCCCGATGCACCGCGGTCGGCCGCCGCCATTCGCGCCACACCGCCGGGATGCGAACGGCGACGGCGGCGACGCCGCTCACCGCAAGCGTCCCGAGCAGCACGCCGTACCAGACGCCGTCCAGCACGGCAGGGCCACCTGGCACCAGGGCCGCCAGCACGTTGGCCAGCCCGACCGCCGCGAGCAGCAGCACGCCGGTGCGCCCGTCCCCGAGGGCGCGGAGCAAGCGGTCGGCATGGCGCGCCGGGCGATCGGCGGCGGGCGTCGCGCGCGTGGCCGCCCGCGGTGTCGCCATCAGCTCGGGCGGGCGGCGCCCACCAGGTCCTCGACCAGGTCGTCGGCATCCTCGAGGCCGATCGACACGCGCACCATGCCGGGAGACAGCCCCGCGGCCGCGAGCTCCGCATCGCTCAGCTGCCGGTGGCTGGAGCTGGCGGGATGGCTCACCAGCGTCTCGACGCTGCCGAGGCTCGTCGCGTGCACCGCCACCCGGACGCGCTCCAGGAACCGCTCCCCCGCCGGCCGGCCGCCCTCGAGCTCGACCGCCATCATTCCGCCAGCCATGCCGTCACGCAGGACGCGCCTGGCGAGCTCGTGCTGCGGGTGAGAGGCGAGGCCCGGATAGCGGACCGCGGCGACGCCCGGTGCTCCCTCGAGCGCGGAGGCGACGGTGAGCGCGTTCAAGGAGTGGCGCTCCATGCGGAGTGCCAGGGTCTTCAACCCGCGCAGTGCCAGGAAGGCCTCCCACGGCGAGCCGTTCCCGCCGGCGTTGATGAGGACGTGGCGCGCCGCATCGACGCGTTCGGTCGAACCCACGATCGCCCCGCCGATGATGTCCGAGTGGCCGCCGATGTACTTCGTGGTGGAGTGGACGACGAGGTCCGCACCGATCTCCATTGGATTCGCCAGCGCCGGCGACGCAAAGGTGTTGTCGACCACCACGGTGAGCCCGCGCGCGTGCGCCACCTCGGCGAGCGCCGCGACGTCGGCCATGGCGGTGGTCGGGTTGCTGATCGTCTCCAGCCACAGCAGGCGCGTCTGGCGGCTGATGGCGTTCACGACGGCGTCGGGATCGGCGGTGTCGACGGTTCGGTGGCCGATGCCGGATCGCGCGAGGACCGCGCGCGCCAGGCCGATCGTTCCGCCGTAGACCGCGCGCGGGATGAGCATCTCGTCGCCGCTGGCGAGGATCGAGAGCACCGCGGCGTGGATGGCCGCCATGCCCGAAGCGGTGCTGAGCGCGGCATCCGCGCCCTCCAGCTCGGCCAGCGCCGCCTCGAGCGCCTGGTGGGTCGGGTTGGAATAGCGCGAGTAGGAGTGGCCCGGACGCTCGAACTCGAGCAGCTCGGCGAGCTCCGCGGCGTCTGAGACCACGAAGGTGCTCGACGCATAGATCGGCACGTTGACCGGCGGCTGCGGCGCGGACGGCACGCGGCTGGCGGCCTGGATGGCCCGCGTCGAGAACCCTGGCATGGCGGCGAGTCTAGCAGCGCGTTGGCGCGTCCCCCCGAGCAGCCGGTAGCATCTGTGGCTCATGCATTCCCTCGGAGAGCGGCGGCTGCGCTTCGCGCTGGCCGCGCTCGTGATTCTCGCCGTCGCCGCGGTCGGCACGCTGATGCTCACCGCCTCGCCGGAGCCGGCGCCGAGCCCACCCCCGACGGCCTCGCCGACGCCGTCACCGAGCCCGACGCCGAGTCCCACACCCTCACCGACCGCGACGCCGAGCCCCACGCCATCGCCGACGCCTGAGCCGGCCGCCGTGTGCCCCCTGAACGGCATCGAGCTGAGCGATCCGGCCCTGGCCGACAGGGTGCCGATGATCGTGCAGATCGAGAACAACCCGATCGCACGGCCGCCGTCAGGGCTGAACCTCGCGGACCTCGTCATCGAGGCGCCGGTCGAGGGCGACACCACCCGCTTCATGGCGGTCTTCATGTGCCGCGACTCGATCGGGGCCGCCGTCGGACCGGTGCGCTCGGCGCGGTACTTCAACATCGACCTCTACCAGCAGCTGCACGGCGTGACCTTCCACTACGGCGGCGCGGGCAAGGTGCTCGCCCGGCTCGATCGCAACGACGTGCCGCGGGTCAACGGCCTGACCGATCCATTTGCGTTCTTCTTCCGCGCCGGGCCGTGGGATGCACCGCACAACGTCTATCTCGACGTCGACGCGGCGCGCGCCGAGCTGGAGGGCGGCGCATTGCACGATCTCGCGGCTGCCATCCGCGATCCCGGGCGCGCGCCCATGAGCTTCGATCCCGCCGCGCAGCTGCCCGACGGCCGCGCCGTGGGGAGCATCGGGCTCCAGACGGCCAGCTTCTGGCGCTTCGGCTGGGATTGGGATGCGAGCTCGGGGCAGTGGCTGCGAAGCGACGCGGGCGTCGCCAACACCGATCGGCTGACGGGCGAGCGCATCGGCGTTCGAACCGTGCTCGTGCAGGTGGTGCGGCAGGACGTGCTGCCCGGCGAGCTCGATCCCGGCGGCTACCCGCGACGCTACCAGTACCTCGTCGGCGAGGGCGAGGGCCGGCTGTACGTCGACGGCATCGGGTACGACGTCCGCTGGTCGCGGTCGCACGCGACCGACGTGACCGAGTGGACGTTTGCCGACAGCGACGAGCCGGTGGTGCTGCCTCCCGGCCGGATGTGGTGGGAGATCGTGCCCGAGGGAAGCGCGATCAGCGAGGGCTGAGGCTAGGCGTCGGGCGTGCGGGTGTCGCGTGCGTCGCGCTCGCCGGCCGTCGGCGACAGGAAGGCGTCCATGGCGCGCCGGATCTGGTGATCGGGGTCGAACGAGCGGCTGGCCGCCGCGATCTGACGGCGCACGACCTGGGCGTCCGGCTCGTCATCACCGGCGTCCGGCTTGGCGAGCCGCTCTTCCGCCACCACGACGGGGCCGAGCTCGACCGCGACCGCTCGATCCTCGCTCGGGGCGGTGGCGCCGTTGCGGGGGCGCGCCTCGGCCGCGGACGGCGGATGCGTCGGCTCGGCGACTGCGGCGGCGACCGCCACCGGTTCGGGCGTCTCCTCGATCGTCGAGCGTCGCGCCAGAAGGGCGGGCCGCGGCCTGGGATTGCCGCTGATCTGGTTCTTCCCGAGCTTCTTGGCCTGGTACATGGCCCGATCGGCCGCCACCATCAGCTCCTCGGCGCCCAGCCCGTCCTCGGGGTGCGAGACGAGACCGATGCTGACGCTCGTCATCGCGTCTGCCTCGGCGGTCGCCATGCCGACGTCCTCCGCGCCGGAGCGGATCTTCTCGGCCACCACGAAGGCGCCGACGATGTCGGTCTCCGGCAAGAGCACCACGAACTCGTCGCCGCCGTACCGGTATGCGCTGTCCACCGTCCGGATCGAGCCGCGGATGACGGCGCCCAGCGCGCGCAGCACGTCGTCGCCACGGAGGTGCCCGGCGCTGTCGTTGATCGCCTTCAGGCCGTCGACGTCGATCATGAGCACGCAGAAGCCCCGGTCACTGCGTCGGGTGCGGCTGACCTCCTGCTCGAGGGTCACGAACAGCTGCGAGCGGTTGAAGAGGCCGGTCAATGGGTCGGTACGGGACAGGGCGAGGGCGTGCGACACCGTGCGGCGCTGGAGGCCGGCGTAGGCGACGGCCACGAAGGCCAGCAGCCACGTCGCCCCCAGGCCGACGGACAATCGAAGCGCGTCCTCCGGTCCGTACGTCTCCAGCCCGGGGTCCACCAGCAGGACGACAGCGAAGGCAGCCGTCGCGAGCCCGGCGGTCGCCAGGCCGGCGCGAGGGCCGTAGGCCAGCGCCGCGGCGACGGCAACGAGTGCGAAGAGCATCGCGAACGGCGACGAGGCGAAGCCGGTGAACGCCAGGAGCCCGCCGATGAGGGCGATTGCCGCGGCGACCTCGAGCACGCGAACGAGGCGGCCGCGCTGCGCCTGGCCGAGAACCTCGTGGAACAGGACCACGGCGAGCACGGCGGCCCCACCGAGCACGAAGATCGGCGCCTGGTCGGCGGCGAACGAGCCGCTGATCCCGACGCCGAGAAGCACGATGGTCGTCGTCAGCCACCAGACCACACGGAGCGTGGCATCGGCGGCGCCGGAGGGTTCGGGCTCGGCCGGCTCGCGCCGCGGAGTGACCGATGAGAGCGCATGGGACTCGTCGCCAGCACCCGCGCCGCGCCTGCCGGCAAGCATGATCCCGACGAGGAGGAGCCCAGCCAGGAGCGCGGTGACGGCGATGATGGTCAGCTCTGGTGGCACGGATTCCTCGTCCCCCGCGGATTCGCTGATCGATGGACACGACCGGGGTCATCACCGGCGGATCGCAGTATGCGGGCCAGCCGAGAGATGGCGCAAACGTACTAACCCAACCGTACTCCCCCACTCGTGGACAGGACGCACCACATCGGCTGCAGGACCGCTCGGTGCTACACTCGGCGCCCCCGATGATCGACGCCTCGCCGGCCGGAGCGGCCGGCCCTCGACCGCATCGACCATGGCTGGCGGCAGTGCTCTCGTTCGTCTTTCCCGGGCTCGGACAGGCCTATGCCGGCCGTCCTCGCGCTGCCACCGTGCTTGCGCTGCCGCCGATCCTCCTCGGCGCCTTTGCCGCGGCCGTCATCGGCGGTCGGTTCACCGGCATCGGCAACGGCCTCTTCTCGAGCGATTTCCTGATCGCCGTCCTGGCGATCAACATGGCCCTCCTTGTCTGGCGGGGCATTGCGATCGCGCATGCCGGCCTGACCCCATGGCCGGACATCACCGGCCACGACCGACGGACCGCGCTCATGGTCGTCGCGGGACTCCTGGTGCTCACGCTCGGCATGCATGGCTGGGTCACCGGCGTCGTCGTCCAGCTCAACGACACGCTCGGCCAGGTCTTTGGCCCGCGCGATCCCGGCATCGGCGCCGGGGCAGGATCGGGCGACGACGGCGATCAGGAGCCCGTCAACCAGCCCGAGTTCCGCTGGGACCGCACCGAACGCATCAACGTGCTCCTGCTCGGTACCGACGCAGCACCCGGCCGCGAGGCGGTGCTGACCGACGTGGTCCTGGTGGTGAGCGTCGACCCCGTCGAGCGCACGGCGGTCATGATCTCGGTGCCGCGAGATACCGGCTACGTCCCGCTGCCCGACGCGTCGCTCTACGCCGGCGGCCTGTTCCCCGACAAGGTCAACGCCCTCGCCGCAGTCGCCTCCTCGGATGCCGAGACGTGGTGTCCCGACCTCGTCGACGACGCCGAGGCCTGCGGCATTCGCACGCTCGAGCGCTCGGTCGGGCTGTACCTCGGCATCGAGATCCACCATTACGCCGAGATCGACATGGCCGGGTTCGCGCAGATGATCGACGCCCTCGGCGGGCTGCGGCTGTGCCTCCCCGGAACGCTGGTCGACCCTGAGTTCGACGGCACGCTCTCGAACAGCCGGCGCAAGGACGAGCCGCTCGTCCTGCCCTCGGGCTGCAACGATTACGACGGCCTCGACGCGCTCGCCTACGCCCGCAGCCGCAAGGGCTGGATCGAAATGGCGGACGGCTCGCGGGTGCCGCAGAGCGACTTCGAACGGAACGAGCGCCAGCAACGCGTGCTGCTCGCCATGCGCAACGAGCTCGCGGAGGCTGACACGTTCCTTGAGCTGCCAGACCTGCTGCGTGCCATCGGCCGCACGATCAGCACGGATTTCCCGCGCGACCAGGCCGGAGACCTCGCCAGCCTGCTGCCGCTCATCGCCGGACCCGATATCGAGCGGGTGGTGCTCGGCTACCCGCGCTTCGTGGAGCTGCCGTCCCAGCCGGCGGTGAACTACCTCCTCGTCCCGCATCGCGACGCAATCCGCTCCGAGATGGCGCGCATCTTCGGCGCGGACGAGCTCACCGGCTGGTACATCGCGACCGATGCCGCGGCGCCCGGAGACGAGCCGGCGGCCGCGGTGCCCGCTCCCTAGCCGACGCGCGCCAGCAGCACGGCCACCACGGCGAGCGCGGCCGAGACCGCGGTCAGGATCAGCATTGCGTCGCGCTGACTGAGCCCGCGGCGCAGCAGCTGGTGGTGAATGTGGCCGCGATCGGCCACGAAGAATGGTTCGCCGCGGGCCGTGCGGCGGATGACGGCCCACAGCGTGTCCGCGATCGGCACGCCGAGCGCCACGATCGGCACCCACGGTGGCTGGGGGAACACGCCGTCCTGGGTGAGCGAGATGCCGATGGCGGCGACGACGAACCCCAGGAACATCGAGCCGGTGTCGCCCATGATGATCGAGGCCGGGTGGAGGTTGTAGGCCAGGAACCCCACCGCGGCGCCGGCGGTCGCCGCGATGATCGGAAGGGTCGGGTCCACGCCATCGGACGCCGCCAGCAGGCCGAAGGCGCCGAGCACGGTGAGGACGACGGCTGCGGCGAGACCGTCGAGCCCGTCAATGAGGTTCACCGCGTTCATGACGCCGACGATCCAGCCGACCGTCACCGGCAGCGCCATCGCCCCGAGCTCCACCGTTCCCGACGGCAGCGCCAGGCGGTCGACGCTCAAGCCGAGGCCGAACGCCACGAGGGCCGCGCCGATCTGGAACACCAGCTTGAGCAGGGCGCGCATGCCGCGCACGTCGTCGACGACCCCGATGACGAGAATGAGGCTCACCCCGGCAAGGATCGCCGGCGCCCGGTTCGGCCTCAGACCGCCGACCGCGCCGAGGTCCGGCCTGGCGAGCGTGGCCAGGCCGATGGCGATGCCGAACGCGACGATCATGGCGATGCCGCCGAGACGCGGCACCGGGAACTGGTGGACCTTGCGCCCGCCCGGCTGATCGAGCAGCTCGAGGCGCTCGGCGAGGGCTCGCACGATGGGAGTGACCACCAGCCCCACGACCAAGGCGGCAGCGAATGTGAGGGCGGTCAGCATCTACTGCCCGATGGTAGCGTCTGGATGCGGATGGTCGGGGCGGCCGGATTCGAACCGGCGGCCTCCTGCTCCCAAAGCAGGCGATCTACCAGACTGATCTACGCCCCGACGCCTCGTACCGAGGCAGATAGCCGCTTCGGCGCCCGAGGCTGCACCTTGACGCGCAGCCTTCGCACGCCGCATGATCCGCTCCTGCCGTTGTCGACCTCGAGATCCTACCGTGTCGCTGACTTCCGCGTGCCCCAGCGCACCACCCTGCTTCGACTCTCACCGGTGTAGCGCGACCCGCCGAGGCGCCGCACACCCCCTTTCCGAGAACGTCGGAACCACCCAGGAGGAGATCAGCCAGCCATGACACACCGAACCCTGCGCGCGCCCGCCGTGATCGCCGGCGCCATGCTCCTGCTCACCGCATGTGGCAGCGGCTTCGAATCGGACTCCGCGGCACCGGGCGCCTCGGCACCGGCGTCCGAGGCTCCTGGCGCCTCGACGGACGCGAGTGCGGCAGCCGAGCCCGGAGCCGACCTGACCATCCTGATCGGCTCGTCCGGCGATGCCGAGACGGACATCGTGAACCAGCTCGTGGCCGACTGGTCGGCCGAGTCGGGCGTGGACGCCGAGGTCGTCGTCGCATCGGACCTGAACCAGCAGCTGTCGCAGGGCTTCAGCTCGAACAACCCACCCGACCTGTTCTACCTGTCGACCGATCAGATGGCCGCGTACGCGGCGACGGGCTCGCTGGAGCCATACGCAGAGAACCTGTCGAACGCCGATGACTTCTTCCCGGCGCTGCGTGAGGCCTTCACCTACGACGGCCAGTTCATGTGCGCGCCGAAGGACTTCTCCACGCTGGCGCTGATCATCAACTCGGACATGTGGTCCGAAGCCGGCCTGACCGATGACGACATTCCCACCACCTGGGACGAGCTGAGTGCCGTCGCCGAACAGCTGACCACGGATGAGCACAAGGGCCTCGCCTTCGGGCCGGAGGTCCAGCGCGTCGGCGTCTTCATGGCGGAGGCGGGCGGCGCGTTCATCGATGACTCCGGAACGACCGCCGTCGTCGACTCACCCGAGAATGCAGACGCCCTCCAGTACGTGAAGGACCAGATGGCGGCCGGGTCGTTCGCGTTCTCGAACGATCCGAGCATCGACGCCGGCTGGGGTGGGGAAGCGTTCGGCCTTGGGAAGGCAGCCATGGTGATCGAGGGCAACTGGATCGCCGGCGCCATGACCAACGACTTCCCGGACGTCAACTACACCGTCGCCGAGCTGCCGGAAGGTCCCGCTGGACCCGGCACCATCCAGTACACGAACTGCTGGGGCATGGCCGCGCTGTCGGACAACATCCCCGGGGCGACCTCGTTGGTCGAGTATCTGACCAGCACCGAGTCGCAGCTCGCGGCGGCCGAGGCATTCGGCGTGATGCCCTCGGTCGCATCGGCGGCGGAGGAATGGAAGCAGGCGTACCCGGAGTTCGCGGCCTTCATCGATGGTGCCGACTACGCCATCAACCTCCCGTCGCAGCCGGGCACCAGCGATGTCATCGGTGACTTCAACGCGCAGCTCGCAACGCTGTCGTCGACGGAGCCCGAGGTGATCCTCGCCAGCGTGCAGGCAAGCCTTCAGGACGCCCTGGACAGTCAGTAAGGCTCTCCGTTGCGGTCCGGGGCGGTGCGCTCGCGTCGTCTCGGACCGCAACCACATGGATTCGAAGGCACCCGGCGTGGTGCTGACTCCTTGCGCGGCGTGAGGGAGTGATGGCTGGAGTGCGGCAGCGCGGCTCGATCCACGGCAATCGCGCACTGGCCGGCTGGCTGTTCGTCGGCCCGGCGGTCGTCATCGTCGGCCTGTTCGTGCTCGTCCCGGTCGTGATGGCCGCGTGGGTGAGCATGTCGGACTGGTCCGGCATCGGTCCGCCGTTCTCCGAGGGCGTGAACTTCGTCGGCGCCAAGAACTATGCGGACCTGCTCGGCGGCACTGGTCTCGCCACCCGAGATCTCGGCACCGCACTGCGCAACAACCTGTTCTACGTGCTCCTCGTCGTCCCGCTCCAGACCGCCGTCGCGCTCGGCCTGGCGATCCTCGTCAACCGGCGAGTGATGCGCGGCCGCGGCTTCTTCCGCACGGCGTTCTACTTCCCATCGGTGACCTCGTCGGTCGCGATCGTCGTGCTGTGGCTCTTCCTGTTCAGCGCCGCGGGGCCGGTGAACAAGGTCCTCAGCTGGGTCTGGATCCAGGGTCCGAACTGGTTCCAGGACCCACGCGGCCTGATCCACATCCTCCTGGGGGCCTTCGGCGTGACCGCGGCCGACAACCCGCTCGCGAGTGCCACGATCCTGGGGATCTCCGGCTGGGAGTGGGTCGCCGGCCCGTCGGTTGCCATGACCGCGTTCATTCTCATGGCGATCTTCACCACCTCGGGCACATTCATGCTCCTGTTCATCGCCGGCCTCCAGCAGATCAACGCCGAGGTCGAGGAGGCGGCCATGACGGACGGCGCCAACGCCTGGCAGCGCTTCCGCTTCGTCACGCTGCCGATGCTCAAGCCGGTGGTGTTCACGGTGGTCACCCTCGGGCTGATCGGAACCTGGCAGGTGTTCGACCAGATCTACGTCGGCACGCAGGGCGGCCCGGCGAAGACGACGCTGACGCCGGCCTACCTGTCATTCAACTCAGCGTTCAACAACCAGGACTGGCCGCGTGGCGCGGCCATCGCGTTCATCCTGTTCGCGATCATCGTGGTCCTGACCGTGCTCCAGCGGTTGTGGCTGGGGCGCACGGAGGTGGGACGGTGAGGACCAGACGCGAGTCCGTTCTGGCGTGGGCACCGTTCGTCGTGCTCATCCTGCTGGCCACGATCTACATCGCGCCGTTCATCATCCAGGTCGTCAACTCCTTCCGCCCGGACGCCGATGTGGTGAGCGAGCCGCTGTCGCTGGGATTGGGGACGTGGACCGCGGCCGCCTACGAGCGGCTGTTCACACGCAGCGACTTCCCGCTGTGGACCATGAACTCGTTCATCGTCACGCTGTCCGTCACCCTGGGGCGGGTCTTCTTTGTCTGCCTGGCCGGCTATGCACTGGCCCGCATCCCGTTCCCCGGACGTGGCGTCGTCTACGCGCTGCTGATCGCCGTGATGGCGGTGCCTGGCGTGGTGCTGCTGATCCCGAAGTTCCTGGTCATCAACCAGCTGGGCATGTACGACTCGTACTCGGGGATGATCATCCCCCTGCTGGCCGATGCCGCCGGCGTCTTCATCATGAAGAACTTCTTCGAGTCGATCCCGGTCGCCGTCGAGGAGCAGGCGCGGATCGACGGGGCGGGAATCTTCCGCATCTTCTGGTCGATCGTGCTGCCGATGTCGGCGCCGGCCGTGATGACCATCGTGATCCTGTCGTTCCAGGGATCATGGAACGAGCTGAACCACTTCATCGTGTCGACCCAGAGCACGGAGCTCACGACGCTCACCAAGGGCGTGGCGCAGCTCGCATCCGGGCAGCTGAGCCAGGGACAGCAGTTCCCGATCAAGCTCGCCGCCTCGCTGCTCATGACCATCCCGGTCGCCCTCGTGTTCTTCATCTTCCAGAAGCGGATCATGAACGCCAGCGCCGGGGCCGTTAAGGAATAGCCGGCCCTCGCCGACCAGCGAGTCGTCCACCGGCCAGCCGCTCGACGATCGCCAGGTAGCGCTGTTTCTGCGGCTCCCAGTCATGGGCGGAGGCCTGGCGCTGCGCCTCCTCGCCCGTCGCCACCGTGCCGGCCGGGTCGTCGGCCATGGCCTCCACGGCGCCGGCCAGTGCGTCAGGATCGCCGCCGGGGACGAAGCGAAGCGCCGCATCGTCGAAGTAGTGCCGGAACGTCGCGAGATCGCTGGCGATGGTCGGAACCGCCATGGCCGCATATTCGAGCAGCTTCGTGCTGAGCGAGTACTCGAGATACGGCTCGGGCAGCGAGGGCACGAGACCGATGTCCGAGCCGGCGAGGATCGCGGGCAGCTCATCCATCTCCGCTCGCCCGTGGAGCGTCACGCGGTCGGCGGTGCCGGTTTGCTCGATTGCCGCCTCGATGGCCGGCCGCCAGGGGCCGTCGCCGTAGACGTCCAGGCGCCAGAAGAGGTCGGACCGGACGCGTGACAGCCCCTCGATGGCGACGTCGAGGCCGTAGATACGCTGGAAGTTCGAGTGATGGATGAGCCGCAGTGTGCCGTCGGCCATGAACGGCCGCCGGGGGTAGCGCGACGGATCGAACAGGCGACCATCGGCGCTGTTCATGACCACGCTGATCCGGTCGGGATCCACGCCGCGGCCGATCGACAGCAGCCGCAACGGCTCGTGGACGGTGATCAGCTCGTCGGCGACGGCGGCCGAGGCCCGCGTGGCGACGTTCACGAGAGGCTGCAACGGCCGCAGGATGCCGCCGGCGAACCGGTCGCGGAAGAACTCGGGCATGTCCTCGTGCAGGTCGAGCAGGAGCGGGACGCCGGCCAGCTTCTCCGGCAGCGCGGCGAAGCTCAGGAAGTCCGGAACGGTCGCGACCTGCACCAGGTCGTAGCGTCGGCGCCGATGCTCGCGCGCCAACCGCCAGCCAGCGGCGACGGTGAAGGCGACGTACTCGAGCATGTGACCCGCGAAGCCGATGAAGCTGCGGTTGATCGGCAGGCGCACGATCCTGATCGGCCCGTCATGCTCTTCGGCCGGCTCACCGGGCTGGCGGAGGCAGAAGATGTCCACCTCGTAGCCGGCATCGACAAGGGCGTCGCTCTGACGGCGGACGCGCGGATCCCCCGGGAAGATGGCGTGGACGACGATCGCGACGCGGCGAGGGCGCGCCGCGTCGTCAGCCACCCTTCACCTCGTCCCACAGGACGTCCTTCTCGGAGAGTGAGAGCGAGCCGAGGTCGACGCCCCGTTCCGCCGCCAGGACCTCGACCGCCCGATAGCGCGCCACCCAGCGGTGATTCGCGGCCCGAAGGGCCTCCTCGGGATCGAGCTTCATCCAGCGCGCCAGGTTGACAATGGCGAAGAGGACGTCCCCAAGCTCGTGCAGCCGGCCCTCGTCGCCCTCCGCTTCGCGCAGCTCGTCGATCTCCTCGCCGACCTTCTCCCACACCCCGGCGATGGCATCCCAGTCCCATCCCAGCGCAGACGCTCGTTCCTGGATCTCGCGGCTCGCCGGCAAGGCGGGCAATGCTCGGGCCACGCCGCCGAAGGCTCCCTCATCGGCCTTGCCGCTCGCCTCACGCTCGCCCGCCTTGATCGACTCCCACGTCGTCATCAGCTGCTCCACGCTGTCCACCTGGAGCTCGCCGAATACGTGCGGGTGGCGCCGAACGATCTTTCCCGCGATGGACCGATACACGTCGGTCAGGTCGAATTCGCCCTCTTCTGCTGAGAACTGGGCGTGCAGGATGACCTGCAGCAGGAGGTCGCCCAGCTCCTCCGCCAGCTCGGCCGACGAGCCGTTCTCGATGGCGTCGACCGTCTCGTACGCCTCCTCCAGCAGGTACGGCCGCAGGCTCCGATGCGTCTGCTTGCGGTCCCACGGGCACCCATCGGGGGCTCGAAGCCGCGCGCTGATGGCCGCGATGCCGTGAGGGCTCGCCAGGTTCTCGATCGGGTCGAGCGCCGGCACGAGCCAGTCGCCGGCGGCCAGCGCGGCGTCGTCGAGCTGCTCGAGCGCGACGGACGCGTGGTCGGACAGGCGGAGCAGCGCGTGTGTGGCCGGATAGAGAGCGCCGAGGACGCCGTGGGCACCCTTTCTCGCATGGCGACCCGCCAGCGGCGGTGCAGCACCGGCGGTCGAGGCGAGCACGAGGAGCGGCAGTGACGGATCGAACGCGATGGATGGGAGCCGGTCCGCGGCCACGATCTGGACGCCGGCACGCGCGTCGATGCCCGCCGCCTGGAGCAGGCTGTCGACGCCGCCCACGCCTGCGGCGCTCATCGGTCAGGCAGCTGCGGTGCTGGAGACGTACTGCGGATCCAGCCAGCTGTCGACCGGCGCGCGGACCTCCTCGTCCAGCCAGCGGTCGAAGCCCTGCGAACGGATGTCGTCGAGACGGTCAGCCTCGATCTCGCGGCTGTCGCTCGACTCGAGCAGCTGGTAGATGGTGATCCCGTCGGCGCCCTCGTCGACCGGGTCGCTGATCTCGCCGACCTCCGTGAGCCCGAAGACCGCCTCCTCCTGCGCCTCGTCGAGCTGATACGGCGCCACCCAGCCGAGCTCTCCGCCCTCCTCGGCCGTCTCGTAGTCCTCGCTGACCTGCGTGGCCGTGGCGGCGAAGGTGTCGGGATCGGCGCGCAGCTCGTCGAGCAGGTCGGCCGCCTGCTGCTGCGGGCTGTCGCGCTCGCCGGTCTTCTGGATGACGTGATAGCCGAACTCCGTCCGAACCGGATCGCTGACCTCGCCGACCTCGAGGGACGCGAGCGTGGCAGCGAAGGCCGTCACGAACTGCGGATTGGCCGGGTCGTACCAGCCCAGGTCGCCGCCTCGCGTGGCGGAACCGCTGTCGTCGCTGTGCTCTTCGGCGATGGCGAACCAGTCGGCGTCATCGGCCTTCACCAGGTCCTCGACCTCTCGCGCCTCGTCCAGCGCGGCCTCCCACTGCTCGTCGGTTGCCTGCGACTGGTCGTCGAGCTCCGGGTCCGGCTGGATCAGGACGTGCCGCGCGCGCTCCTGCGGCACGACCGCGCCGGCGACGCCCGTGATGAAGATCTGCGCAACCCGCTGCTGTGCGGCCGGCGAGACGACCACCTCGTCGTCGAAGTACTCGCGGTACTGGTCGACCAGCAGCTGGCCGCGCACGTAGTCGCGGTAGGTGGCGTCGTCGATCCCCTGCTGCGCCAGCGTGTCACGCAGCCCACCCTCGGTCGTCGCCTCACGTCGGTCGACGAGCTGCAGCACGGCCGAGCCGCGCTCGGTCTCGACCGGGCCCACGATGTCGCCGGGCTCGGCGTCCTTGAGCGCGTCGAAGTACTCGCCGTAGGCCGCGTCACCGTCCTCGAACCAGCCGAGATCACCGCCGAGTGACGCGGTGAAGTCGTCGCTGACGTCCGTCGCGACGGTGGCGAAGTCCTCGCCTCCCTCGACCCGGTCGCGCGCGTCCTGCGCCGCGGACTCGGCCTCCGCGCGTTGCTCGTCGGTGGGTTCGTCGGTGGGATCGGCGTCGTCGGGAAGCGCCTCGACCAGGATCAGGCTGGCGTGCACGCGCTCAGGAAGGGTGACGCGCTCCGCGACGCCCGCATCCAGCTCGTCGTCGCTGACCGAGATGCCGTAGTCCTCGGCGCGGGCCGCGAGGACGGCGCTGTCGACGAGCGAGTCGGCGGCCTCGGAGGCGAGGTTGTTGAAGCGCTGGCTGAGGCTGTCGATCTGCTGCTGGATGATCTGGTCGCGCGGGCCGCCCAGCGTCGCCTGCAGCTCGGTGATCTGGCCGATGGTCTCGGCAGCCAGGATTCGCTCGCGAACGTCGAGGTCGGCGCGGTCGAAGCTCGTGCCGGCCACCGCGGCGACCGGTCGGAAGTGCGCCTCCCAGTAGCCGTTCCAGGCCGATGCGCCGAAGATCCCGACGGCGAGCGCGATCGCGACCGCGAACGCGACGACGGTGAGCTGCTGGGTGCGCAGCTCGTCCTGCCAGCGGGGGCGGTGCTTGCGGTCGAGGACCGGTCGTGATCGAAAGCTCATCGGCTCATCAGCGTGCGGAGGCGGTCATGCGGCGGCTCGGGTGGGCCGCTGTGGCGGCTCGGTACGGGCGGCGACATGCTAGCCGATGAAGTGGCCGGTCGCACGCCCGCCAGCCGTCGCCCACTCGATACATCGAGTGGATTCCGCCCAGGAGGACGTGCGCGCTGTGTTTCCTCGCTGTTTCGAGTCGACGTGCGCACGAGCGGCGCGCAGCGGCGCATCTCGCGCTCCACTGGGCTCGATACGTTGCGGGAATCGGACCTGAGCGACCGGTCAGGTGCAAACGCCTCGATTCACCGAGGCAGCCGGAGTCACCGGTCGGCACGGAGTGCGTCGCGGATGGCGTTCCAGCGCAGCCGAAGGACGAGCAGCATCGCCTCGCGGACGATGCCGCGGCTCATCTTCGACGACCCGGCCACGCGCTCCCGGAACGTGATCGGGACCTGGACGATGCTCGCGCCACGCCGATGGGCCCACCACGTCGTCTCGATCTGAAAGCCGTAGCCTGAACCGGACGTCTCGCGAAGGCGGATGGCATCGATGAGCTCGCGACGCCAGGCTTTGAAGCCGCCCGTGAGGTCACGGTATGGAAGCATGAGCACGGTGCGCGCAAAGATCGTCCCGCCGCGGCTGATGAGCTTCCGATACCACGGCCAACCGACCGTCGAGCCACCCTTCATGTAGCGCGTGCCAAGCACGAGGTCGGCGTTTCCCATCAGCGGCGCGAGCATGCGCGGCAGCGTCGCCGGGTCGTGGCTGAAGTCGGCGTCCATCTGCACCACGGCGCGCGTCTCCGGGCGCTCGAGCACCCATCGGAAGCCGTCGCGGTACGCGGCGCCCAGGCCCTGCTTCCCTGGCCGGTGCAGGACCGATACGCGCGCCTCGCGCGCGGCGATGGTATCGGCCAGCTCGCCGGTGCCGTCGGGCGAGCGATCGTCGACGACCAGCAGCGACGCTTCGGGCAGCGCAGCCAGGATGGCGGCCGCGATGGGCTCCAGGTTCTCGCGTTCGTTGTACGTCGGCAGGACGACCCAGACGCCGCGGCCGGCTGCGAGCCCGACGGTCGGAGCCGCAGCCGTCTCAGCGACCGATGCCGACATAGGTGACGCCGGCGCGTTCGAATGGCTCCCTGTCCAGCGCGTTGCGGCCGTCCACGAAGAGCTTCAGGCCGGCGATGCTCGCCGGATCGAGCCTCCGATATGCCTCGTGAGCGGCCTGCAGAACCGCGACGCGCATCGGCTCCTCCGAGCCGAGCTCGTAGGGCTCGAAGCCGAGCGAGCGGAGGTGGTTGGCATCGAAATACGGATCGTGGCCGTACACGCGCGCGCCGGCGGCGAGGAGCTCGTCGCGGAGGCGGAAGGCGGAGCTGAAGGCATCCTCCTTGACGTCGCCGCGATAGGCGACGCCGAGCACGACCACCGGCTGACCGTCGAGCGAGCCGACCCGGTCCTCGATGATGTCGACGGTGAAAGCGCCCATCCCCTCGTTGATCTCGCGGGCCAGCGGCGGGATCCGCAGCTCCGGGTCGTCGTTGAACAGGAAGTGCGGGTACACCGGGATGCAGTGCCCGCCCACGCCGACGCCGGGCTGGTGGATGTGGCTGTACGGCTGGGAATTGGCCGCGCCGATGACCTCGATCACGTCGATGCCGTTGCGATCCGCGAAGCGGGCCAGCTCGTTGGCGTAGGCGATGTTCACGTCGCGATACGTCGTCTCGGCCAGCTTCACCATCTCGGCCGTCTCGGCGTTGGCGACGCGCATCACCTCGGTGCCCTCGTCGAGCACGGCCCGATAGAAGTCGACCGCCCGCCGGGTGCTCTCGTCGCTCGTGCCACCCACGATCTTCGGGTAGCGCTGGAGGTCCAGGAAGACGCGGCCGACCAGCACGCGCTCGGGGCTGAAGGCCAGGTAGAAGTCGCGGTCGAGCTGCTTGCCGCTGCCCGCGGCGAGCATCGGCCCGAACCGGTCACGGGTCGTGCCGACGGGGAGCGTCGTCTCGTACACCACCAGCGCGCCCTCGCCCAGGTTGGCCGCGATGTCGCGCGTCGCCGCGTCGATGGGCTTGAAGTCGATCTGGCGCTCGGCATCCACCACCACCGGCACGATCACGACGACGACCTCGGCTTCGCGCACGCCGTCCGGCTCGCGCCAGGTCGTGGCCCGCAGCCGACCCTCGGCGACCAGCTTCGGCACGCGATCGATCAGCGCCTGCTCGTCCCGGTGCGGGGACTCGCCGCGGTTGATGGCGTCGACGATCCAACCAGCGACGTCGACGCCGAGGACGTCGTGGCCGCGCGATGCGTACTGGACCGCCAGCGGCAGGCCGATGTGGCCCAGCCCGACCACCGCAATCCTCATCTGATGACCTCCTCGAGCGCCGCACCCGCGATCACCTGGCCGCTCTCGGCGGACTCGACCATCTTGCGAGCCAGCAGCAGCGCGACCATGGCGTCGTGCGGGTCGACCGGCGGTTCACCGCCGCTGCGCACGGCCGCGGCAAACTCGGTGAGCTCGACGGTGAGCGGCTCCTGGCGATCGATTCGCCTGCGCGTCATCTCACCCTCGGCGACCGACGTGACACCGTCGTTGACCCATGTGCCGTTGGCCTCCGGATTGGCGTAGAAGACGAGATCCTGCGCGATGTAGTCCGCGACGTACATGCCACGCTCGCCGGTCACGCTCAGGGTCCGCTTCTTCGTCGGCGTCAGCCAGTTGATGTCCAGCACGCCGATGACCCCGTTGGCGAACTTCAGCATCCCGTTGAAGAGATCCTCGTGCTCGGTGTGGATGCGGCGCTCGGTCTCGGCGAAGATGCGGATCGGCTCCGAGCCGATGAGGTAGCGCATGATGTCGAGGTCGTGTGGGGCGAGGTCCACGACCACGCCGACGTCCCGGATGCGAGCCGGGAACGGCCCCAGGCGGGTCGCGTGCACCTGGAAGACGCGTCCCAGCTCATCATCGGCCAGGCGCCTGCGCAGCTCGCGGATTGCCGGGTTGAACCGCTCGATGTGCCCCACGGTGAGCATGCGCCCGGCATCCCGAGCCGCCTCGATCATCCGCGTCGCCTCTTCCCGCGTGGCGGCAATGGGCTTCTCGACGAGCACGTTCACACCCGCGGCCAGTGCGGCGAGCGCCACCGGGAGATGCAGGCTCGTGGGGGCGACGATGCTGACGAGGTCGAGCTCCTCCTCGGCAAACATCCGCGCCGGGTCGTCGAAGCCGCGCGCGCGGCGGCCCTGCGTCGCTCGCTCGACCGCATCGGCATCGGGATCGGCGACGGCCACCAGCTGCACGCCGGGGACGGCCTCGTCCCAGACGCGCACGTGGTTGCGCCCCATCATGCCGAGGCCCACGACCCCGGCGCGCAGGGTGCGGCCGTCAGGCGACGTCATCGGGCGGCGGCCCCCACCTCGAGTGGCCCGAGCTCGGCGGCGGTCTCGTTCACCGCACCGATGACCGTGCTCACCTCGTCGTCGGACAGTGATGGGTGCACCGGGATGCTGACCACCAGCTCAGTCAGCCGATCGGTGACCGGGAAGGACTGATCGCCGTAGCCCATGGCCACGAATGGCTTTTGTCGATGGACGGGGATCGGATAGTAAATCGCGCTGCCGACGCCGCGCTCCTTCAGCTTCTCGGCGAACGCGTCGCGCTCGTGCACCCGGATCGTGTATTGGTGGTAGACGTGGGTCACACCGGAACGCACGTACGGCGTGATCACGCCCTTCAGCTCCGCGTCGTAACGCGCCGCGATCGCGCGGCGCCGCTCGTTGTAGCCGGGCAGCTTCGGCAGCTGTGCCAGGCCGATGGCGGCGGCGATATCGGTCATGCGGAAGTTGTAGCCCACGATGTCGTGGTGGTAGCGCACCTTCATGCCGTGCTCGCGGAGGAGGCGCACGCGCTCGGCGTAGGCGCCGTCTCGCGTGGTGATCATGCCGCCCTCGCCGGTGGTCATGTTCTTGGTCGGGTAGAAGCTGAAGGCGCCGGCACCCCATGTGCCGCTCTTGCGATCCCCGACCGCCGCGCCGTGCGCCTGCGCCGCGTCCTCGATCACCGCCAGACCGTGGCGCTGGGCGATCTCACCGATGGCCGGCATGTCTGCCGGCTGCCCGTACAGGCTGACCGGCATGATCGCCTTCGTTCGGGGGGTGATCGCCGCCTCGACCTGCGAGACGTCCATGGTGAAGTCGCGCTCGTCGATGTCGACGAAGATTGGACGGGCGCCGGTGTAGACGATGCTGTTGGCGCTGGCGATGAAGGTGAACGGCACGGTGATGACCTCGTCGCCATCACCGATCCCGTGGCCCAGCAGCGCGAGGTGAAGGGCCGTCGTCCCCGAGCTGGTGGCAACGGCGTGGTCCGCGCCGACGAAGGCGGCGAACTCCTCCTCGAGCTGCTTGACGCGCGGACCCTGGGCCAGCGAGCCCGACGACATCGCCTCCCAGACGCGCTCTTTCTCCTCCTCGCCCATCTGCGGGCGAGCAATCGGAATCACTGTGCTGTCTCCTTCTGCGGGCTTCGCGCCTCGGTGACGCGGGCGTGGTGCCTCTCGAGTGCGCCAACGATACGCGCCGCGGCATGAGCGTCGCCATAGAGTGCCGGGCGGGGCCGGTCACGATTCATGAACGCTTCGTCACCCAGCGCCGCGGCAACGGCCGTCGGGTCCGCGTCGACGACCCGGTTCCATCCCGCCTCGACGGTCTCCACCCATTCCGTCTCGGAGCGGAGGGTGATGCACGGGACGCCCGAGAGGTAGGCCTCCTTCTGAACGCCGCCGGAGTCCGTCGCGATGGCGTGAGCGCGCGACTCGAGCGCGACCATCTCGAGGTAGCCGACCGGCGGGATCGGAATGACGTTGTCCGGGAGGCCGTGGGATCCCCGCTCCAGGGCCGCGCGTGTGCGCGGATGGACCGGAAAGATGACCGGCAGGTCCAGGGCCAGGCCGTCGAGGATCGGAGCGAAGCGGCTCGGATCGTCAACGTTCTCGGCGCGGTGCATGGTGAGCAGCACGTAGCGGTCGTGCTCGCGCGCGACGGCCGGAAGATGGGCGCCTGCCCGCTCGACCGCCCACGCGTGCGCGTCGACCATCACGTCTCCGACCAGCATGGCGCGCTCGTCGAGGCCCTCGCGCGCGAGATTGGCCATGGCCGCCGCCGTCGGTGCGAGGCACATGTCGGACAGGTGGTCGGCGACGACCCGGTTGCGCTCCTCCGGCATGCGTCGGTTGAACGAGCGGAGGCCCGCCTCCACGTGCGCGAGCCACGGCCGGCGGCCGCCGACGTAGGCGATCTTCGATGCCACCACGGCCGCCGCCAGCGTCGAGTTCGTGTCCCCGTACACGAGGACGCCGTCGGGCTCGTGATTCAGCACGACGGGCTCCAACCGGCGGAGCATTTCGCCGGTCATGGCGCCATGCGATCCGGATCCGACCTCCAGGTTGACGTCCGGCTCGGGCATCTCGAGGTCGCGGAAGAAGGCTGCGCTCATGGCGTCGTCGTAATGCTGGCCGGTGTGCACCAGGATCTCGTCGTGATCGGCGCGCAGAGCTCGGCTCACCGGCGCGGCCTTCACGAACTGCGGCCGGGCGCCGACGACGGTGAGGACCCTCATGCAGGCGGCACCGGCGGAAACGGCTCGCCGCACCGCGGGCACGGGCCTTCGAATCGCTCACCGTCGTGGTCACGCAACGGCTGTCCGCACGGGCACGCGCTCCCCAGGCGCCGGGCCGGGTTGCCCGCGACGAGCTCGTAGTCGGCCACGTCATGGGTCACCACGCTGCCGGAGCCCACCATCCCCCAGCGCCCGACCGTCACGCCGGGCAGGATCGTGCTGTTGGCACCGAGCGCCGCGCCGCGCCGAACGAGTATCGGCGAGACCTCCCAATCGTCGTCGGACTTGAGCGTGCCGTCGCGGTTGATGGCGCGAGGCAATCGGTCGTTGGTGAAACACACGTGCGGACCGATGAAGACGCCGTCCTCGACCGTCACGCCATGGAAGATGCTGACGTTGTTCTGGACCTTGACGTTGTCGCCGATGACGACGTCGAAGTCGACGTAGACGTTCTTGCCGATGACGCAGCTGGAGCCGATCCGGGCGCGCTCGCGCACCTGTGCCTGGTTCCAGATGCTCGAGCCCGGACCGATGACCGCCTCGGGTGAGACCTCGGCGGTCGGGTGGATGCGCACGTTCGTACGCTCGGCCATGTGATCTCCTTGGGGCGCGGCAATTCTAGCCGAGCCTTGGCCGATCAGGCCGGCGTGACCGTTTCCTCAGTCGT
>DASTTX010000130.1:0-17035 GCA_035759945.1 Candidatus Limnocylindria bacterium | reverse complement strand
CGCGAGCTCGAAGCTCGCCGGGCTGCGCGAGCACTACGCCGGGACCGTCGGGGCGGCCGGGCAGCGCTACTTCGAGGAGCATGCCGTCGAGACCGATGAGCCGGCCATGCTGGCATCGCTGATCGAGAAGCTGTCGGACGGGGACTTCGCCCGAGCGCGAACGGCGTGCGCGGTCTTCAGCGCCGCGGCATGGGGAGCGCTCGACGGGGTGTATTACACCGACTAGCCGCGGCGGTTGCTGAACTCAACGGACCAGCGCCAGGCGGAGCCGTCCTCGGCGTTCCACCACGCGGTCAGGATGCCCGCCTCGCCGCCGGGCAGGATCACCACGCTGCCGAGGTCGGCATCCATCGGCCAACGGTCCTCGCGCGCCACCTGGTCTCCCGCGATGGTGAAGCGGGTCATGGGCAGGTACCCGCCCTCGCGGGTGAGCGTCTCGCCACGGGCAACGACGCGGTCATCGCCCTGGCGAACGGTGACGGCGACTTTGCGCGCCACCGCGTGAACCCAGACCACGTCGGTCGGGTCGATCCTGGCGCGCGCGATCTGGATGCCGGTTGCGCCGGCGCCCGGGTACCAGATCTCCCAGGTGTGCACGTGGTCCATGGCCATGCCGTACCTCCTCTCGCGTGTTCGAACCGATGCTACGGCCGGCGGCCCTTGTCCGATTGAGGCTCGATCCTTCCGGTTAATCGTTTCGGCCGGCGGCGAGCTGCACGAACGCGTCGAGCGAGGAGGGATTCGCCAGGGAGCCGCGCGAGGCGGCGACGTCGGGCAGCGTGCCGGTCAGGATCCGCTTGACCGGCACCTCGAGCTTCTTGCCCGACAGCGTGCGCGGGATCGATGGCACGGCCAGGATCTCGTCGGGCACGTGGCGCGGCGAGAGGGAGGATCGGAGCTCGCGCGACACCCGCTCGCACAGCGCATCGGTCAGCTGGCAGTCCGGGCGGAGGGCGACGAAGAGCAGCAGCCGGTCGCCCTCGTCCAGGTGCACGACCAGCGAGTCGGCCACGTCCGCATCGGCCTCGACGACAGCGTAGAACTCGGCCGTCCCGATCCGCACGCCGCCGCGATTGAGCGTCGCGTCTGAGCGGCCGCTGATCACGCACGAGCCGCGCTCGGTGAACGTGATCCAGTCCCCGTGGCGCCACACCCCCGGCCATTCGTCGAAATAGGCCGCGCGATACCGCTCGCCGGAGGGGTCGTTCCAGAACGAGACCGGCATCGACGGCATCGGCGCGGTGATCACCAGCTCGCCCTGCTGACCCACGAGCGGCCGCCCGTCGGGCGAGTAGGCCTCGATCGCGCAGCCGAGGTGGCGACAGCTGATCTCGCCCTCCCACACCGGCACCAGCGGCGAGGCACCCACGAAGGCGGTGCACACATCGGTCCCGCCGGACACGCTCTGGAGATGGACCGATGGGCTGATCGCGTCGTACACGTAGCGGAAGCCCTCCATTGGCAGCGGGGCGCCGGTGGAGCCAATGCCGCGCAGGCGCGAGAGGTCGGCGAGCTCGCCCGGGCGCAGTCCCTCCTTGCGGCAGGCCATGAGGTACGGCGCCGACGTGCCGAAGTACGTGAGCCCCTCCTCCTCGGCCAAGCGCCACAAAAGGCCGAGGTCGGGATGGGCCGGTGAGCCGTCGTACAGCACGATCGTGGCGTCCACGGCGAGCCCTGACACGAGGTAGTTCCACATCATCCAGCCGGTGGTGCTGAACCAGAAGAACCGGTCCTTGGGCCCAAGATCGTGGTGGAGCGCGTGGATCTTGAGGTGCTCGAGCAGGATCCCGCCGTGGCCATGGACGATCGGCTTCGGCAGCCCGGTCGTGCCCGAGCTGTACAGCACGAACAGCGGATGGTCGAACGGCACCTCGGCGAAGGCCAGCTCGGCGGGCGTCGCGCGCAGCTCCGCCCAGCTCAACGCATCGGGCACGCTGCCCGTGCCGAGGTAGGGCAGCGACACCGTCGCCGCCAGGCTCGGCAGCGCCCGGCGGATGGCCGCCACCTCGTCGGTCCGGTCGAGGTCCCGGTCGCCGTACCGGTAGCCGTCGATGGTCAGGAGCACCTTCGGCTCGATCTGGCTCCAGCGATCGACGACCGAGCGCGTCCCGAACTCGGGCGCGCAGCTCGACCACACCGCGCCCAGTGAAGCGGTTGCCAGCAGGCCGATGACGGCCTCAGGCACATTCGGCAGGTACGCGGCCACGCGATCGCCGGGCCCGACCCCCAGCCGGGACAGCCCGGCGCGCACCCGCGCGACCTCGTCGCGCAGCTCGCCCGCGGTCATCGCGATGCGCTCGCGCGTCTGCGAGCGCGCCACCAGCACGATCTCGTCGTCGCCGCGGCCGGTGAGGCGCAGGCAGTGCTCCGCCCAGTTCAGCGTCGCCTCGGGGAACCACCGCGCACCCGGCATCCGCCGCTCGGCCAGCGCCGGACCGGGGTCGTCCGGCGATACCTCGAAAAACCGCCAGATGGTCGACCAGAACTCGTCGAGCTCCTCGATCGACCACGCCAGGAGCGCGTCGTAGCCGTCGAAGCGAAGGTTGCGCTCCCGCTCCAGCCAGGCGAGGTACGCGCCAATCCGGGTGCGCTCGCGAACGTCCGCCGGCGGTGACCACAGAACGGCGGGCTGTCGAGGGTCCATGCGGCCGATGATGCCAGAAGCCCGGCGTATGCTCGGCATCATGCTCGTCGCCGTGCTCGCGCTGGCTCTCGCGCTGGGCGGCCCCATCGCCGCGCCGCCGGCGCTACACGCCATCGGCGCCGTGCCGGATGAGCGGGGCGCCACCTTCCTGCCCGACGAGGAGCCGACCTACCAGGCGGTGGCGGCCGACCTCGATGGCGACGGTGCACGCGATGTGGTTCGACTGGTCGGCGCCGGGCGAGGCTCGATCCGCGCGGAGGCCTGGACGGTCAGCGAGGAGATTTGGACGCCGATGGGGGCAGCGGTCGACGTCATCCCCTCCCGACCGAGCGGCGACCAGACCAATCCGGTCTTCACCGGCACCCCGGTCCGCCTGATCGTGCGCAGCATCGACGGCGCGGATCGCGTGACCGTGGTCCGCCAGCCGCGCTTCGACGACGCCGATGCCGACGCCGAGTGCTGCCTCCAGATCCACGACCTCGTCCTCGCCGGCGACCAGCTGTCGCTGGTGCCGGTTGCCGACCCCGCGACCAGCGTCGGCGCCGTCTCGGCCATCGACTTCGACGGTGACGGGACCGATGAGCTGCTCGCCTCGCGGTCGCTGCCGCCGCTCGGCGACATCGGCTACCCCTCGGAGCTGAGCGTGTACCGATGGAACGGCGGGACCTTCGATCCGCCGACGATCAGCCAGATCCCGATCGGCTCCGGCGATACACCGTTCGCTCTCGGCGACAGTGACGGTCATCAGGGTGAGGAGGCGGCCGTCATCAGCACCATCGGGCGTCCGGCGCTCTATCGCCTGACGCTCGACGAGGCGGATCAGGTCCGCGTCGAGGATGCCGACCTCGTCGCGACCGACGCGCTCGCCGTGTCGATCAACGGCGCCCGTGGCATCGCCATCATCGGCCCGACCGTCGACCTGGCGGTCATGACATGGCGCCGCGACGGCGTGCCGGAGACGATCGCCAGCCTGCCGCTCGACGACGCCACGCTGCTCGGCTCGGTCGAGATCGGCGGCCAGGCACACCTCGTAGTGCGCCAGACGGACCCCGAGGCGCTGCACCTGCTGAGACTGCCGCACCTGGAGCCGTCGCTCGGCAACCCCGTCACCCGCAGTCCGGCGGCGGCAACGCTGGCGTCCACCGCGCTGAAGCCATTCGTCGGACCGATGCCGGGCGGCGGCCTGGATGGCGAGGCGGCGGTGGTCTACGCCGGGCGGTTGCTGCCGTCACCGGATCGCGCGGATGCGCCGTTCCGAACGCTGGACACGGCGATCATGGCCAGCCTCGCCGGGGCGGAGCCGGTGGGGCTGGTCGGCTCGGACCGCTCCTGGCTGGCGCTCCTGCACGCGCCGATGCCGCTCGGCTCGATCGACCCGCGCGGCGGCCGCCTCGACCCACCGGTCTTTCCGCCCGCGTCGGGCGTCAGCGTGGCACGGGTCGAGCTGTCACGCACACCAGAGACTGACGACGGCGCCTTCGACCCCGCTCTGGAGGGCGCCGTCCAGCTGCCCGGCGTCGACGTCGGCGCCCCGCCGACCGGGTTCCGCATCCGGGTGGAGGCGCCGGCCGGATCGCGGGCGTACGTCACGGTGGCCGACCCGTCGGTCGTGGGTCCCGTGATCGTCGTCCCCGACGACGGCGTCGCGCTCGTCCCGGTCGTGCCGCCGCAGGGAGTGCCGTCTCCGGCGTTCCGGGCGACGCTGACGCTCGCGACGCCCGCAGGCCACGGCTACACGGCGGGCTGGGACATCCGAGTGCTCGGCGAGCCGCCGCCGCTCCAGGCGTCCGTCTCGACGTCCATCGGCTCACCAACGGTCGACGTCTCCGGCCAGACCGTGACGTACGCGACGGTCAGCGTGGACGGCCACTCGGTGCTCGTCGGCAGCGACGGTCGATTCTCGACGTCGGTGCGGGCACCGCCGTGGCCGACGGACATCGAGGTCGTCGCGACCGACCCGTTCGGGCAGGCGGCGCGAACATCGGTCAGCGGTGTCGGCTTCCTCGACTATCGCGCCCTGCCGTGGGTGCCGATCGCCGTCGTCCTCGTCGCGATTGCGGGGATCGTGCTCTTCCTGCGCGTGCCGCGGCCGACGCCGATTCCACGGCGCGCCGATGACGCGGTCCTCGAGGAGATCGATCCCGACTGATCGAGCCGGCGAGATTCAGCCGCCCCGGCGGCGGCGGCGAGCCAACCGCTCGGCCAGGGTCTCCGCGCCACCAGTGGTGTCGGCCGTGGACGCTTCCGCCGCTGCTCCGGGCGCGCCACTGGCGGGCGGCTCGGTGCGAGCCGACGGCTGCTGACGATCGACGACGCGTTCGGCCCGACGCTGGCTGCGGCCGCGCGCCGCGCGCAGCTCGGCAAGACCCGGCACGGCCTCCGGCACCGACGCACCGAGGCCCAGACGGCGCGCCAGCCAGGCGCGGGCCCGGCGCGCGTCGGACCGTGAGAGAGCGACGCGTCGCACGCCGATGTCGAGCGGCACGAGCACGATCGCCAGAGTGAGCAGCCACGGCCAGATCGGCGTCGGGAACGCGCCGGCCGAGATGTCGTGCGTCCACACCGCCGCGCCCGTTTCCTCGTCGGTCAGGGCGAGCTGCCGGCCGCCTCCGGCGCTGGCGTACGCCGCCAGCGCATCGGCGTCGACGCCCAGGCGCCGGTACTCCTCGGCGGCGGGCGAGACGACGCCCAGGGTGCGGCTGGCGGCATCGGTGAGCCCGGGGCTCTCGAACGTCTGCGCGATGCGCACGAGGTAGGCGCCCGGGTCCTCGGCTCGAATCGAGCCCGCGTAGCGCCCCGGGCCGACCTGCTCGAGCACGGTCTGCGCCGGCTCCAGGTCGGGCGAGACGAGTCGCAGCACGGTCCGGTAGAAGTTGCGCGGACCGGCATCCTGGTCGAAGGACGTGACCTCCACGTCGAGGTCGCCGCGCTCGCCGGGCGAGAAGCGCACGTCGATGCCCTCCGCGTCCTGCGGCGGCAGCGTCCATGCCACCAGCTGGGCGGTCAGCGTCCCGAACTCGGGCGTGCCGATCCAGGGGGTCGCCCACTGCTGTCGCGCGTCGGACGTCCAGGCCGCGGCGCGGCCCAGACCGTATTGCCACTGTGCCAGCAGCGGATCCTCGCGAGCGGTGAGCAGCGCCACCGTCGCCGAGCCCTTGGCGGTCGTCGCGTTGTACCCGAGCAGCTGCGGCAGGCGCGCGGCGTCCAGCCCGTCGAGGATCTCGGACGATGCGGATGGGATCGGCTGGAACGCTTCCTCGACAATCTGCTCGCCGGCGGTGCGGATCGTCTCGCGCAGGAAGATGTCGGGAATGGTCGTCGCGTCGGCGGCATCGTAGTAGCGGCCGCCGGACTCCTCGGCCAGCCGTCGCAGGATCTGGCCCGAGCCACCTCCGGTGCCGATGGTCGACAGCGTGATGCCGGCGGCCTTCATGTCATCGAGCAGCTCGTCGTAGGCGCCGTGGGTCGACCAGCCATCGGTCAGCAGGATGATGTGACGCAGGCTGGCGGGGTTGTCGACGAGGTCGTCGTAGGCAGCCTTGAGCCCGGCGAAGATGTTGGTGTTGCCATCGGCCGCAAAGCCGAGGCCGGCGTCGAGCGCGCCGAAATCGACCGGCGCGGTCCGAACCGCCCAGTGCGCGTTCTGGTCGAACGTCACCACGCCCAGCTGGTCTGACGGGGCCAGCGCCTCGGCGGCGCGGATGATTGCCTCGCGCGCAACGTCGACCTTCTCGAAGCCGCGCGTCTGTGACGTGGCCGTGTCCCGCGAATCCCCGGTGCAGTGGCAATCGGCCATGCTGCCCGACTTGTCGACCACGGCGACCATCGCCACGTCCGGCGAGCGCTCGCGGTCACGAACGGTCATGTACACCGGCAGGGTCTCCTCGAGCGGCGTGTCGAGGTAGCCACCGGCGCCGAAGCTGTTGCGGCCGCCGAGCATGACGAGGCCCTTTCCGAGGTCGCGCACGTACACCTGGAGCGACGCCATGGTGGTGTCGCCGAGCGCCGATGCGGACACGTCGTCGAGCACGATCGCGTCGTATCCGGCGAGCGCGGTCAGCGACGACGGCACGCCCGTCGACGGCACGACGTCGACCTCGAGGCTGCCGTCGCCCAGCGACGTGACCAGGTCGGCGGCACGCTGCGCGTCGTCGGTGGCGACCAGGACGCGCGGCTCGCCCGTCACGAGCACGTACGCATCGGCGGCGTTGTTCTCGCCGAAGCGGTCGTCCTCCGGCTCGATCACCGCGCGAAAGACGTGAAAGCCGCTCTCGCCGGCGGTCACCGAGAACGGCACGGTGGTGATGCCCGGCTCGAGCTCCAGCTCACGTGTGGCGACCGTGGCGCCGTCGGCCAGGAGACGTAGCGTTGCGGTCGTCGTGATGGTCGACCGCAGTCGAGCCACGAGGTCGATCGTCTCGCCGACGCGTGCGCCCGACGGCGCGTCGACCGCATCCACCAGCACCTCCGCCGCAATGTCGTCGGCCGGCGTGACGACGTCGAGGCGGATGCCTCGAGCGGCGGCCGCGGCGATCGCATCGGCGGCCTCGCCGGAGGTGTCGTTGCCGTCGGACAGCAGCACGATCCGCTGCTGCGTGCCCGCCGGAAGGATGGCCGCCGCGAGCCGCACGGCGGCCGCCACGTCGGACGCTCCGGCGACCGGTCGCGACGCCGGGGTCGCAAGCTCGTTCAGCTCGGACGGCAGGCGATCGACGAGAGCGTCGGCGCCGAAGACGACGACGCCGGCAGTGTCGCCCTCGGGCTTGTCGCGGACCGATGCGCGCGCCCAGTCGACCAGCTCCTCGCTCGTCGCATCCAGCATCGACGCCGATGCATCGAGCAGGAAGACGACGCTCAACCGATCCGACGGCAGTGCGAGCCGGATGCCGGCCAGCGACAGGACCAGGCAGGCGACGAGTGCCAGGCGGATGAGCAGCGACGCCACCCGCCGCCCGGCCGGGAGCGTGCGAGAGGCGGCCATCCAGCCGATGGCGACGATTGCGACGGCGGGCACCGCCAGCCACAGCCACGCTGGGTCGCTGAAGTTGACGGGAGCGCTCACGGGGCGCGGCCGCCCAGCGGCTGCGGGCGGCGGCCGAAGGCGCGTCGCAGGCTGCGTCGCGTCGGCCGGTGGAAGATCAGCCACTCGACGGCCAGCAGGCCCAGCGCAGCGAGAGCCAGCGGCCACCACCACTCCGCGCGGGCCGTCTGCGCCGGTCGCTCCCCGCGGTCCGTCACGCGGCCCATCTCCACCAGGCGTTCGGGGTCGCCCGGCGCGACATCGGATTCGTCGCTGCTGAACAGGTTGATGGCTGTCGATCCGAGCAGCGTGCCGGCAAGCTCGCCGCCGCCGTCGTCATCGGCAGCGCGGAGCTCGCGCACACCGACGGCATCGGCTGCCGGCAGGGTCACTCGACCCCCGACCACGGGCAGCTCCACGCTCGTGGTGCCGTCCCCGCCGCTGGTGCTCAGCAGGACGCGCTCGAGACTGGGGTCGACGTTCACGGCCAGGGAGGCTCCGAGCGGCATCGACGACGGCAGCACGCCCTCCGCCGCGGGCAGGAGGAAGTCGACCAGGTTGCTGGTCAGCAGCGGGAAGGCGATCTGCAACGGCAGATCCGACTCGTCGAGATCGAAGCCGATGAGGCCCAGGCGCGTCCCCCCGACGTCCCCGGCCGCCACCAGCGGCGACCCGCGCGTGCTGGTCACCACGGCACGGAGGCCGTCGGCGAGCTGGACCTGCCGCGCGCGGCCGACGTGGACGCTGGAGAGGTCGACGAACCGGAGCAGTGGCTCGTCGGGGTCGGGGCGGTCGATGGCCGGCGCCTCCTCCCGCCCATCGACGCTCCCGAAGGCGCCGTCGGACGGCGGATCGACGTACAGCGCGGGAAGGCGCGGCGCGTCCTCGGGGACGATCCCATCGAAGACGATCAGCCCGTACGGCGTCCCGGCCGCCTCCGCCTCGTCCAGCGCATCCGCGTAGCCACTCTCGCCAACGGCGTACAGCTCGAGCCGCGGCAGCAGGGCGAGCGCGTTCTCCAGGTACGCGCTGCCATCGCCGACGAGCAGCGCGCGGGTCGTCTGCTCGGCCGGCACGATGGCGAAGGCGCGGTCGTCGACGGCAAGGGCATCCGTGCCGGACAGCCGCGCCTCGATGGTGCGCGCGGCCGCCGGAACTGTCCCGATCAGCGCCTCCGAGCGCTGTCCCGCCGGGATGTCGAGCTCGCGAGCATCGACGAGCGCGCCGTCGGCATAGATCTCGAGCCGTCGCCTGGCATCCGCGGCCGAGGGATTCGTCACCGCCACGAACAAATCGAGCTGGGCGCCGCCCGCCCGTCGGAGGGCCGACAGCGCCGAGACCGCCTGGTTGGCGTCCGTCGAGCCAACGCGCTCCACCAGGACCGACGCCCCGACGCCGGTCGCCGGCAGGACGTCACCGGCGGCATCGGTGACGACGACGATGGTCGAGTCGCTGTCGCGCGCGGCGAGCGCCGACGACAACGCGAAGGCATCGGTCAGGTCGCCCTCGAGCTGGGTCGGGCCGATGCGGCCGATCGCCTCGAGCGCCGCGTCGGTGTCATCGGTCTCGCTGACCATCACCGTGGCGCTGTCGGCTGCGGCGACCACGGTGATCCGCCCTCCCTGCGGCAGGCGCTCGACCACGTCCCGGGCACGCGCGCGCGCCAGCTCCGCCCGATCCTCGTCGTCCGTGCGGGTCGACATCGACGCGCTCGTGTCGACGATGAGGACGACGTTGGCGGCCAGGTCCGATTGCGCCGTGCTGAACGGTCGCGTGGCGGCCATGACCACGATCGCCGCGATGAGCAGCTGCACCAGCAGCAGCCAGCTGAAGCGAAGCCGCTGCCACGGCGCGTTGGCCTCCACGTCGCGAACCAGCTGCTGCCACAGGAAGGTCGAGCCGACTGGCAGGTCGCGCCGCCGCAGGCGCAGCATGTAGAAGGCGACGATGATCGGCAGGCTGATAAAGCCGATGAGGGCCAGGGGCGCGATCACTCCACGACCCTCCGGCGCCGGAGCACGTCGAACAGCAGATCGGCCAGGTCGAGGTCGGAGGGTACGAGCACGTAGGCGCCGCCTCGGCGCGCGACGAACGACGAGATCTCTGCCTGCCAGTCGGCCAGCCGCGAGCGGTATCGCTCCACCAGGTCGTCGTCGCCGCTGACCTCGACGGCGTGGCCGGTCTCGCGGTCGACCAGGCGTGCGTCGGGCGGCACCTCCGGCTCGAGCTCGTCCGGGGCGAGGAGGTGCAGCACGGACAGCTGCGAGCGCGTTCCGGCCAGGTCACGCAGGGCGTCGAGGTAGCCGGGATCCATCAGGTCACTGATGAGGAGCATCGGCCCGGAGCCACGCATGCGGGCGGCGTAGGCACGGGCCGCCGCCGCCAGGCCGGTCAGCCGCTCGGTCCGTGGCTCGGACAGGAAGTTGAACAGCTCGAGCGCACGGCGCTTGCCGCGCATCGGTCGCATGGCGGTCGCGGTGCCGTCGCCCAGGAAGGCGACGGAGACCCGGTCCATGCTCGCCAGACCCAGGTAGCCGAGGGCCGCCGCCGCGCGCCGAGCCGCCTCGAGCTTGTTCGGTTCGCCGTAATCCATGCTGCGGCTGGCGTCGACGAGGATGTGGACGGTCACGTCCTCCTCCTCGACGAAGAGCTTCACGAATAGCTTCTCGAGGCGGGCGTAGGCATTCCAGTCGAGCTGGCGCAGGTCGTCGCCGGCGCTGTAGTTGCGGTAGTCGGCGAACTCGACGCTCTGCCCCCGACGCGTCGAGCGCCGCTCGCCCTTCATGCGCCCCGCGGTGAGGCGCCGCGACGCCAGCTCGAGCTGTTCGAGCCGGCGAAGGAACACCTCGTCGAAGAACGGCGCGCGTGGAGTAGCGGTCATCGGTCTGGACCGCGTGTCGTATATACCGTATATACGATCGCGATCACGAACGCCTACTCAGCCGGTTCGGTGGGCGTCTCGGCGACGATCGCGCGCACGACCGAATCGGTGCTGATGCCCTCGGCCTCGCCCTCGAAATTGAGGATGACGCGGTGGCGGAGGGCCGGGGCGGCGACCGCCTGGACGTCGGCGTACGAGACGTTGAAGCGGCCGTCGAGCAGGGCCGAGATCTTGGCGGCCAGCACCATCGCCTGCGCCCCGCGCGGTGAGGCGCCATAGCGCACGTAGGACCTCACGATGCCGGGCACTCGCTCGGTGTCGGGGTGCGTCGCCCGCAGGATGCGGATGGCGTACGCCATGACATGCGAAGCGATCGGCACGTCGCGCGCGAGCGCCTGCATGGCCAGCACATCGGCTCCGGTGGCGGCCTTGCCGACCGTGGGCTGTTCGACGCCGGTCGTGCGCTCCATGATCCGGACGAGGTCGCCCTCGGACGGGAACGGGACGTCGATCTTGAAGAAGAACCGATCCAGCTGGGCCTCCGGCAGGGGATAGGTGCCCTCCATCTCGAGCGGGTTCTGGGTGGCGAGCACGAAGAATGGCTCGGACAGGGTGTACTGCTGCTTGGCGACGGTGACGCGGTGCTCCTGCATCGCCTCGAGCAGCGCCGACTGCGTCTTCGGCGTGGCGCGGTTGATCTCATCGGCCAGCACGAGGTTCGAGAAAATCGGTCCCTGCTGGAAGCGGAAGCGCCGTTCGCCGCCTTCTTCGACGATGATGTTCGTGCCGACGATGTCGGCCGGCATGAGGTCCGGGGTGAACTGGATCCGACTGAAGCCGAGGTCGAGCGCCTCGCTCATCGTCCGAACGAGCATCGTCTTGCCCAGGCCCGGCACGCCCTCGAGCAACGCATGCGACCCGGCGAGCAGGCTGATGAGCGTCTGCCGCACGAGTTGCTGCTGGCCGACGATGAAGGCGCCGACCTCGCGCTCGATCGCGGTCGCCAGCTCGGCGAAGCGCTCCGGCGCCATGCGGTCGGCGGAGGCGGTGGTGGGCATCGGCTCGGTCATCGGTTCCTCGCTCATTCGGTCGGCTCCAGCCTGGAGAAGTAGTCGCGCACGAAGTCCTTCAGCGTGATCGGCACCTGCTGGCGATCCAGGGCCGCCTGCGCGAAGTCGTCGAAAAGATGGAAGACCGATGCGTACGGCACCACGCTGTCGTTGTCGAAGCCGACACCCGAGCCCGAACCGGTCTGATCGGTCCCGCCGTTGCCGCCGCTGCCGGCGATGAAGTCCGGATCGCCCGGCCGGCCGAACCGGTCGAAGTCCGCGAGCACGTCGCCATCGTCATCGGTCTGGGAGTCCTGGTTGCCCGAGCTCGGGCCATTGAAGCCGCCGGTGCGGAGCCCGCCGCCCGGGATGCGGCGCACGTTCGTGCCGCCGCCGGCACCCAGCTGCCCGCCGCCGGGCTGGTTGCCGGGTTGGCTGCCCGGCTGGTTTCCCGGTTGATTGCCCGGCTGGCCTCCCGGCTGGCTGCCCGGTTGGTTCCCCGGCTGGCTGCCCGGTTGTGAGCCGGGCTGCCCGGACGACCCGGGCTGGTTGCCAGGCTGGCCCGACGAGCCGGGCTGACCCGATGCGCCGGGCTGACCCGATGCGCCGGGCTGACCTGGTTGGCCCGATGCGCCCGGCTGACCGGGCTGACCCTGCTGCGCCGTCGGCTGCCCGGCCCGAGCGACCTGCCGCGCCCCCTCCTGGAGCGCCGACTGGGCGCGCGACACGTCGCGCTGCAGCTGCCGGTCGCGCTCGGCCTGGCGGACGGCATCCGCGGCGCGCGAGAGCGCCTCGGCCGCTGCCTGGCGATCCTCCGGTGATCCGGTGCGCGCCGCCGCGTCCAGCGCGTCGGCCGCTTCGGCCAGCGCCCGCGCCGCCTGGGGCTGTGCAGCCGCCGATGCCTGCGCGGCGCGTCTCAGCGCATCGGCACGCTCAGCTGCTTCCTCGGGCGTGAGCTCATCCGTTCGCTCGCCAAGCTCGTCGAGGTGGCGCGCCGCCTGGTCGGGGTCACCGTCCGGATTCGCATCGTCATCGTCGGTCGCGGCGCGTGATGTCGAGCGCGCCAGCTGGCTCAGCGCGGCGTCACGCTCGGCCGCCATCGGATCGGTCATGCGCGAGAGCTCTTCCTGCACGGAGCCGATGCGGGCCAGCGTCGCCTCGCGATCGGCGCCCTGCTCCCGGAGCTGACGGGCGAGCTCGCGGAGCTCGCGTTCGAGCTCCTCGCGCCGCGGGTCGGGATTCTCGACGTTCTCCTCGCCGACCTCGTCGGCAACCTGCTCCACCTGTTCGGCGACCCGTTCCGCGGCCTCGCGCGACGCGCGGCGCTGATCGAGAATGTCGTTCTGCGGGTTCGGCCAGGCCACGAGCAGCAGCGTCATGGCCAGGCCCGTTGCGGCGATCGCGAGGGGCCGGCGGGCGAGACGTGGCCGGAAGGCTCGGCGCAGGTCGACGGCGTTGAGCCGCGCCCGCGCATCCGCCAGCTGGCGCAGCTCCAGCTGGTCATCCGATTCGTGCATCGCGAGCTCGAGCGCCGTCGCGAGCCGCTGCCGGAGGTCCAGCTCCTCGTCGGCACGCCGCGCCGCCTCGACCAGCGATGGCCGCTGCCGCATGGCTGCGACTGCCCACGCCGCCAGCGCAATCATCGCCAGGCTCAGCTGGACCAGTGGCGCAGCCTCGAACGGGAACGCCCGCGACGCGAGCTGGACGAGTGCCGCGGCCACGATCGCCGCGGCCGCGACCAGCAGTCCGGAGGCAAACGCCCGCCTCCACCAGAGGCGACGCCGGAGGGTGGACAACCGGCCAAGGGCATCCGCGCCGAGGCGGGCGGTGATGGCCTCGTCGAGGGAGCGATCGGTCATCGCTCCGCCTCCCCGAGCTCCTCGATCAACGGCGCGGCCTCGACCGTCGCCGCGTCGAACCTCGCCGGTCGACGCCGTCGCAGCGCCCAGCGCATGCCGGGTGGGACGACGAGACGCATCGAGGCGATCGTCAGAACCCCCGCGATGGCGAGGAACGTCAGCGCAACGCGCGGCCACCAGTGATCGCCCGTCGGCGACGGCAGCAGGACGTCGAGTGCCGGATCGGGCACCGGCTCCAGGCCGCGGCCGCATCCAAAGTTCCCGCAGTCGAAGCCCGCACCGGACACGGCAAGGTCCTCGCCGAAGAGCTGGTAGAGCGGCGCGGTGAAGCGGGTCGGGCCATCGATCTCCACGCCCGCAACGATGTCGAGCATCCCGATCATCGGGTTGACCCAGCGCAGCTGCTCCGGCGCGGCCGGTCGCGCACCGATGACGAAGCCCTGGTCGCGCGTCGCCAGCTCGGTCCAGAAGGTGTAGGTCATCGCTGTCCCGAGCGTCAGGGCCAGCACGGCGCCGTACGCGACGACGGTCGCCGCCTGCGTCCGCCGCATCAGCGCGGAGGCGAAGAGCCCGATGGCGCCGAAGCCGATGGCGACCGAGAGCAGCAGGATCTGCTGTCGCACGATGTCGCCCACCGATGCGCCGCCGTACATCAGGACGATGGCCGTGATCGGGATCGCGGCGACGACCATGAGCACGACGAACGCGAGCGCGGTCACGAGCTTGCCGATGACGATCGCGCCAGGACGCATCGGCGTGCTGATCAGCAGGTCGAGTGTCTGCTTCTCGCGCTCCAAACTGATCTGTCCCGCGGTGAAGGCGGGCGCCATCATCGACACCAGGATGATCTGGAAGATCGACAGGACCGAGAAGATCCACTGGCCGATGCTGCGCGACGCGTTCGCCTGGCTCGTCCCCTGGCCGACCTGGCCGGCGTTCTCGAGCACGAACGGCGCGACCGTGACGTACACGCCGTAGGTGATCAAGGCGAGCACGCCGAGATACGCGGTCAGGATGATGAAGGCCCGGCGGCCGCGCATCCGCGAGCGAAGCTCCTTGGTCATGATCGTGAGCACGGCGGACCCGAACTCGCGCACCGCCGAGCGTCGACCAGACCCGAACGTCGTGCCGGTTGCGCTCACGCCTCCACCTCGTCTCGCGGCTGGCCCGTGACGCGCAGGAAGATCTCCTCCAGGTCGGTGGTCGCCTGGCCGAAGCCGGCGACCCGGTGGCCCGCTTCGACCATGGCGCGCAGAAGATCGGCCTGCGCCTCGTCATCGCCGCCGAAGGGGAGCTCCAGTCGGGCGGGGCCGTCGACCGCCTCATCGATGCGGATCACCTCGCCGACACCGTCGTGGCCGGCCAGCCAGGTGGTCGCCGCAGCGACCGCCTCCTCGCCGCCGAGGATCTCGACCTGGATCAGTGCCGCCGCGCGCAGCGAGCGTTCGATCTCGTCGATCGTCCCGGCACGCAGCACCTCGCCGCGATCGATGATCGCCACGCCGGTGCACATCTCGCCGAGCTCCGGAAGGATGTGGCTGCTGACGAGGATCGTCTTGCCCATGCTCCGCAGCTCACGCAGGATCTCGCGCATCTCCACGCGAGCGCGCGGGTCGAGCCCGGAGGCTGGCTCGTCGAGGATGAGCAGCACCGGATCGTGCACCAGCGTGTGGGCCAGGCACAGCCGCTGGCGCATGCCGCGCGAGAGGCTCTCGACGTAGGCGTCGCGCTTTTCGCCGAGGCCGACGATCTCGAGCAGCTCGCCGATCATCGTCGGGCGTCGGTTGGCCGGGACGCCGTAGCAGCGGCCGAAGAAGTCGAGGTACTCCCAGACCCGCAAGTCGTCGTAGACGCCGTAGAAGTCGGGCATGTAACCGATGCGGCGACGGACCTCGATCGGATCGGCGTCGATCGGGATGCCGGCCACGAATGCCTCGCCCGCGGTTGGGGCAAGCAGCGTGGCGAGGATCCTCATCGTGGTCGTCTTGCCCGCGCCGTTCGGTCCGACCAGGCCGTAGATCTCGCCGGGACCGACGCGCAGGTCGACGCCGGCCACGGCGACCTGGTCGCCGTAGCGCTTGACCAGGCCGCGCGTCTCGACCACCGGCACCGACATCATCGGTCCAGCACCCCGGTGACCCGCGCGCTGACGAACAGTGTGGGCGGACCGAAGTTGGCGTCGACGGTGCCGCTGATGCGGACCTCGATGCGGCCGGTGATCGACAGGGCCTCGGACGGCTCATCGAGCTCGAACCGGCGGGTGACGTCGATGTCTCCGAGCTCGACCCATTCGCCGCTCGCCGGATCGCGCAGCTCGACGCTGTAGCCGTCCGGCCAGAAACCGCCACCGCCCGGGTCGTTCACGGCCGAGGCGACGTCGGCCGCGACGACGATCTCCACATCGCCGGCGACGAGGCCACTGGCCTCGAGCGGAAGCGCAATCGCGAAGGTCGCCGAGCCGGTGCCGATCGAGATCGTGCCGGGAGCCACCACCGTGACGTCGCCGTCGGCCTCGGCGATGCTGACGACCATCTGATGCGGCTGGACGGTCACCTCGCCGGTGCCGATCGACGGTCGCGCGGCGACGACCTCGACGGTGGTTCCGTAGCGCTGTGCCTCGCGGCCGTCGACCGTGACGGGGATCGGCCCTTCGCCGGCCCCCCAGCCGATGACGAACGGGCCACGGCCACCACCACCGAAGACGAAGCCCGCCGGCGCGACGTTGCCGTATCCGACCAGGGCGTTGATCACCTGGCGCCGCATCTCGATCTGGCGTTGCTCCTCGCTCGACGCGTCGAAGCCTCCGAACCCGTAGACCTGGTCGGACGCGGCGGAGCCGTTGATGTTCAGGGTCGCCGGCGTGAACTGCTTGCTGTCGCCCGGCTCGAGGTCCCCGATCATCACGCCGCCGCCGGAGCTGATCCACGCCACGTCGCTCATCGGCGTCTCTCCCTCGTTCGTCACGGTGCCGACCGACCGGCCGTCCCGCGTGGACCAGGTCACCGAAAGCGCGGGATGGTGGTCCACGACGGCGGTGGCGCGCACGCCCTCGAAGCCGAAGACACCCACCGACAGGCCGCGCAGGCGGGCCGGATCGCCCTCCTCGACCACGACGCCCGAGGCCGCGGGGACCAGCGACGGATCCTGCGAGGCTCCGACGCGGCCCATGAGCGCATCGGCGTCGACGCGCACGTCGTAGGCGGCGCGGTCCGGCGAATAGACGCCGGCGTAGGTCTCGACACTGGCCGCGGTGCCGGCTGTGGTGGAGCGAACGAGCGAGATCTGGTTGACGATCACGTCGCTGCCCTTCAGCGAGCGCCCGATCCCGAACGAGGAGGCGCTGAAGACGAGGACCAGGATCGGGGCGGTGACCCAGGCCAGCTCGCGGCGGTCGAGGCGCCGAAGGACGAGGTAGCTCATCGGTCCGATGAGAAGGATGTAGGCGACGATCACGGCGAGCAGCAGCTCGGCGGGCGGCACATCCAGCGCGGGCAGCGTGTTGAGCGCCTGGACGAAGGCCGTGTCGACCTCCTGAGAGCGCGGGAAGCCGCCGCCGAACGGGTCGAGCACCATGGCGCCGGG
>DASTTX010000129.1:0-4719 GCA_035759945.1 Candidatus Limnocylindria bacterium | reverse complement strand
CCTTCGGGTTGGAGCCCGGCCAGCCACCCTCGATGTACGGGAAGCCGGCCTCGTCCAGGCGTCGCGCGATCTTCAGCTTGTCGGCCAGGCTCAGGACGAGGCCCTCACGCTGCGTCCCGTCGCGCAGCGTCGTGTCGTACAGCAGGATCGGCGCGCTCATGCCGGCGCTCCTGCCGGCGCGGCCAGCGCCGTCAGCAGGAAGTCGGTGACCTGGGCGGTGGTCGCCGTGCCACCCAGGTCGGCCGGACGCGGCCCTCGCTCGATCGCTTCGTCAACCGCCGCGTCCAGGGCGGCTGCCGCATCGGTCTCGTCGAGCGAGAGGCGCAGCATCATTGCCGCCGATGCGATCGTGGCAAGCGGGTTGGCCACCCCCTGGCCCGCGATCTGCGGCGCGCTGCCGTGGACGGGCTCGTACATGCCGAAGCGGCCCTTGTCCGTGGCGCGCGTGCCAAGCGAGGCGGAGGGCAGGAGTCCCAGCGACCCCGCGATGGCCGCCGCCTCATCGGAGAGGATGTCGCCGAACAGGTTCTCGGTCACGATCACGTCGAAGCGACGCGGGTCGGTGAGGATCAGGTAGGCGGTCGAGTCGACCAATGCGTGCTCGACCGCGACGCCCGGGTGCCGGGCCGCGGCTTCGTCGACCACCTCGCGCCAGAGGCGGCTGCTGGCCAGCACGTTGGCCTTGTCGACGCTGGTGAGCCGGCCGCGTCGTTCCTCGGCCAGATCGAAGGCGAGCTCGACGATGCGCTCGATCTCGGGGCGCGTATAGCGCAGCGTGTCGATCGCCGTCTCGACGCCGCCCTCCGTGGAGCGACCCTGCGGCTTGCCGAAGTAGAGGCCGCCGGTGAGCTCGCGCACGATGAGCACGTCGGCCCCGTCGCGCACCTCCGGCCGCAGGGGAGAGGCCGCCGCCAGCGCGGCATGGGCCCGCACCGGGCGCAGGTTCGCGAAGAGCTCGAGCTCGAATCTCAGGCCGAGCAGGGCGTCCTCGGGTCGTGCGGCCGCGGTGGGGTCGTCCCATTTCGGCCCGCCCACCGCGCCCAGCAGCACGGCATCGGCCTCACGGCAGGCGTCAAGCGTCGAGGGCGGCAATGCGGCGCCGACCTCGTCGATGGCCATGCCCCCGACCGGATGCTCGTCCCACGTCACGCTGAAACCGAAGCGCTCGCCGGCCGCATCGGTGCAGCGACGCGCGACGGCACACACCTCGGGGCCGATCCCGTCGCCGGGCAGATAGGCGACGCGGTGCTGCCTCACGCGCCGCTCCCCGTGCTGACCATGGCGGCCTGTCGTGCGCGGGCTGCCGCCAATGCCTCCGCGGCGACCGGATGGACGGCGATCAGCTTGTTGACCGCCGCGAGGTACGCGCGCAGCGACGCTTCGACGACGTTGGTCGAAAGGCCGTGGCCGGTGAAAATCTCGGGCACGTCGCCGTCACTGGCAGGCGCGGCGATCTTCACCGTCGCCTCGCCCTGCGCGTCCTCGCCGCCGCCGATGCTGCGCAGCGCGTAGTCCACCAGTTGCGGCCGTCCGCCGATAATCTGCTCGAGGGCGTTGTCCACCGCCTTGAGCAGCGCGTCGACCGGGCCGTTGCCGCCCGCGAAGGCGCGGAAGGTTCGGCCGTCGTAGAAGACGGACACGTTGCCGCTGCTCGACTCGCCCTGCCGGCTGGCGGTGGCCCAGTGCTCGAGCTCGATGAGCTGCGGGACCGGGTCGACGTGCTGCTCGGCCAGCGCGAGCAGGTCCGCATCGGTCACCTGCTTCTTCTGGTCCGCCAGGCCGATGGCCTCGGCGTAGAGCGTGTCGAGCGCATCGGGCTCGACGTGGATGCCGAGCCGCCGCAGCCGTTCGTCGAAGCCCGCGCGCCCCGACAGCTTGCCGAGCGTGAGGGTCGAGCCCGACAGCCCGACGGACTCGGGCGTCATGATCTCGTAGGTCAGCGGGTTCTTCAGGAAGCCGTCCTGGTGGATGCCGGATTCGTGCGCGAAGGCGTTGGCGCCCACGACGCTCTTGTTCGGCTGCACCGCGATGCCGGTCAGGTAGCTGACCAGGCGACTCGTGGCGGTCAGCTGCTCGGTTGCAACGCTCGTCGTCAGCTCCTCGAAGCGGCCCGGACGCGTGCGCAGTGCCATGACCACCTCTTCGAGAGACGCGTTTCCGGCCCGCTCGCCGAGGCCGTTGACGGTCACCTCCACCTGCCGCGCTCCGGCCTGGACCGCGGCAAGCGTGTTGGCCGTCGCCAGCCCGAGGTCGTTGTGGCAGTGGGTGCTGACGATCGCGCGGCGGCCGACCAGCTTGACCACCTGCTTGATGACGGCGGCGTACTCCTTCGGCTCGGTGTAGCCGACGGTGTCCGGCACGTTGATGACCGATGCGCCCGCCTCGACGGCGGCCGTGAAGGCCTCCAGCAGGAACGGCATGTCCGAGCGCGACGCGTCCTCGGCGCTGAACTCGACCTCCTGGCCCGGACCCACGAGCTCGCGCGCCTGCGCGACGCACGATCGGATTCGCTCGAGCACCTCGTCGCGCGTGCTCCGCAGCTTGTGGGTGATGTGGATGTCGCTGGTGGCGATGAAGACGTGCAGCTGCCGCTTCCGCGCCGGTGCCAGCGCCGCGGCGGCCACCGTCACGTCGGCCGGGACGCAGCGCGCCAGTGCGGCGATGGCCGGCGCACCTTCCTCGCCGCCCACCTCCGACGCGATGCGACGGACCGCCTCGGCCTCACCGGGCGATGCGGCCGGGAAGCCGGCCTCGATCACATCGACCCGCAGCCGCGCCAGCTGGCGGGCGACGGTGACCTTCTCGTCAACGGTGAGCGCTGCGCCGGGCGTCTGCTCGCCGTCGCGCAGGGTCGTGTCGAAGACGCGGACGCTCGTCGATCGGCGCGTGCTCATCGGGCGGGCTCCGGCGCCGCACCGGCGCGCGCGTCATCGGCCCAGCCGTCGGGAGCGCGGCGCGGGTTGATGAAGGCCATGTGGCTGCGCAGCTCCGCGCCGACCTCCTCGATCCGCGAGCCGGCGTTCGCGGCACGCATGCGACGGAACTCCGGGGCGCCGCGGCGCCCCTCCTCGATCCAGCGTCGCGCGAACGAGCCGTCCTGGATCTCGGCCAGGATGCGGCGCATCTCGTCGCGGGTGCGCTCGTCGACGATCCGCGGCCCGGAGACGTAGTCGCCGTACTCGGCCGTGTCGCTGATCGAGTAGCGCATGTATTGGAGGCCGCCCTGGTACATGAGGTCCACGATCAGCTTGAGCTCGTGCATCGTCTCGAAGTAGGCGAGCTCCGGCTGGTAGCCGGCCTCGACCAGCGTCTCGAAGCCGGCATTCACCAGCGACGTGACGCCGCCGCACAGGACGGCCTGCTCGCCGAACAGGTCGGTCTCCGTCTCCTCCGCGAATGTCGTCTCCAGGATCCCGGCCTTCCCGGCACCGATGCCGCGCGCGTAGGCGAGGGTGCGCCCTCGCGCGGTCCCGGTCGCGTCGCGGTGCACGGCGAACAGCGCGGGGACGCCGCCGCCGCCCTCGTACAGGCGCCGCACCAGGTGGCCGGGCCCCTTCGGCGCGACCATGCCGACGTCGATGCCGCCGGGCGGATCGACCTCGCCGAAGTGGATGTTGAAGCCGTGGGCGAACATCAGCAGCGCGCCGTCCCGCAGGTTCGGCTCGATCTCGGCGTGATAGACCGATGGCGCCGCCGTGTCCGGCACCAGCACCATGACCACGTTGGCGTCTGCCGTGGCGCTCGCCGCGTCAGCCACTCGAAGGCCGGCCTCGCGAGCCCGGTCTGCCGACGCTGACTCCGGGCGCAGGCCGACCACGACATCGACGCCCGACTCGGCGAGGTTGCGCGCGTGCGCCTCGCCCTGGCTGCCATAGCCGATGACGGCCACGGTCTGGCCATCGAGGACGGACGCGTCGATATCGGCGTCGTAGATGAGCTTGGTCATGCCTGGGGTGCTCCGTTCTGAGTGCTCGGGTGGGATGAGCCGGCGCCGGCGGCCATGGCCACCGCTCCGGCCCGGACGAGGCTGCGCAGCCCGAAGCGGCGCACCGTTTCGAGGGTGTGATCGATGGCCTGCGGCGTTGCCGCCAGGTAGGCGCGCCAGCAGTCGGGGCCAGTGGCGAGCATCCCGCCTCCCGCCGAGCGGACGACGCCGGCCAGCGCGAGCTCCTGCGCGCGGTCGCCGGGGGCATCGACCTCGACGATGGCCAGCTCCAGCTCGACGTGAGGCGTGGCGTGCAGGTCGCTCACCTCGAGGACCTCGATGAGCCGCTCGAGCTGGGCGAGCACCTGGCGGAGATGCCCCTCGTCGCCGCGAAGCACGACGGTCATGCGGGACAAACCGGGCTGGTGGGTGGCGCCGACGGTGAGCGACTCGATGTTGAAGCTGCGGGCTCGGAGCAGCCCGGAAACCCGGTTCAGCGTGCCGGGCCGGTCGACGACCAGCGCCGTCACGACGTGTCGCCGATGCTCGGCCTCGGACTCGCCCGCGGGCAGGGTGACGGGCACGGCGCTCATTCGGTCCCCCCCTCGACCATGTCGGAGAGGCCCTTGCCGGGCAGCATCATCGGGTAGACGTTCTGTGCCTCGTCGAGCTGGAAGTCGATCAACGCCGGTCCGGGCGCGCTCCTGGCCTGGGCGATGACGCTGGCGACCTCATCCGGTCGTGTTGCCCGCCACGCCGGGATGCCGTAGGCCTCGCACAGCCGGACGAGGTCG
>DASTTX010000128.1:0-13342 GCA_035759945.1 Candidatus Limnocylindria bacterium | reverse complement strand
TCCGCCACCAGGCGCTGAACGTCGGGTGCCTGCTTGTGCTCGATCGTCACGTCGAGGCCGGCATCGGCGTAGTAGCCCTCCTGCTGGGCGACGTAGAACGGCGCGAACTGCACGTCGGGCCGGAACCCGAGCAGGAGCGTGACCGGCCGCAGTGCGGCCGGAGACTCGGTGGCCGCCGGCGCCTGGCATGCCACCAGGATCACGGCGAGGAGCAGGGTCGCGAAGCGCGACGTCGACATCGGTCTTCCTTTCAACGGCTGACGAGACGGCGCTCGACGGCGACGACCAGCCCGTAGAAGACGAGGCCGATGACGGCGAGCGTGGTGAGGGCGACGAACATGAGCGGGGTATCGAAGAGACCCTGGTTGGCGATGTTGATGAGCACGCCGAGCCCGGTGCCGGCGCCGGCCCATTCGGCCACCACCGCGCCGATGACTGCGAGCGTGACGCCGACGCGCAGGCCGCCGAAGAGCACCGGCAGGGCCGAGGGGATCTCGAGTAGCCGCGTGCGCTGAGAGCCGCTGGCGCCGAGGCTGCGGAGCATCTCGGCCAGCAGCGGATCGGTCGATCGGATGCCGACCATGGTGGCGATGGCGATCGGGAAGAAGACGATCAGGGCGCAGATGACGACCCGCGCCAGCAGGCCACCGCCGAACCAGATGTCGAGCAGCGGGGCGAGCGCGAGAATCGGGACCGCCTGCGCGGCCACGATGTACGGCGACAGGACGCGCTCAACGAGGATGCTCTTGCCGAGCGCCGTGCCGGTGATGACAGCCGCCGTCGCGCCCACCGTCAAGCCGAGGACGATCTCGAGCAGGGTAACCGCCGTGTGCTCCCACAGCAGTCCCGAGCCGATGGCGCGCCCGCCGCGCTCCACCACCGCCTCCGGCGGCGGGAGGATGTAGTCCGGATACCCCCCGACCACGGTGGCCAGCTTCCACACCGCCAGGAAAGCAAGCAGGCTGAACAGCGCGCCGCCGATGCGCATCATGCCGCGCCCGCCTGCTCGGCCCACGGCCGCAGCTCGATTGCGTGGGCCGCGGCAAGGACCTCGCGAATCGCGGCCGCGATCTCCGCGGCGCGTGGATCCCCCAGCATTTCCGCCGGCCGCGGTCGGGGCAGGTCGACCGGCACGACGCGCGCCACGCGGCCGGGGCGAGGCGTCATGACGGCAACCCGGTCGCCGAGTGCCACGGCTTCCGGGACGCTGTGGGTCACGAGCACGACCGTCCGTCGCCGCTCGAGCCACAGCCGTTGCAGCTCCGCGTCGAACGTCTCGCGGGTCAGGGCGTCGAGCGCGCTGAACGGCTCGTCCAGCAGCAGCACCGATGGATCGGTGATGAGCGCGCGGGCCAGCGCAGCCCGCTGTGCCATGCCGCCCGACAGCTCGCGTGGCCGCAGGTCCGCCGCGGCCGCGAGGCCCACGCGCTCGAGGGCCTCCGCCGCACGCTCGCGCCGAGTCGTCACCTGTACTCCCGCCAGCTCGAGCGGCAGCGCGACGTTGTCGATGGTCGAGCGCCACGGCACGAGACGCGGCTGCTGGAAGGCGAGGCCGACGCGCGGATCGCCCGGTCGCGCCGGGGCCGCGCCCACCGTCACGCGTCCGTCATCGGCAGCCAGGAGCCCGGCCATGAGCCGCAGGAGCGTGCTCTTGCCACAGCCATTCGGGCCGATGATCACCGTGAACGAGCCAGCCGGGATCTCGAGCGAGCAGTGCTCGAGCGCGGTCAGCGGCCCCGACGGCGTCGCGAAGCGCACCGCCACGTCGTCGATCGAAAGATCGAGCCCGCTGCTGGTCGTCGATGCCATGGCGCTCTCCGGCTGTGGATCGCCCACGGGGCATCACCGTCACCGCGCGACGCGGCCAATGACGGGCGCGTCGGCGCAGAGCGCGGTCGCCTTCTCCCTTCCGGACTGTGACCGTCGGCCCTGTCTGCCCCGGCTGCCGCCGGGGGTCAGGTCGGCCGCATCGGCCCAGGATTCAACCTGAGGGGCCGATGCGGTTCGCGGGCTGGCTCACGATTGCGAGCCGACCGCCGGTGGGGACTTTCACCCCGCCCCGAAGACGATGGATGGTTCGATTGACGCCGATGCTGTCACCGCCGAGCCGCCCGGTCAACCGGTGCTCAGGCGCCAGCCGCTCGCTTCGCCCGCCACCAGCGGACGACGAAGTACGCGACCAGCACCAGGACGACGGCGTAGATGACGTACTCGAATGGCTTGAGGGCGGCCTCGATCTGCGGGTAGTTCTCGCCGACCAGGTAGCCCGCCCCGATCAGCGCGGCATTCCACGGGAGGGATCCAAGCGCGCTGAAGAGCAGGAACCGACCCATCGGCATGCGGCTGATGCCGGCCGGATAGCTCACGAAGGTCCGTACCAGCGGCACCATCCGGCCGAAGAAGACCGCGGCGTTGCCCCATCGCTCGAACCAGCGCTCCGCCCGATCGAGATCCGAGTCGCCGATGCCGACGTAGCGGCCGTATCGGTCCAGCAGCGGCCGGCCACCCCAGGCGCCGATGTAGTAGCCGACCACCGCGCCGACGAGGCTGCCAAGGGTGGCCAGCAGCACGGCGAGCGGAATGTTCCAGGCGAGCCCGGTGAGCGGTTCGACGACCGATGGATCCGCGGCGGACTGGCTGACCTTCCAGCCGGCCATCGGCAGGATCACCTCCGACGGGATGGGCGCGACGATCGTCTCCAGCGCAACGGCCACGGCGACGCCGACATAGCCGACGGCGTCGTACATCTGGAGGATGAACGGGATGACCTCGCGGTCGATGAAGTCGAGCAGGCCTTCAGCCCTCGCGTCGCTGGGCCGGCGCGGCGGACGTCACACTCGAGGCAGGGGTCGGCGTCGCGCGGCGTGGCACGGCGACGCGCCGGGGCCGCGCGGCCCGCCGGGCGCGCTCCGCGGCGCGCGCTCGCTCGTCGACCTGGAGCACGTGGATGGCGACCAGGATCGCCACCAGCGCCCCGCCGGCCATCCAGCCGCCGAGCACGTCGATCGGGTAGTGCGCCTGGAGGTAGATGCGGGTGAGGCTGATGGCGCCGATGAAGACGATGGCGACGACATACGCGATCTCGCCCTGCCGCCGGTCATGGGCGAGCCGCGCGACGCAGAAGGCGGCGATGCCATAGAGGGCCGTGGCCCGCAGGGCGTGGCCGGCCGGGAAGTCGGCGATGTCGTCGAGGCCGACGTTGTTGATGTTGAACATGGCGCTCACCAGGGCCGGGAGGCTGATGGCCTCGGACGAGGTGAAGTACTTGAGCGCCCACTCCATCGGGAAGCAGAGCGTGCCGAGCGCCAGCAGCAGCGCGAGATCGCGGCGGCCGCGGCTGAGCGCGAGGAGTCCCAATGCCGCGAAGGCCAGCGCCACGAACCAGCCGCTGCCGAAGGCGCTGATGCCCACGATGAGCGTCTCGATAGGCGGAAGGGTCGTCTGAACCCAGCCGTGAACGGCGGGCACAACGGTGCCCATCAGCCACTCCTCCGGAGCGGTCGACACGGTCGTGCGCTTGAGCATCACCAGCCAGAACAGCGCGGGCAGGATGCAGACGCTGACCAGGAATGCCACCGCGGGGCTGGGAACGGCGCCGCCGAGGCGATGCTCGGCCTCGTCATGGACGACGAGGCGGCTCATGAGGTCCGGCAGCCGTCGCACGGTGCGTAGTATAGGGACCGATGCCGTCGCTACCGCTGACCGGTCGGGACCTCACCATCGACAACGTGATCGAGGTCGCGCGCGGTCGAAGAGCGGTCGGGCTCGATCCCGCGGCGGCCGACCGGATGCGGGCTTCACGCGCAGTGATCGAGCGCCTCGTCGCCGATGGCGCCACCGCGTACGGCGTCACGACGGGCTTCGGCGACCTGGCCGACGTCCGGATCGACCCGTCGCAGACCGCCGAGCTCCAGCGCAACCTGGTGCGCTCGCACGCCGCGGGCGTCGGTGAACCCCTCCCCGACGAGGTGGTGCGGGCGATGCTCGTCCTCCGCGCGAATGCGCTCGCGGTTGGCCTTTCCGGCGTGCGCGTCGAGGTCGTCGAGCTGCTCATCGGCATGTTGAACGCCGCCGTGCACCCCGTCGTCCCCTCGCGCGGCAGCCTCGGCGCATCCGGCGACCTGGCGCCGCTCGCGCACATCGCGCTCGTGCTCACCGGCGAGGGTGAGGCGTCCGTCGATGGTGCTGGTCCCGGCCCGGGAGCCGATGCGCTGCGACGTGCCGCCCTCGCGCCGGTGGCACTCGAGGCCAAGGAGGGCCTCGCCCTGCTCAACGGTACGCAGCTCATGGCCGGTATCGGCGCGCTGGCCCTCCACGACGCACAGCGCCTGGCGCTCATCTCGGACGTCATCGGCGCAATGAGCCTGGAGGCGATGCTCGGCACCGCGGCCGCCTTCGCCGAAGAGCTCGTCGCGGCCCGTCCGCACCCCGGGCAGGTCGCGGCCGCCAGGCACCTGCGCGAGCTCCTCGATGGCAGCGAGATCGGCTCGTCGCATGCGGCCAGCGGCCACAAGGTCCAGGACGCCTACAGCCTGCGCTGCATGCCGCAGGTGCATGGTGCGGCCCGCGACGCCCTGGCCGAGCTCGGCCGCGTGCTCCGCGTCGAGATCAATGCGGCGACCGACAATCCGCTCGTCTTCCCCGACGGCCGAGTCGTGTCCGGGGGCAACTTCCATGGCGAGCCGCTGGCCCTGGCGCTCGACTACGCCGTGATGGCGGTCGCCGAGCTGGCCTCGATTTCGGAGCGGCGGACGGCGCGCCTGGTGGATGCTCACCTGTCCGGCCTGCCCGCATTCCTGGCGGAGCGGCCCGGGGTGGAGAGCGGCCTCATGATCGCCCACTACACGGCGGCAGCACTCGTCAACGAGCTCCAGGGGCTGAGCCATCCCTCGTCGGTCGACACCATCCCGACGAGCGCGAACCAGGAGGACCACGTCAGCATGGGCGGGACGAGTGCGCTCCGTCTCCGCGAGGCGGTCGACCGTGCGGAGCAGGTGCTGGCGATCGAGGCGCTGTGCGCCGCACAGGGCCTCGACTTCCGGGCGCCGCTCCGCCCCGGGGCCGGCGTCGCGGCAGCCCACCGGCGGATTCGCGAGCGCGTCGCGCATGCGGCAGGCGACCGCTCTCCGGCGCCCGACATCGCAGCCATCCGCGAGCTGATTCATGCCGGCGACCTGCTGGCCAATCCCGCAACCGCACGTGCGCATGGCTGAGCTCGAGTTCCGGTTGCTCGACGCCGCGACCTTCGACGACATCCCCGAACCGGCGCAGCCGGGCGCTCGCTGCCAGACCTGCGACTACTGGGAGCGCCTGGATGGCGGGCGTGAGGCTCCCGCCGCTGATGCCCCGGATCGGACCGCGCGAGCCACGCTCAAGCGTCAACGGCTGCTCGGCGGCCGCGCCGCCGGTGGGGCGCTGGCCATGGTCGCGGTGCGAACGGACGCCATGGACGTTCGCGTCACCGGCTACGCCCAATTCGGCCCATTGAGCGCCTACCCGCGCGCGCAGTCGATTCGCGAACGGTACCCGCAGCTGCCCGAGTCGCCCGCTCCCTGGGTCGTGACCTGCCTTCAGATCCATGGCGCCCCGGACGCCGAGGCGCGCCTGGCCGATGGCGTGGCGCTGCTCGAGGCGGTATGCGACGAGCTCGATCGCCGCGGCATCATCGCCGTCGAGGCGTATCCCGAGGGCATTCCCGACGGGTGGCTGCCGTCGCCGGGGCCGCCATCGATGTACGAGCGTGCCGCCTTCGAGCGGGTTACCGGGGACGAGCGGTTCCCGGTCTACCGGCGTGAGCTCTCCGGCGAGACCGATGCGGACGCGTGGTCGGACCTCCTTCACGCGAGCACGCCCTCCGACGAGGGTGACGAGTGGCCGCTGCCGCTCCCGCCGAAGCGCGACCCCGACGATCTGTTCCGCCTGCCGCCGGAGAGGCCGAAGCGCCCGAATCCGTTCGGGGACGACTGATCGTCGTGCCGGAGCCGATCCAGGCGGGTCTGTGGGGGCTCGCGGCCGCCTCGTCGCTTGTGGTGGGTGCGGCGGCCGGCGTCTGGCTGGGGATCCCGCGCCGGGCGGTCGCGCTCGTCATGGGCTTCGGTGCCGGTGCGCTCATCAGCGCCCTGGCCTTCGACTTGACCGAGGAAGCCTTCGCGGGTGGCGGGACGGCAGCGACCGCCATCGGACTGGCGGTCGGCGCGATCACCTACTTCGCGGGTGATTGGCTCCTTCAGCGATCGGCGCGGCGGCGCGCGTCCGAGCCACCCGGACGAGGCACGATCGCGCCGACGAGTGGTCCGGCCATCGTTCTCGGCACGCTGCTCGACGGCCTGCCGGAGTCGATCGTCCTCGGAGCGAGCCTGCTCGGCGGCGGCGGCCTGTCCACGTCTCTGCTGGCGGCGATCTTCCTGTCGAACATCCCCGAGGGCGTGGCCGGTGGTCGGGACCTGTCGGATGAGGGTCATCCGCGCGCGTGGATCATCGGTCTGTGGGTTGCTGTGGCCATCGCCTCAGGCATCGCGGCCGGGCTCGGCAACGCGCTCCTGTCAGGAATGGATGCCGGCGCGGTCGCCATCGTCCAGGCGTTTGCCGGCGGCGCGATCCTCACCATGCTCGCCGACACGATGATGCCGGAGGCGTTCGAGAACGGAGGTGACTGGGTCGGCCTCGCGACCGTTCTCGGCTTCGCGTCGGCGTATCTGCTGTCGCGCGCCTGATCGGCTCTGCCGGCGTCGGCATATCATCCGCGCATGACGGCCGTACGACCGGTCAGTGGCCCGCGCACCGTCCGCGCACCGCGCGGGACTGAGCTGTCCTGCAAGGGCTGGCAGCAGGAAGCGGCGCTGCGCATGCTCATGAACAACCTGGATCCCGAGGTCGCCGAGGATCCCGAGCACCTCATCGTCTACGGCGGCACCGGTCGCGCCGCGCGCTCATGGGAGGCGTTCGACGCGATCGTCGCCGAGCTCCAACGCCTGGAGAACGACGAGACGCTGCTCGTCCAGTCAGGCAAGCCCGTCGGCGTCTTCCGCACGACTCGTGATGCGCCGCGCGTCCTGATCGCCAACGCCAACCTCGTGCCGCACTGGGCGACCTGGGACCAGTTCCGCGCGCTGGAGCGCGCGGAACTGACCATGTACGGGCAGATGACGGCCGGATCGTGGATCTACATCGCCACGCAGGGCATCATCCAGGGCACCTACGAGACCTTCGCGGAGGCCGCGCGCCAGCACTTCGGCGGCTCGCTGGCCGGCACCGCGACGGTCACCGCCGGCCTCGGCGGCATGGGCGGCGCGCAGCCGCTGGCCATCACCATGAACGGCGGCACGGCGCTCGTGGTCGAGGTCGACGAAACGCGCGCGCGTCGTCGCCTGGATGCCGGCTACGTCGACGAGCTCACCCACTCGTTCGACGAGGCGGTTGCCATGGTCGACCGCTGGCGCACCGAGCGGACCGGCCGCTCGGTGGCGCTCGTCGCAAACGCCGCGGACGTCCTGCCGGAGCTCGTGCGCCGTGGGTGGCATGCCGACCTCGTGACCGACCAGACGAGCGCGCACGACCCGCTGGGCGGCTACGTCCCGACCGGTCTGCCGTTGGCCGATGCGCTGGCGCTGCGCGCCAGCGACCCCGACGACTACGTCCGTCGCTCCATGACGTCGATGGCGGACCACGTCCGAGCGATGCTCGACCTCCAGCGCGGCGGAGCGGTCACGTTCGACTACGGCAACAACATCCGGGCGCACGCGCGCGACGCAGGCGTCGAGAACGCCTTCGACTTCCCCGGCTTCGTGCCCGCCTTCATCAGGCCCCTCTTCAGCGAGGGAAAGGGCCCGTTCCGGGTGGCGGCGCTGTCCGGGGAGGTCTCGGACATCGACCGCATCGACGCGGCGCTGGCCGAGCTGTTTCCATCGGATGCATCCCTGCAGCGATGGCTGCCGCTGGCGCGCGAGAAGGTGCCGGTCCAGGGGCTGCCGGCCCGGATCTGCTGGCTCGGCTACGGCGAGCGTGCGAGGGCCGGGCTGCGCATCAACGAGCTCGTGGCGTCCGGCGAGATCCGCGCGCCGATCGTCATCGGTCGCGACCACCTCGACGCCGGCTCCGTCGCATCCCCGTACCGAGAGACCGAGGCCATGCGCGACGGCAGCGACGCCATTGCCGACTGGCCGATTCTCAACGCCCTGCTCAACACCGCGGCCGGCGCCACCTGGGTCAGCTTCCACCACGGTGGCGGCGTCGGCATCGGCTACTCGCTGCATGCGGGGATGGTGGTGGTCGCCGATGGCACGCCGGAGGCGGCCGCCAGACTGGAGCGCGTGCTGACCACCGATCCAGGCATGGGCGTCATCCGCCACGCAGATGCCGGATACGAGCGCGCCATCGAGGTCGCCGAAGAGCGCGGCGTCCGCATCCCGATGCCACGAAGCTGACGCCGGTGAGGCGCGACTCCCACGCCCCGCTGCCCGGTGCGCCCGATCCCTGGGCGCCGTCGGAGATGCCCGAGTTCCGGTCGCGGCCGCCGTACCTCATGACCGAGATGGTCACCGCGGAGCCCGCGCTCGCCGAGCGGCTCGTGCACCGGCTCGCGGTGGACGACGCGGTCGAGCGGGTGGCAACGTTGATCCGCGAGGCCGATGCGGCCTCCCGGCCGATCGTCCTGACGGGCGCCGGCACGTCCGAGCACGCCGCGATGGGCATCGCCGAGCTGCTCAACGAGGCGCTCGACGGAACGGGGCGCGGCGCCTTCGCCATGCCGGCGCTCGAGGTCCTGCGGCGGCTGCCCGCCGCCGGGCTGCTCATCGGTGTCTCACACGAGGGCGGGACGCAGATGACGAACGAGGCCCTCGCAGCCGCGCGCGACGCGAAGGTGCCAACGGCCCTGATCACGGTCTGCGATCGCTCGCCGGCCGCGGAGATCGCCGACTTCGTGATCCGCACCGACGAGCAGGATCAGAGCTGGTGCCACACCGTCGGCTATCTCTCCCCGCTCGTCGCGGGCATGGCGCTGGCCGCACGGCTGAAGCGGAAGCCCGTGGACGCACAGGCCGTTCGTGCGTTGCTCGACGTGACCACCGATCCGCGCTCGGCCGCATCGGTCGCCGCCGGGCTGGCCGGGATCGACCGCCTCGTGATCGCCGGAGCCGGGGTGGACTATGTGTCGGCGCGAGAGATGGCGCTCAAGGTGTCCGAGGGCGCGCGGCTGCCCGCGTCGGCGCTCGAGCTCGAGACGGTCATGCACGGCCACCTCGCAGCCGCGACGCGCTGGACCGGCATGGTGGTCGTGCTGACGACGGACGCGCCGGCCGGAACGGTCCTCGCACGCGCACAGCGCGTCCTCCGCGCGGCGCGCTCCCTGGGCATGCCGGCCGCGGCGATCCTCGGCGACGCACTGGCCGATGGCATCGACCGCGCCGATACCCCCGCGGGCCGCATCGTCCTGCCGCACACCGGTCGTGTCCCCGGCGCTGCCGGCTCGCTGCTCGGGTCGGCCATCGCGCTGCAGCTCGTGGCCGAACGCCTGGCCAGGGCACGCAGCGTCGACCCCGACACGCTCGGTCGCGAGGATCCGGCGCAGGCCGGAGCCCATGCCTGACCTACCCGGCTGAGCCGCGCAGGTTCGCGAAGAGCCGAACGTAGAAGCGCAGGTTGTGGAGCGTCGCCAGGCGCTCGGCGGACGCATCGCCCACCTTGAACTGGTGATGCAGGTACGCCCGCGAATGCCTGGCGCACGCTGGGCAGTCGCAGCCGTCCTCGATCGGTCCGTGGTCGACGCGGTACTCCGGATCGTGGATGCGGATGGCGCCGAAGAAGTCGTCGCCGGGTGACGGCCGGCGAGCCGCCCAGCCGGGCTTGAAGGCGTACAGGCGACCATGGCGAGCGTCGCGGGTCGGCAGGGCGCTGTCGAAGGACGAATAGCCGAGCGCGAAGGCGCTCACCACGTGATCGGCGCGCCCGATTCCGAGGGCATGCTTCGGCGCTGGCGCGGGCAGAGCGTCGGCGACCCAGCGCAGTGGATCGGCGAGAAGCGTGTTGTCGGCCGCCAGCGGCCAGCCGCCGAAGCCGTAGCCGTCGAAGCCGATGGCGGCAAGCTCCTCGGCGCACTGGCGGCGCAGCGACTCCACGCCGCCACCCTGGACGACGGCGAAGATGCGCGGTGGATCGCCACGGCGCTGCGCGACCTGCCGGTCGAATTCCTCGCGGCATCGGCGCGCCCATCGGACCGTGCGCTCGACGGAGCGCTCCTGCTCCGGCTCGGGCGCGTCGGCATCGGTGCAGTCATCCAGGCAGACCACGATGTCGCTGCCGAGCTGAAACTGCAGGTTGATGATCCGTTCGGGCGTGAGGTTCCACTTCTCGCCCGTCTCCGGCTCCCGAAAGATCACCTCGTTATCGCGGATGACACCGCGGTTCGGATCCTGCCGGATCAGGCTCCAGACCTGGAACCCGCCGGAGTCACTGAGGATCGGGCCGTTCCAGTCCATGAACCGATGGATGCCACCCGCCGCCTGCACCACCCTGGCACCCGGCCGGCGCAGCAGGTGGAAGGCATTGACGACCAGTGCCTCGATGCCGACCTGGCGGAGATCCTCGCTGCTCGTGCCGCGAACGCCGGCCCGCGTCGCGTCCGGCAGGAACGTGGGCACGGGCAGGGTTCCGCGCCGGGTCTCGAGCGCGTCAGCCATCGAACGTCAGGACGAAGATGAGCTCGTTCGAGACCGATACCTCGGTGGTAGCAGTCGCCCGCCCGCTCTCCTCGATGAGCCGATCGCGCCGCTCGCGGTACGTCCGCTCCATGCCCTTGCCGCGGCCGCCCAGCGATCGCGCCGGGAAGCTGACCACGGCATGGCGCACGTTCAGGCCGCGGATCAGGCGGACGGCAGCGCCGGGGTCCTGGCGATCCAGGGTCGGCGCCAGCTTGAGGAGGAGAGCCACGTCCGCCCGATCGTCCGGGATGGTCGCGACGACGTCCATGGCCCGCACCGAGTGCGGCTGCCCGACCATCTCGAGAAACGCATCCACCGTCTGAAGCGGCCGCCGGTCGACATCGGTAGCGACGTAGGTCGCGGCGCCGATCCCCATCCAGGGCAGCGCGAGCGGCCCGAGGCCGCAGCCAACGTCGAGAAGGGTGGTGGGGATCCCGGTCGTTTCCCAGATGCGCATATATAAGGTGTCGAGAAACGGCAGGCGCTCGCGGGTGGATGCGTGCGATCGCATCACGTCGGCGCACGCGGCGCGGAACGCCGCGTCGGTGAGGTCGCCGTGCCAGGCGGCGCGGACATCGTCCAGGAGATCGCCGTGGCGCTCACCCCGGAACGCGCCGACGGCCTGGTGCAGCCGGCGCTTCACGCGCTTGACGGCGTCGTCGGCGTTCCGCGCCTTCGGCAGCTCCTCCGCAGCCAGCCGGCCGAGCAACGCCGGGTCGACGTCGCGGTATCGCGACGAGCGGCGGACGCGCTCGACGATCTCCGCGGTCATCGCTCGCGCAGCCGGAGCACGAGCGCGTAGGCATCTCGCTTTGAGAGACCGTGACGCTGAATGAGCAAGTCCTGGACGGCTCGCGGTGGCGCGCTGCCATCGAGGAGGAGGCGCGCATCGGCCTCCGCATCAGCGGTCGGCCTGGCGTCGCCCGGTGCCCCGGCGACGACCAGCGTGCACTCCCCGCGCACCTCGTCTTCGCTGGCGAGTTCCGCGATCAGCTCCGATAGCGAACCGCGCTGGTACCGCTCGTGCGGCTTGGTCAGGTTCCGCGCCAGGCACGCCGGCCGATCTCCGAGGACGGCCAGCGCGTCGCGCAGCGTATCGGTCAGGCGTCGAGGCGCCTCGAACGCGACCAGTGTCGCGCTGACGGTCGCAACATCCGCGAAGGCTACCCTCCGGGCGGCGCTGGTGCGCGGCATGAAGCCGATGAACATGAACGGATGCGGCGGAAGGCCGGAGGCTGCGAGCGCCGTCGTCACCGCGGACGGCCCGGGAACGCTCGTGATCGGGATTCCGGCATCGATGGCGGCCCGCACGAGCCGATACCCCGGATCGCTGACGAGCGGTGTTCCGGCATCGCTGACCAGGGCCACGTCGTCGCCGGCCTCCAGGCGGCCGATCAGCTCCCGCGATCGGGCCTCCTCGTTGTGATCGTGGTAGCTGACGGCGCGCGTTGCGATCCCATTGTGTCGCGCGAGGGTGGCGAAGTGGCGCGTGTCCTCCGCGGCGACCACCGCGACACGCTGCAGGGTCTCGCGAGCCCGGGGTGACAAATCATCGGCATTTCCGATGGGCACCGCCACGACGTAGAGCATTCCCGTGATCACCGATCGAACGGCGCTGGGCGAATCACCGGCGGAGCGTAGCATCGGCGCGGCCCCATACCGGTTGACGGCGGTGGGACCAGCCGAACGGGAAACCGCACGCTACGATCACGAGCGTGCCTGGACTGATCGAGTGCGTCCCGAACTTCAGCGAGGGGCGGCGAGCCGAGGTTGTCGAGGAGATCGTCCACGCGGTCGGCCAGATCGATGGCGTCACCGTCCTCGATCACTCGCGCGACGAGACGCACAATCGCAGCGTCGTCACGTTCGCCGGGAACGCGGAACCGGTGGTCCGCGCCGCGACCGCCGCGGTCGGGCGCGCCCTCGAGCTCATCGACATGGAGCAGCACAGTGGGGCCCATCCGCGCATCGGGGCCGTCGACGTCATTCCGTTCGTGCCGCTCGGTACGACACGCATCGAAGAATGCGTCGATCTCGCCCGGCGGTTCGGCGAGCAGATCGCTCAGCGCTTCGAGCTCCCGGTGTACCTCTACGGTGAGGCCGCCCTGAGGCCGGAGCGCCGCCGCCTGGCGAACGTGCGCCGCGGCCAATACGAGGGCCTGCGTGAGGCCATCAGCTCCGATCCCGCCCGAGCTCCCGACTACGGGCCGGCGCGGCTCCACCCGAAGGGTGGCGCGGTTGCCGTCGGCGCCCGCAAGCCGCTCATCGCCTTCAACATCAACCTCCGGACCGATGACCTGCCCACCGCCATCAAGATCGCGAACATCATCCGCGAGAGCTCCGGCGGCATGCCCGCGGTGCAGGCCATGGGCGTGCTCCTCGAGAACCCGGGCTCGTCACCGATGGCGCAGGTGAGCACCAACCTCGTGGATTGGGAGCGCACAGGCATCGCGGCCGTCGTGAACGAGGTGCGCCGGCTGGCGCGTGACGCGGGCACGGACATCGACCACTGCGAGCTCATCGGCCTGGCGCCAACCGGGGCGCTGCTCGAGATCGCAGCCGACGCTCTCAAACTCCGTGATTTCAGCGCGGACCAGGCACTCGAGCTTCGACTGGCCCGCGAGCGCTGAAGCTTGTGGTGCGGG
>DASTTX010000127.1:0-3861 GCA_035759945.1 Candidatus Limnocylindria bacterium | reverse complement strand
TCGCGCGCGATCCGACGTCCGGCGGCGTCCAGCTCATGCCAGCAGCCCCGCCCACGCCGGCGTGCCGAAGGCGTCGTAGGGAGCGACCCGGTCGATCAGGCCGTCGGCGCGTCGCTCGAGCGCCGCCCGCAGCTCCGACGGGGCGGCCAGGACCGCGAAGGCTTCGAGCATCTCGTCGGTGACCAAGGCGGCCATCTCGTCCCAGCGTCCGTGTCGCGCGTGGCCGGCCAGCGCATCGGCGGTGCCGCCCCAGCCGTGATGCTCGAGCACCGGCCGATAGGTTGGTGTGGAAGCGTAGAAGCCGATGCTTCGACGCGCGCGCCCGACCTGCGTCTCGTCGCCGGCGGTGATGACCGAGGCGGCGATGGTGACGGCATCTCGCGCACGTCCCCTCGCGGCGGCACCTTCGGCGAGCGCGGGCAGGACGACGTCGGCCAGGTAGGCGCGCGAGTGCAGGGGATGAACGATCAGCCCGTCGGCGACCTCACCGGCCAGGCGCGTCATCGACGGCCCGACGCCGGCGAGGTAGACCGGCACCTCGGGATGGTCGATCGGCCCGGGATCGAAGAACGGCGTCATGAGCGTCAGCCGGTAGAACTCGCCGCGGACCGTCGGTCGCGAGCCGGTTTGCCACGCGCTCCACGCCGCGCGAAGGACGGCCACGTACTCGCGCAGCTGCGCCACCGGCCGGCCGCTCCATGCCATGCCAAAGCGGCGCTCGACGTGCGCGCGGACCTGCGTGCCGAGCCCGAGCCGGAAGCGACCGCTCGACAGCCGTGCCAGGTCCCACGCGGTCGACGCCATGGCCGTCGGCGAGCGCGCGAAGGCGACGGCGACCGCCGTGCCGAGCTCCAGGCGCCGGGTCGCGCCGGCGGCGGCGACGAGAGGCAGGAACGGGTCGTGGCGCGTCTCGGCGGTCCACAGCCCGGAGACTCCCGCGGCCTCGGCGGCACGGGCCACCTCGGCGACGCCCTCCAGCGGCGTGTCGAAGCCGAGCGACGCATCGAGCCGCACTCAGTCACCCTCGGCCAGGAACGACTCGACGAGGTCGTCGTAGCCCCGAAACGAGCTGCGCACGGTGTGCCCGCACTCCGGATCGGTGATGAGGTGCGCGCCCGGGATGCGGTCGGCAACGAGCTGGGTCGAGGCAAGCGGCACGACCTGGTCCTGCTCGCCTGCGAGGACCAGCGCCGGCACGCCGATCTCGCCGAGGCGATCGGTGACGAACGAGCTTGGGTCGAGCGTCGCCTTGAGCTCCCCGATGAACCGTTCCGGCGTGGCCGGCCTCGGCTGGAGGCGCGCCGCGGCGCCGAAGGAGCCGGCCTCCGCCTCGTTCGCGGCCTTCATGAGCTGGGCCATGTTCCGGAAGAACGTGCCCCAGTCGCCGGCCTCGCCCAGCTCGATCCAGCGCTGCATGCGCTCCGCCATCGGCGATCCGGGTGCGGTCTCGGAGGCCACCGCCGCCAGCACCAGGCGCTCCACCAGCTCCGGGTGATCGACGGTGAGCCACAGGCCGATGCGCCCTCCGCCGGATTCGGCCTCGATCACGACCGGCCCCAGCCCGACCTCGCGGAGGACGCTGGCCACGCCGTCGGCGATCACGCGCGGGTGCATGATCCGCTCGGCATCGGCTGGATCGTCGGGGATCGGCCGTCCCAGCAGGGTCACCGGGCGTCGGCGCGAGCGGCCCTCCCATCGGCGTTGAAGGAGCTGCTCGGTGCCGGCCAGCGGTCGCATGCCGGTCTCGACGCCCCCGAGCACGATCAGCGGCGTCCCTTCGCCACCGTCCAGTGCGTACAGCTCGATGCGTCCCCCGGGAATGGCGACCGCCTGCGTGCCCATCGGCGCACATGCTGCCAGAACGGCAGGCGCTACCATCGGTCAATGGCCTCAATCAGTCGCGCCGACGTCGAGCACGTCGCCCGCCTCGCCCGCCTCCACCTGACCGATGACGAGATTGACCGCATGCAGAGCCAGCTGTCGAACATCCTCGAGGCCATCGAGACGCTGCGTGACGTCGACACCTCGCACGTCGGGCCAACTGCCAGCGTCATCCAGCTCGAGAACGTCATGCGCGACGACGACGTCCGACCCGGCCTGACCCGCGAGGCCGCGCTGGCCAACGCGCCGCTTCGCGACGATCCGTTTCTGCGCGTGCCGACGGTGCTGGAGGAGGGCCGATGAGCTCGCTGCCGCTCGCCGACTTGACGATCACCGACGCCGGCGCCGCACTCCGGGGTGGCGGGACCAGCTCGCGCGAGCTCACCGATGCGTGCCTCACGCGCATCGAGCGCGATGCGGCGCGCCTGAACACGTTCCTCGCCGTCGACGCCGAGGCGGCACTCAGAGCGGCCGATGCGGCGGACGCTGCGCTGGCGCGTGGTGAGGGAGCCGATCGGCCGCTGCTCGGGATCCCGTATGCGCTCAAGGACATCTTCGTCACCCGCGCCCTCGACGACGAGGGCCGAGAGCTCCCGGGCGGGCTGCCGACCACCGCCGGCTCGTTCATCCTCGAGGGCTACCGGTCGCCGTACGCATCGTCGGCGCAGGAGCGGCTGGAAGCGGCCGGGGCGATCCTGCTGGGCAAGACGAACTGCGACGAGTTCGCGATGGGCTCGTCGAACGAGAACTCGGCCTTCGGACCGGTCCGCAACCCGTGGGACGAGACGACCGTGCCCGGCGGATCGTCCGGCGGGTCGGCGGCCGCGGTCGCCGGTGGCCAGGCCTACTTCTCTTTGGGCACCGATACCGGTGGCTCCATCCGCCAGCCGGCCTCGCTGACGGGCACGGTCGGCATGAAGCCGACGTATGGCCGGGTGAGCCGATACGGGATGATCGCCTTCGCCTCCAGCCTCGACCAATGCGGGCCGTTCGCGCGGTCCGTGCGGGACGTGGCGCTCGTGCTCGGCGCGCTCGCCGGCCACGACCCGCGCGACTCGACCAGCGTCGACACGCCGGTGCCGGACTACGCGGCCGCGCTCACCGGTGACGTCAGGGGGCTGCGCCTCGGCGTCCCGCGCGAGTACTTCGTCGCGGGCATGGAGCCGGGCGTCGAGGCGTCGGTGCGGGCGGGGATCGATACCCTGCGCGAGCTCGGTGCCGAGATCGTCGACGTCTCGCTGCCGTCGACGGATCGCGGACTGGCGACGTACTACATCATCGCCCCGGCCGAGGCCTCGGCCAATCTCGCGCGGTACGACGGCGTCCGGTATGGCCTGTCCGCCGGCGCCGACGAGCTCTGGGACAACTACGACACCACCCGCGGCTCCGGGTTCGGCGCGGAGGTGAAGCGTCGCATCATGCTCGGGACCTACGCGCTGAGCGCCGGCTACTACGACGCGTACTACGTCAAGGCGCAGCAGGTGCGGACGCTGATCAAGGACGAGTTCGACGCCGTGCTCGATACCGTCGACGCCATCCTCGCGCCGACCTCGCCGACGGTCGCGTTCAAGATCGGCGCCAAGGTGGACGATCCGCTGGCCATGTACCTCAACGATGCCTGCACGCTGCCCGTCAACATCGCCGGCCTGCCCGGGATCTCGGTGCCCTGCGGCCTGTCCGATGGGCTGCCGGTGGGGCTCCAGGTCATCGGTCGTGCCTTCGACGAGGCAACGGTGCTCCGCGTGGCCGATGCCTACGAGCGCGCCGCCGGCTTCGCCGATCTGCGCCCGCCCGCCACCTCCTCGACGTAGGCGCCGCGTCGCACGCCGGGACCCTGGAGCCGCTCGAAGGTCAAGACCCTTCGTGGCGTTAGACTCGGCTCGTGCCCGAGATCAGCCACGTCCGCATCGCCGTCCCGGACCAGGGAACCCTCAGCCGCATCCTGCGCGAGGGCGGGACGACCATGTTTCCGCAGTGGCT
>DASTTX010000126.1:0-8241 GCA_035759945.1 Candidatus Limnocylindria bacterium | reverse complement strand
GACGAGGGGGCGAAGGAGATGCCCCAAAAGTCGGTCGAGCCGACGCCGACGTGGTCCTCGACCAGCTCGAGATGGCCGGCGGCGTCGAACTCGTCCCCAAGGCCGGCCAGAGCGGCGACCGGTCGGTATCGGTCTCGGTACGCCGCGAGGACCTCGACCGCCTCCGGGCCAGTCCTTGCGCCGCGGCTCCAGCCTGGCCAGTCAATGGCAAAGGCGGCGGCCTTCTTATCGCGCGGGCCGTGTTGGACGACGACTCGAACGGACATGCGCCGATGCTACGACGGACATCCTGACACTCTCTGGCAGGAATGCCGGGGACAATTGACCGATGAGAACCGGCGACCGCATCGGTCTAGAATGCACGAGCCCATGAGCAGCCAGACCTCTCTTGTCCATGCCCGCGGCCTGACGAAGCGCTACGCGAACGGTTTCACCGCCGTCGATGGCGTCGACTTCGACGTGTTCGCCGGCAAGGCCTTCGGCTTCCTCGGCCCCAACGGCGCGGGCAAGACGAGCACGATGCGCATGATCGCCTGCAGCTCGCCGGTGACCGAGGGGCAGCTCAGGGTGATCGGCATGGACCCGCGCACGCAGGCACGCCAGATCAAGGCCAAGCTGGGCGTGGTGCCACAGATCGACAACCTCGACACCGAGCTGACGGTGCGCGAGAACCTGGAGATGTACGCGCGCTACTTCGACATCCCGCGCGAGGTCGCCAACAAGCGGACGGATGAGCTGCTGGAGTTCGTCCAGCTCGACGAGCGCGCGAAGGACCAGGTCGAGCCGCTCTCCGGCGGCATGAAGCGGCGCCTGACCATCGCCCGCTCGCTGATCAACGATCCAGACCTCGTCATCCTGGACGAGCCGACGACCGGCCTCGACCCGCAGGCGCGGCACCTCCTGTGGGAACGCCTCTACCAGCTCAAGCGACGCGGACGCACGCTGATCATCACCACCCACTACATGGACGAGGCCGAGCAGCTGTGCGACCACCTGGTGGTCATGGACAAGGCCAAGATCGTGGCGGAGGGCTCGCCGCGCGAGCTCATCGACCAGCACTCCACCAAGGAGGTGCTGGAGCTGCGCTTCGACGACGGCGTCCGCGCATCGCTCAACGGCAAGCTCGATGGCCTGGCGGAGCGCATCGAGGAGCTGCCCGACAGGCTGCTGCTCTACACGGCCGACGGAGAGCGGACCCTGGAGCAGGTCAACCTGCGCCACATCCCGATCGAATCGGCGCTCGTCCGCCGATCGAGCCTCGAGGACGTCTTCCTGCGGCTGACCGGCCGGTCGCTGATCGAGTAGTGGCCGCATGACCATCCTGGCGGCCTCGGGCCGCGTCTGGCAGCGCAACTGGCTCGTCTATCGGCGCCTCTGGCATCGGTCGCTGGCGTTCGGCTTCCTCCAGCCGATCATGTTCCTGACGGCAATGGGCCTCGGGATCGGCGCCATCATCGGCAGCGACAGCCGCGATGCCTTCGGTGGCGTCGACTACGTGGATTGGCTCGGGCCCGGCCTGCTGGCGGCCGCGGCGATGCAGACGTCGACCTTCGAGTCGACCTACCCGATCATGAACAAGATCATGTGGGGCCGGAACTACGAGGCCATGCTGTCGACGCCGCTCGGCATCCGGAGCATCGTCCTCGGGGAGCTGGCATGGAGCGCCTTCCGGATCGGCACCCTGACGAGCGTCTTCCTGGTCGTCCTGTTCCTGTTCGGGATCCCGCGCACGCCACTCGCGGTCCTGGCCGTGCCGTTCGCCGTGCTGACCGGGCTCGCGTTCAGCTCCTGCCTCATCGCGTTCACCGCGACGCAGAAGAACGACGTCGGCTTCAGCGCGGTCTTCCGCTTCGTCATCAACCCGCTCTTCCTGTTCAGCGGCACGTTCTTCCCGCTCACCCAGCTCCCCGACCAGGTCGAGTGGGTCGCCTGGCTGACGCCGCTGTTCCACGGCGTCGAGCTCATTCGCGGCGCGATCCTGGACCAGATGACGCTGCCCGGGGCGCTGGTGCACATCGGCTACCTGCTGGCCATGTTCGCCATCGGCGCCTACCTCTCCGAGCGCAACCTCACCAAGCGGATGGCCGGCTAGGCCGATGACGACCATCTCCCGCCCGGCGGCGTCCGCCCCGAACCCGCTTGCGACCGCCTGGGAGCGCATCTGGCGCGCCCGGCGACTCGTCGAGCGCAACATCATGGTCTACCGTCACCAGTGGATCATCATCCTGAGTGGCGTCTTCGAGCCGATCTTCTATCTCATCGGTATCGGCCTCGGCCTCGGCGGCTTCATCCCGGACCTGACCCTGTCCGACGGCCGCGAGGTCTCGTACCTGACCTACGTCGCGCCCGCGCTCGTCGCCACGGCCGCCATGAACGGAGCGGTGTTCGAGACGATCTTCAACATCTTCTTCAAGCTCAACTACGCCAAGACCTACGAGGGCGTGCTCGCCACGCCGATGGGGATCGCCGAGATCGCGATCGGCGAGATGATGTGGGCGCTCATGCGCGCCGCGCTGTACGCGGTGGCGATGTTCGTGATCATGGGCGTGCTGGGGCTGATCCTCTCGCCGTGGGGCCTGCTGATCGTGCCGGCCGCTTTGCTGGTGGCCGCCGCATTCGCGGCGGCCGGCCTGGCGGGGACGTCGTACCTGCGCACGGTCAACGACTTCGACATCCCCATGGGCCTGATCGTGATGCCGATGTTCCTGTTCAGCGGCACGTTCTTCCCCATCGACATCTACCCCGAGCCGATCCAGTGGCTGATGCAGATCAACCCGCTGTATCACTCGATCAGCTTGATGCGCGGGCTGTCGACCGGCATCGTCGGGTGGCAGCAGGTCTGGGACTTCGCCTTCCTCGCGGCCCTCTTCGCGCTGTGCATGTGGATCGCGATGCGCCAGATGGAGCGCAAGCTCATCAAGTAAGCCTGAACGCGCGCCCCTTGATGGAGTTCGGTGTCTTCCTGCCACCTACCAATCACCGCCTGCTTAGGCATGGCTTGGGCCGCTCAGTGCGCTTGTTCGCCGTCACCTACCAACCACGAACCCCGATAACGGCCGCGGAGGCGCATCGGCGCGAGCACGTCCGCCTAAGCCGCCCCTGATTGGTACGTGGCAGGAAGATGCTGCCGAGCCCACCGGATCACTGGCCCCCGACCAGGATCGGCCACGCGCTCCGCAGGTACGCCAGCCCGGAGACGACGGTCAAGGCGGTGGCGACGACCATGACCCAGAAGCCGACCGCTTCGAGCGTGGCGGCGCCAAGGAGCGTGCGCATCGGTCCGCCGGTCGCCGCATCAGACGCCAGGAACAGGAGCGCCAGCCCGGCAAGCGTTGCGAGTGTCTTCGCCTTGCCGAGCGCCCGCGCACTGATCACGACGTCCTCGACGGCGGCCAGCTGACGCACGGCCTGGACCACGAACTCCCGGATCAGGATCGTCGCCGCCATCCAGGTCGGCACCAGGCCGATCTCGACCATCGCGATGAGCACGCCGGCGACGAGCACCTTGTCGGCCGCAAGGTCCATGAACACGCCCAGCGGCGAGACCTGGTTGCGGGCACGCGCGATCCAGCCATCGAGGAAGTCGCTCAGCGCCGCGACCACGAACAGGACCCCGCCGGCCAGGCTGCTGCCCGGCCAGTCCGCCAGGAGCAGCACCATGATCACCGGCGTCGCGATGATGCGGCCGAGGCCGAGCAGGTTCGGGAGGGTCGCCAGGTTGCCGCGGCGCCGCTCAGCCACCGCCGAGCCTCCGCTCGGTGCCCGCCCGCAGGCGGGCGATGTTGTCGGCGTGCGCGACGACCACCACCACGCCGATCGCAGCCGCCCCCACCAGCGGCTCGATCCCGATCCAGCCCGCCGCGTACAGCGCCGCAGCAACGAGTGGCACCGTCACGGCAGCCATGAGCGACCCGAGCGACACCAGCCTCGTGCGCCACACGATCAACCCCATCTCGAGCAGCGCAACGAGCACGCCGAGCGGCACCAGCACGAGCATCGCACCACCGCCGGTCGCCACGCCGCGGCCGCCACCGAAGCCGATGAACACCGAGCGCACGTGCCCGACCACCGCGGCGAGCCCCGCGAGCGGCCCACCCCACGCGCTCGACGCAACCGCGGCGCCGATCACGACGGCGAGGATCCCCTTGGCGAGGTCCATCGCCGCCACCACAACGGCCCATCGCGGCCCCAGGGAGCGCAGGGCGTTCGTCGTCCCCGTCCGCCCCGAGCCGGATGTGCGCGGATCGACGCCACGCAGGCGGCCGACCAGCACGCCCGACGGAATCGCCCCGATGAGGTACCCGAGGACGACCGCAACGAGGATCTCGACACCGGGCATCGCCGCCGCCTCAGGCGCGGCTGGCCATGCGACGCTGGAGGAAGCGAATCCCGATCAGGATGGCCAGCGCACCGAGGAGGGCGGCCGCGCCGGCGTACGCGGCGAACGGCATCTGCGGCCACTGGAGGCTGAAGACGATGAAGCCGACGGCGAGCGCGATGAGCCAGGTGCGGATCCAGAAGCCCGTGCTGAAGGCGCCAGGGGGCGTCGCCTTCGCGCGTGCCGCTCGTCGCGCAGCGTTCCGCTCGGCCCGCGCGCGTGCCGCGGGCGGCAGCGCCGGCGCGCGATCGACGTTCTTCATCATGCGCTGGTAGTTGCGCCGCTCTTCTCGTGACATCGGCCCGAGTCTAGCGAGGCTCAGGCGCGTGGGTCGACCGACCGCGGCCGCGGGCGGCGCGTGCCCGATGGGCCCATGCCTACCGCCCCGGGGTAATCGACCTTCAGCTGCACCGGATCGGAGCCGAAGATCAGCGTCAGCAGCCAGTCGATCCCGACCCGGATCTTGCCGCCGAATCCGGGCACGCGGGTCCAGTAGTAGCCGCGCCACATGAACCACGCGAGCAGCCCACGCACGCGGACGCCGAACACCTTTCCGACGCCGGAGTAGTGGCCGATGCTGGCCAGCGTTCCGATGACGCGGTATCGGAACGGCTCGATCTCGCGCGGACGCCCGTCGATCGAGGCCAGGATGTTCTTCGCGAGCTGCTTCGCCTCGCGGACCGCGTTCTGCGCCGTCGGCGCGTGGAAGCCATCCGCCTCGTCCATCGGGATCTTCGCGCAGTCGCCGATGGCCCATACGCCCGGTCGGCTGGTTTCCATGGTCGAGGCGACCATCGCGCGGCCGGCCTTGTCGACCTCGATTCCGGCATCCCGCACCACCGGGGAGGGCTGGACGCCACCGGTCCAGACGATCGTCCGTGACGGGATGAATTCGCCCTCGCCGATGACCACCCCGTTCTCGCGCACCTCCTTGATCGGTGTGCCGAGATGGATCTCGAAGCCCCGGTCGCGGAGCTTCCTGGCGGCGTACTCCCCCATCGAAGGCTCCTGCTCGGCCAGCAGGCGATCCTGGAGCTCGACGATGTGCGCGCGTGGCTCATCGGCCTTGATCTTTGGGTAGTAGTGCCGCCGCAGCCGGCGGAAGAAGTCCTCCACCTCACCGGCCGTCTCGATCCCGCTGAACCCGCCGCCGCCGATGACGAACGTGAGCTGCGCTCGTCGCTCCTCCGGATCCTCCTCCAGCTCGGCGCGCTCGAACATCTCGACGATCCGGTTGCGCAGCGCGAACGCATCGGCCAGCGTCTTCATGCCGACCGTGTACTCGCGGATGCCCTTGATGCCGAAGGTCGCCGTCTCTCCGCCCAGGGCAATGACCAGGCTGTCGTAGTTGAGCCGATGGATGTCGCCGTCGCCGCCCAGGACGCCGACCTGCCTGGCATCCAGGTCGATGGTCTTGACCTCGCCGGTGATCGCCCAGCTCGAGGGCCGCTTGAGCTGCGCCCGGAGGGCGGTGACGCAGTGGCGTGCCTCGAGCTGACCGGAGCACACCTCGGGCAGGAGCGGCGTGAAGAGCGTGAAGTTCTCGCGGCTGACGAGCCAGACCTCGACGTCGTCACGCCGCTTCGTCAGCTTCTCGAGATGACGTGCCGTCTCGACGCCGGCGAATCCGCCGCCGAGGATGAGGATGCGGTGTGGCCACGGCGGCTCGGTCCGGTAGATGGTGCGCATGCATCACCGATGATGCCATCCCAATGCCACGCCACGAAGAGCGACCCGCCTTGCGCCGCCGGGTGACGCCTCGCGCCCGCGGTCAGTAGCCGGTGAACTCCTCGATGCGGACGTCGTCCTCCTCGACCCCGGAGCCGATGAGCATCCCGCGCAGCGACTGGACCATTCCGGGCGGCCCCGCGATGTAGTAGATCGGTGAGGTCGTGCGGTCGAGGTGGCGATCGATCATCGCAGCGTCGATATGCCCCTCCTCGCCGTCCCAGGCCAGGCCCGAGCCGGCCATGGAGGTCATGGTGGGTACGAAGGTCAGATTCGAATCCTGACGCGCCAGCTCTCGCAGCTCATCGGCGAAGGCTGCATCCTCTGGCCGTCGATTGGCATGAAAGACCGCCACCGGGTACGGAAGCGAGCCCGCGCCGAGGGTCTCGACCAGGATGCTTCTGAATGGCGTAATCCCGATCCCGCCGGCCAGAAGCACCGCCGGGCGCAAGGCGTGGTGAAGGCGCAGGTCACCGAACGGACCCTCCACCTTCACGATGGTGCCGAGCGGAACGGCCTGCAGCGAGCGCTTGAAGGCTGTGTCACGCAGCCGGGTGGTGATGGTGATCACTTCCTCGCGTGGCGCGCTCGAGATGGAGAATCCGCGCAGGTTCCCCTCGGCGTCGGTCTCGGGCGGATCGATGAGCGTGATGTCGATGAACTGGCCGGCGCGGTACGACCAGTCGTCCGGCTTCGCGAAGTGAAACGACATCGTCCGATCGGCGACCAGCTCCCGGCCGACGAGCGGCGTCTCGAACACCGGCCAGCTTGGCTTGGCGCTGCTGGGCGCGGAAATCGATACGGTCATCCGGCGGCCGCGGCAATCGGGTGGCGGTGTGACACGTAGGAGCCAACCGGCTGCCGGAACCCGACCGCCAACCGGTTCCAGCCGTTGATGGCGATGATCGCCAGCGTCAGCGCGACCTGCTCGGACGGGTCGAACTCGGCCGCCATGGCTTCGTAGGCGTCGTCGGGAGCGCCGGTGTCGGCCAGCAGCGTCAGTGCCTCGGTCCAGGCCAGCGCCGCGCGCTCTCGCGAGCTGAACGAGGGCGCCTCGCGCCAGACGGAGACCAGGTGCAGGCGCTGCTCGTCCTCGCCCATGGCGCGGGCATCCTTGGTGTGCATGTCGATGCAGTACCCGCAGCCGTTGATCTGCGAGGCACGTAGCTTCACCAGCTCGCGCAGCGCAGGCTCGAGTGTGCTGGCGCTGACGACCTGCTCCAGCCCTGACATCGCCTGGCTCGCTTCGGGAAGCGTCGTTCGGTAATCGAGTCGCATTGCGTTTCGCAAGTGTCCTCCGGGAGTGGTTCCGACCAATCGGCCACAGCTCATGGTGCGATCGCGCGATGAACAGCCCCGCGAAGGCACGTGAACGCGCCGTGAATCGGCGCGCGGACCGTCCGCTATCGGTCCTGAGAGGACAGCACGCCGGCCGTATGGCTCGTGCCCAGGCGGGATGCGCCGGCGTCGAGCAGGGCGACGGCGTCCTCGAAGAACCGGATCCCCCCGGTTGCCTTGACGGCCAGCCTCGAGCCGGCCGCGCGATGCAGCAGTCGGACGTCATGGATCGTCGCGCCCGAGCCGAGAAAGCCGGTCGCCGTCTTCACGAAGGCTGCCCCCGCCCTGGCCGAAATTTCCACGGCGCGACGCTTCTCGTCGTCGGACAGCAGGCCGCACTCGAGCACGACCTTGACCGCCCGGCCGCCAGCGGCGTGCACCACGGCGGCAATATCTGCCTCGACGTAGGAGCCATCCGCGTCCCTGAGCGGGCCGATCGCGAGGACCATGTCGATCTCGTCGGCCCCGTCGCGAACCGCCAGCTCGGTCTCGAGGGCCTTGACCGCGGTATGGCTGGCTCCGAACGGGAAGCCGATGACGGCGACGACCTTCACCGAGCTCCCCTTCAGCAGCTCCTTCGCCCGTGAGACCCAGATCGGGTTGATGCAAACCGTCGCGCAGCCGAAGTCCACGGCCTCCCGGCAGACGCGCTCGATGTCCGCTCGCCGCGCCTCCGGCCGCAGCATGGTGTGCTCGATGTGACGCGCCAGGAGGCGGGGATTCACGTCATCCGCCTGGCTGCCCACGTCGGATCGAATGACTGATTCAGCCATTGGTGCGCGCCGCCTCCCGTGTGA
>DASTTX010000125.1:0-5123 GCA_035759945.1 Candidatus Limnocylindria bacterium | reverse complement strand
TTCGTATACTTCGGGCCTCGGTCGGGGCGTAGCGCAGTCTGGTAGCGCACCTGAATGGGGTTCAGGAGGTCGAAGGTTCGAATCCTTTCGCCCCGACCACTCTCACTGTCCCGGCATTGCCGCGTGGATGGCAGCGTCGAGGTCGGTGAACTGGCCGACCGGTGCCAGGCGGCCATCCTCCCCATACCTCCCGACGTGATACACGCCTCGCTGCTGCCACCAGTACAGCTGGAGCAGGGAGCCCTGGTGGTCGCGGAAGAGCGCCCACTCCCGCATCTTCGATGTCTTGATGTCGGTGGCCCCTTGCGCGGCCAGGGCTCGCACGAGCGCCTCGGTGCGGTGCTCCTCGCCGACGGTGCTTCGATCGAACGGAGTGGACCGGCCCACAGCCCGCGCAACCGCCGCGAGCAGCTCGTCGATCTCGAATGGTTTGGGCAGGATGGCGGCGAAGTCGGCCATGCGGGCCCGTTCGCTGGTCCCTTCCTGGGCTTCCATGGTGTCCATCCGGTGGGCCGAGAACATGACGACCGGAACCGGGCGACCACGCCGGCGAATCGCGGCGGCCAGGGCCCAGCCTGGCGCGTAGTCGAGGTGGCTGCCACTGTCCAGGAGGATCACGTCTGGCTCCAGCCGACCCAGGACGCGCTCGAGCTCATCGTCCTCGACACTGTACAGAGAGGAGACCCCGTAGCCCTCGTCGACGAGCACCGCCTCGACCACTTCGACCAGGTCGCGGTCATCGTCGATACAGAGGACGGTGGGTCGAATCTCTTCGGTGGTCACGTGCTCTTCCGCCAGCGGGCAACTCCGACACACATTGGAACACGTCAGGCGGACTATGCGCCAGAGCGCGTGACCCGAAGGATTCGATCGGTCGATCCATTCGAGCTCGAGACGTACAGCGCGCCGTCAGGACCGATGACCACGGCGCGCAACCGGCCGAACCGGCCGTCGAGCAGGGTTTCCTCGTAGGTCACGTCGCGATCGGCGGACACGGAGAAGCGCCGCAGGTCCTCCTCCTTCAGCGTGCTGACGATGAGGTTGCCCTCCCAGTCGCCCCACGCATCGCCGGTGAGGAAGGCCGCACCCGAGGTTGCGAGCGTCGGCGAGCCGGAGGCCCACGCCGGCGGCAGATACTCATCGGCCCCGCCGCACCCATCGGAGGCCGGGCCGACGTCAGCCGCACCGGTCCAGCACGGATACCCGTAGTTGCCGCCGCGCTGGATGACGTTGATCTCGTCGTTCGCATCGGTCCCGTGCTCGACCTCGAGGATCAGCCCGTCCGCGCGAATCGCCAGTCCCTGCGGATTGCGGTGGCCGAGGCTGTAGATGGCCGAGTCGAAGGGGTTGTCGTCGGGGATGGAGCCATCCAGCTCGAGGCGCAATACCTTGCCATTGAGCGTATCCGTCGCCTGCGCCAGCGGCCGGCCGTCCGGCATGTTCGCGTCGCCGATCGTGAGCCACAGGAAGCCGTCCACGGCCTCCACGGCGCAGCCCTGGTGACGCGGGCCGCCGACGGCCTCGCCGATCGCCAACGGCTCGAATGCCGACAGAGATCCGTCGCCCGACAGCGTCGAGCGCATGAGATCGACGCGCCACGGCTCGCCCCCGTCGCCTCCGGGATCCCGCGACGCGCAGACGTAGACCGTCGTGCCGTCCACCGCGATGCCCATGAGCCCCGACTCCAGCTCGGCGCGGACGTCGGGAATGGTGACTGTGGCAAGCAGCCCGGCATCGGGCTCGGCCGACGCGAAGACCAGCACTCGACCCATGCGCTCGGTGACGAGCATCCGCCCGTCCGGCGCGAAGGCGATGTCCCAGGGATGGTCCAGGCCGTCCTGGATGACCTCGGTGCTGATGGGATCGCCGGGGCGCACGACCTGGGTCACGACGAACGCGAGACCGGCCAGCAGCGCGACTCCCAGGGCCAGGGCTCCGAGCGTCCGGCGCGTCATGCCGAGGTGGTGCGCACGAAAAAGCGGCCGCCGATCGCCCGATGGGGCATCGACGGCCGCGTCGATTCGCTCAAGGAGCCGAGTGCGTTACTCGGCGGCCTTGATGTTGGCTGCGCGCGGACCGCGCGGGTTGGACTCGACGTCGAACGTCACGCTTTCGCCGCCGACGAGGCGATCGAAGTCGATCGACTCGCTGAGCCCGTCGCGGTGGAAGAAGTAATCCTTGCCATCCTCGCCGGTGATGAAGCCGAAGCCGCGATCGGCGACGACCTTCTTGACGGTGCCACTGGCCATGAGAGGCCTCCTAACGGTAGAACGCACAGAGTACTCGACCTCGGCATGTAGCATCGGCGCCGATGACGGCGCTGCCGGCCACCCCACCGTTCACGCTTCGCGCGCGCCTGCTCGCCCCGCTGGCCGGTGGTGGGTGGCTCGACGAGCTCGACGGCCGAATCGAGGTGGACGGCGCCGGCCGCATCACGAGCGCCGGAGCCTCGTCGCCGCCCGACGATCCGAGCGTCCTCGACCTGCGTCCGCTCATCGTCATGCCGGGGCTCGTCGACCTGCACGCGCATCTGCCACAGCTGCCGAACGCCGGTCTCGGCAGTGGACTGGACCTGCTCACCTGGCTCGACCGATACATCTTTCCGCTCGAGCGCGACTTCGACCGATCGGTTGCCGAGATCGAGGCGCCCAGCGCGTGGCGCGCCTTCGCGGCCGCGGGCACGACGACGGTGGTCGCCTACGCCGCGGTGTGGGAGGACTCCACCGATGCGGCCTTCGCCGCCGCCGAGGCGCACGGCATCCGCGCGGTGATCGGCAAGGTGATGATGGATCGCGGGACCTACGACGCCGACATCGACCCCGGCGAGATCCTGGAGACCAGCCTCCGCCAGTCGGACGAGCTCGCCGCCCGGTGGCACGGTCGTGACCAGGGCCGGCTGCGCTACGCCTTCACGCCGCGCTTCGCGGTCAGCTGCACCGCGGAGATGCTGCGCGAGTCGGCGACGCTTGCGAAGCGGCACGATGCCTACTGGCAGACCCATCTGTCGGAGGACGGCGGGGAGATCCGCGAGGTGAAGCGCCTCTTTCCCCACGCCCACGACTATCTGAACGTCTACGACGAGGCGGGTGGCCTCGGGGCTCGAACCATCCTGGCCCACGCCATCCACCTCTCCGACGACGAGGTCCACCGCCTCGTCGAGAGCGGCTCGCGCGTCGCGCACTGCCCGGCATCGAACCTGTTCCTGGCGAGCGGGATGATGCCGCTGGCCGCATACCGCGCCGCCGGCATGCTGGTCGGGCTGGGCAGCGACGTTGCGGCCGGCCCCGAGGTCTCGATCTTCAGCGCGATGCGCGCCGGCGCCGCCACGCAGCGCGCGCTGGAGCTGACGGGACGCGCGGACCCGGCTGGCGCGTTGCGACCGCTCGACTGGCTCCGGATGGGCAGCCTCGGCGGTGCCGTGGCGCTCGGCCAGAACGACCGCATCGGCTCGCTCGATGCCGGCAAGGAGGCCGATCTCATCGCCGTCGACCCGCGCTTCACGACGCCGCTGCCCGGTGACCACCTGCCCGAGCCGGCGGAGGACGTGGCCAGCCGGCTGATCTTTCGGCCGCATCCGAACATGGTGCGTGCGGCGTGGGTGAGGGGGCGCTTGCTCGCCGGGCCACCGGGGCTGGACGCCATCGGCTAGGCTACGGCGATGGATCGGATCGTCCAGCTGCTCATCAACGCCGCCGCCCTGTACGCGGCGGTCTTCGTCGTTCCGAACCTCGACTTCGACTTCGGGCCCGAGGGCGCGTGGTGGAAATTCCTGCTGGTGGCCTTCATCTTCGGGCTGGTCAACACCTTCCTGAAGCCGATCCTGCGCATCCTGACCCTGCCGATCACGTTCATGACGCTGGGGCTGTTCCTGCTCGTGCTGAACGCGCTGCTGCTCATGCTGGTCGGCGCCATCTCGGCCGATCTATCGCTGGGCCTGACGGTCGGTGACTTCCTCGCCGCGCTGCTCGGCTCGATCGTGATCAGCGTCGTCGGCTTCGTCCTCTCCATGGTCGTCGGCACCTCACGGATCGCCGGCCGCGTCGTCTGAGCGGTCCCGACAACCGACCGATGGAGCGCGCCCCATGGGCCGCCGGCCTCCTGTTCGGCGTGTCGCTCGCCGTCGTCGTCACCCTCGCCGGGCCGCTGCTCCTGTTCAACCCGTGGTTCACGTCGACGCTCCAGGCGCGTCACGGTGTATCTGCGGCGCTCTCGACGACCAGGCCCGAGGTCGACCGGGTGACCGGCGAGATCCTGGGTGACCTCTACGCCGATGGACCATTCGATGCGGCGCTCTCCGGCGACGAGCCGCTGCTGAACGAGCGCGAGCGCTCCCACATGCACGATGTCGCGGTGCTGGTCCGCATCCTCCTCGGCGTCCTGGTCATGGCGCTCGTCGTCGGCGGCGTCGCGCTCGCCTGGCTGCGAAGAGAGCCAGGGCGCATCGGACGCATCATGCTGGTGGTCGGTGGCGTCATCGGCGGCATCGCGATCGTCCTGGCGGGCATTTTCGCCGTCGCCTTCGAGCCAGCCTTCCTCGTCTTCCACGAGCTGTTCTTCCCGCCGGGGACGTACCTGTTCGAGCCCGGATCGAAGCTCATCACGCTCTTCCCGGAGGGCTTCTGGTTCGACGCGGCACTTGCCGCGGGCGCGAGCATCGTCATCGCAGCGGTGCTCATCACCCTCATCGGATTTCGCCTCTGGCGGCGCGAGGCGCCGCCGGCATCGGCCTGATCTAGACTCAGCCGATGGGTCACGGATGGAGGATCGGCCGCGTTGCCGGCATCGAGCTGGCGATTCATCCGAGCTGGCTGGTCATCGCGTTCCTGGTGACCTACTCGCTCGCGGTCGGCGCCTTCCCGAGCCAGTACCCGGGATGGCCGACGAGCCAGTACTGGGTCGTCGCCGGCGCCACGGCGGCCCTCTTCTTTGGCTCGGTGCTGGCGCACGAGCTGTCGCACGCCCTGGTCGCGCGTCGCTTCGGCCTGAAGGTCGAGGGCATCACGCTGTTCATCTTCGGTGGCGTCACCACCATCGACAGCGACTCGCGCACGCCGCGCGAGGAGGCGTTGATCGCCATCGCCGGGCCGGCGACGAGCATCGGCATCGGGCTCGCGCTCCTCGCG
>DASTTX010000124.1:0-5861 GCA_035759945.1 Candidatus Limnocylindria bacterium | reverse complement strand
CAAGCACGGGCACCGCCTCGCTCGGGAGGCGATGTCGTTGCGTCGATGCGAGTGCCGGCCGCCCGCCTGCTCGCCTCCCTACTACCAGCGGCGACCGGCAGCCAGAAGGCTACGGACGGCCGCTTACTGGCCGATTAGCCGTGGCTTATCAGCCGTCAGGCTCGGGCGGGAACCGCCTCGGCGGCGAAGATGGCGTCGATCTCGCGTGCGAACTTGCTCACGCTCTGCCCGAGCGGGCCGTCCGGTCGCGACGACATGAACGGCTCGCCGGAGTTCAGGGCGCTGATCGCGCCGCGGTACTCGTTGATGATCTGGTAGTCGATCTTGCGGCCCAGCGCCGACTCGGCGTTGTCGACGTTGATGCCGGTGTACGCGTTGGATCGATTGAGGACGAGCTGGATCTTGCCGCGCTCGTAGCCGAGCGAGTCCATCGTCTCCAGCACCAGGCGCACGTTCTTCAGGCACGACAGGTCGGCGGTCATGACCACGAAGATGAGGTCGGCCTCGTCGAACAGCTGCAGGTTGAAGTCATCGAGCGACTTGGCCATGTCGACCAGCGTGTAGTCGTAGGCCTTGCGCATCAGCGAGAGGATGTTCGACAGCGTGCCGGGATCGGTCCGCTGCCGCTCGACCACGATATCGGCCTGTTCGGGGTTGGGTGGTGCCAGCAGCAGGTCGATGCCGACGTGATGGTTGACGACCAGCTTCTTCAGCAGCTCCGCGTCGAGGTCCGGCTCGGTGATGGCGTTGACCATGGACGCGGTGTCGAGCCCCAGGTCCAGGAAGACGCGCTCGTCGCCGAACTGGAGGTTGGCGTCGATCAGCGCCGTACCGCGCTTCAGGCGCGTCGCGAGGGCGATGGCGGTGTTGATCGCGATCGTCGTCGTCCCCACCCCGCCCTTCGCGCCGTAGAAGCACGCCAGGCGGCCCATCGTCACCTTCTCCGCGACCTTGCGCTGCTGCCCGCCGCCCGATCGCGCAAGAAGCGCCTTGATCCGTGCGATCAGCTCGAGCGGATGGAAGGGCTTGACGATGTCGTCATCGGCGCCGGCACGAAGGCCCCGGACGCGCTGCTCGACGTCCGCTTCCGCGGTCAGCATGATGATCGGGACCTTGCGCCCGTCCTCGGCCGCCCGGATCTGCTGCGTCGCGGCATAGCCGTCGAGCTTCGGCATCGCGACGTCCATGAGGATGACGTCGGGCCGGATGCTGGCCGCCATCTCGACGCCCGCCTGGCCATCCGAGGCGACGTGCACCTCGTACCCCTCCTGCTTGAGGGTGAAGACGAGGACGCGCTGGATGTTCAGATCGTCGTCGACGACCAGGACCTTGGTGGCAGCCATTCATGACCCCAGGCGAAGGTGGACGGGGCGAGTATATCCGCGCGAAGCGGTGCCACCATGCACCGATGGTCCCGGTCAGCCCAGGTGGCGCTCCAGGAAGCTGAGCACGACCTGCCGATACCGATCCGGATCGACCGCGTAGGCCTCCGCGTGCCCGGCGCCCTCCGCCACGTACAGCTCCTTCGGCTCGCCGGCCGCCTCGAACAGGCGCAGGCTCTGCCGCCAGCTGATGAGCGAGTCGTCCTTCGGCGCGATGACCAGCAGAGCACGCGGCGCGATGCGCGCCACGGATCGCAACGGGTCGGCCAGCCGCGAGCGGGTTCGAACCGCCGCCGCCGCCACGATCGCGCGCGCTCCGAGCTCTGGCAGCGGGTAGCCGACCTCGCGCATGCGGTTCGCGATCGGATGGTGCAGCTCGGCAAAGGCCGCATCGGCGATGACGGCCGCGACCGGCAGCTCGGGCGCCGCCACGATCGCGATCGCCGCGCCCATGCTGACCCCGAAGAGCCCGATCGGCCCGAGCTGTCGCGAGGCCAGGAACGCCACCGCGACCTCGACGTCGCGCCGCTCGTGCGCGCCCAGCGTCACGACGCTGGAGTCACTCTCGCCATGGCCGCGGAAGTCGAACTGCAGGACATGGTGGCGCTCGGCCAGCCACGGCACGAACGCCGCGAGCTCCGGCAGCCGATGCCCGCTGAAGCCATGCATGACGACGACCGCCGTCGTCGTCTCTCGCGCCGCGGGCACCAGCCAGCCGGTCAGGGTCAGTCCATCGTGCGTGACGATGCTGACCGGCTCATACGCCAGGCCAAGGTCGGCCGGCGTGGCCGGCGCTCCCTCGGAGTCGGGAACGAACGGCCGAACGTCGGGCCGCACCAGCAGGCGCGACCCGCGCACGGCGACATAGGCCAGGTACGCACCGCTGACCAGGCCGACGATGCGGCCGATGATTCGCAGCAGGCCGCCGATCATCCCCCGGCTGAGGTACCCCCACTCGGCTCCGACAGCGTCGAGCGCATGACCTGGCTGATCGGACGGGTCAGCTCCGACAGCTCCATCGGCACGATCCACTTGGTGCTCTCGCCATCGGCCAGCGCCTTGAGCGCGTCGAGGTACTGGAGCGCCATGGTCTTCTCGTCGATGCCGCTCGCGGCGCCGAAGATCGTCTGCAGCGCGTTGGCGTAGCCCTCCGCGCGCAGGATCTGCGACTGGCGGTCGCCCTCGGCGCGGAGGATGTTCGACTGCTTGTCACCCTCGGCCACGTTGATCGTTGCCTGCCGGGTGCCCTCGGACTCGGTGATGACGGCGCGCCGGTTGCGCTCGGCGCTCATCTGGCGGTTCATCGCCTCCTGGATGTCGCGTGGCGGCACGATCTCGCGGATCTCGACCGACGTGATCTTCACGCCCCAGCGCTCGGTCACCTCGTCCAGCTTTGCTCGCAGGATGTGGTTGATCTCCTCGCGCTTCGCCAGGACGTCGTCGAGCGGGATGTCACCGATGACGGCGCGCAGCGTCGTGGCGGCCAGCGCCTGCGACGCGCCAGTGAAGTCGGTGATCGCCGTGACCGTCACATCGGGCTGGAAGACCTTCGAATAGACCAGGAAGTCGATGTTGATCGGCGCGTTGTCCTTGGTGATGCAGGTCTGCTGCGGCACCTCCAGGAAGCGCTCGCGCAGGTCGACCTTCACCGCCTGCTGCACGAACGGGATGAGCAGGACGATGCCGGGACCCCGCGACCCCTGCAGCCGGCCGAAGAAGAACACGACCAGGCGCTCGTACTCGCGGACGATGTGGACGATGCTGAAGAGCAGCCACAGGCCGATGGCGACGGCCACCGCCAGGATGATCAGGCCAACCGGGTCTTCCATGGGTGGTTATCCCTCCGTTGCTCCCCCGTCGCCGGCGGTCGCCGGCTCCACGATCAATTCCAGGCCATCGACGCCGACCACGCGCAGCGCGGTGCCGGGACCGATCTCGACGTTCGGACTGCGAGCCGACCAGCTCTCGCCGTCAGCATAGGCGATCCCCTTCGGCGCAATCGCGGTCTGGGCCATGGCCGTCGCGCCGACGAGCGCCGCGACCGGCTTGTTGGCCACGCCGCCCATGCCGCGCACGTGGATCACCGCCCGCACCAGGACCCAGGCGTAGATGACGCCCACCGCCGCCACGATCGCAATGAGCCACGGGCTGACGCTGACGTCGACGACGAGGTCGCCGGGCTGGACGCCGGTCCACAGCGCGAACGCCCCGAGCACGATGGCCACCACGCCGCCGGCGGTGAGCAGCCCGAAGCTGGTCACCACCGCCTCGAGCGCGAAGAGGCCAACGCCGATGATGATCAGGAGCAGCCCACCCACGTTGAGCGGCAGCGCGTTCGAGCCGATGAGCGCCACCACGATGGCGATGGCCCCCAGGATCCCGGAGAAGAAGTTTGGGTGGAACAGCTCGGCCACGATGCCGTAGAAGCCGATGGTGAACAGCAGGAACGCGATGTTCGGGTCGCTCAGCAGGTGCAGGAACTCCTGCCCGAAGTTCATGTCCAGGTCACGCAGGCTCGTCCCGCTCAGCTGAGGCAGCGGCTGCCCGTTGAATTCGTACTCGTAGCCATCGGCTCGCTCGCCTTCATCGATCGCTGCGAAGAGCGCATCGGTGTCGCCGGCCACCAGGTCGACGACCGGCGGATCCATGGCCACTGCTTCGTTGGCGTCGACGCTGGCCGCCTCCCGCACGGCCGATTCCGCCCAGTCAGCGTTCCGCTCGTGATCGTTTGCCAAGGAGCGAATGCGCGCGACCGCGTCGTTGGTGACCTTCGCGGCAAGGGTCTCGGGCAGGTCCTCGCCTCCGCCACCCACCACCGATGCGGCGCCGATGTTCGTGTTCGGCGCCATCGCGGCGACGTCGGCGGCGAGCGTGATGAACGTCGCCGCGCTGCCCGCGCGTGCGCCTTCCGGCGCGACCCAGGTGATGACCGGCACCTCGCTGGCCAGGATGGCCTTGACGATCCGATCCATGCTCGTCAGCTCGCCGCCCGGCGAGTCGATCACGATCAGCGCTGCGGCGTCGCCGTTCTCGGTCGCGACCCGCAGCGCCTCCTCGATGTACGCGGCGTTGACCTGGTCAATGACTCCGGTCAGCTCGATCCGCGCGACCTGATCGGCATCGGCGGCAACAGGCGCTGCCAGACCGATGATTCCCAGCGCCAGGGCCATGGCTGCGAGGGCACGGCGGAGCATCCGTCGAGTATATCGGTGGGCGCCTTCGACGCCCGTGCGGCGACCAAGCGCCGCCGCTTCTGCTGCGCTGAGGTGAACAATGCTCATTGACGGCGCATTCCACGCTCAACTCGGCGAACCCCACGGCTGAACCGCCGGCTAATGCGCCAATAGCCGCGCTTCTCTCAAGTCGGACGTTCCTGACCGAGTGCCAGAGAGATTGCCACGAGCTGCGACCAGGTCTCCAGTCGGTCCCACGCGGCGTCAACTTCCCGTGCATGCACGAATGCGCCGATCAGCTTGTCGCGTTCGCGCACCCCGACCGCACGGCCGCCAGCATCCACCGTGAACACCACGCCCAGATGCACGGCCCCGACCGGATTGCTGTCGTCGTTGAGCAGGCCGACGAGGCGAAAGTCTGGCTCCCAATCGGCCTCGAGCTCCTCCGCCCACTCCCGCCGCAGGCCGGCCATGAGGGCATCCTCGCCCTCGTCGACGGGATTGAGATGTCCACCCACACCGATGCTCGCCTTTCCATGCAGGCGGGCGTCGCCGCCCGCATCGGTCCTCTCCATGAGGAAGACCCGGCTGCCGTCGCGGACCACGACATAGGGGATGAGCTGCTTGTGGCTCGGATCGTCCTCGGCGAGCGGGCGGTCGAAGTAGCGGCCGTGTGTCGCGACGGCATGACGGAGGACGGCGAGCGCGTCCGCATCGGCCTCCCTGATCCCCCGAAAATCACAGCCGCCGGGCACCTGGGCTCTCGGCAGGACCAGGACGCGTTCGGGCATGGCATGAGTCTATCGGCGAGCGTGTCAGGTGATTGGCAAGGTGGCGTCGTTACGGTCCTTGCTCACCATTCCGCACCCCTCTACCCCGGACTCCCGAATCTTCCGTGAGAGCGGTGCGCAAGGTCACCAAATGAGTTCAGAACCAGTAGTCAGGGGCCTCCGCTGGTACTAAGGTACCGCCCCTAGCGCAGAGGAAATCGAGCACTTCCCAGGGGGCCACGACGCCGTACATGCCCGACGGCGTGACCGCCCGACAGGTGCCCACACCATGTCGGATCCAGTCGTAACTCCAGATCTCGCGCACTCTGAGACGCCTTCGCGTCGAGGCCAGACGCTGGTCGAGTTCGCTCTCACGCTTCCGATGCTGCTCGTGCTGCTCTTGGGCGTAGCCGACTTTGGACGCGTCTTTGCGTCAGGGATCACGACGGAGGCTCTTGCGCGTAACGCCGCGGAAGCTGCATCCCAGGAATATCTCCAGGTACGGCGTGCGACGACAGGCCCCCCCGATCCGGCGT
>DASTTX010000123.1:0-12950 GCA_035759945.1 Candidatus Limnocylindria bacterium | reverse complement strand
CATCTTCTTTGCGGGCGCGGGCATCCCGATCGTGATGGGCGTCCTTGGCCTCCTCACGCTGTGGGCCGGGATCGCGTCGTGGCGGCGGAACTCGCGCGCCGGCCTGCACGAGCACGACCGCGGCATGGCGCCGGCCGAGGTCATCGACATGGCGACCGCGCCCGGCGTGCCGGAGGCGACGGAGCCGGCGACCCGTGAGGCGCCGCACCGACATCGGCGTCGCCGCCGCAAAACGACCGATGGGGACTAGGCTCTCCGCAGCTGCCTTCCTCGTCGTCTCGGCCGTGGTCGCCTGGGCCACCATCACCGTTCCGTTCGCTGCGCGCGTGCTGCAGCTGGTCATTGCCGTCTCGATCGCCTACGTCGCCTGGCTCGCGTGGCGCGGGTCCCGCGTCATGCGTCGGGCGTACGCCTTCGGAAGGTCGGGAGCGGCAGAGCCGACCGGCCGCGCCGCCGGCTTGCCGTTCGTGTCGCTCGTTCTGCCCGCGCGCAACGAGGCCACGGTCGTCGGAGCGGCCGTGGCAGCCGTCGCCGCCCTCCGCTACCACGACGATGCCAACACGCCTACCTACGAGGTGCTGGTCGTCGACGATGGCTCGACCGACGACACCGGCGATGCCGCCCGCAAGGCTGCTGCCGGCGCAACCCACATCCAGGCGCGTCGCCGCGAGCCGGCGGCGGGGCCGCGCACCAAGGGCCGCGTCCTGGGCTGGGCGATGCCGTACCTGCGTGGCGACGTCATCGGCGTCATCGACGCCGACACGCGGATCGCACCATCCTTCCTGGAGCGCGCCATGCGCGCGTGGCAACGGGACCCGACCGCCGCTGCGCTCCAGGTCGCGCGGCTGCCGCGCAATGCATCGGTCTCGTGGCTCACCCGAGCCCAGGCGGCCGAGCAGCTGATGGACATCGCCAGCCAGTGCGGACGGTGGGCGACGGACGGCACCGCCGAGCTGCGCGGCAACGGCATGTTTGTGCGGCGTAACGCGCTCGAGGCGGTCGGTGGCTGGAGCGACCACGCGCTGACCGAGGATCTCGAGCTCTCGACCCGGCTGTCCGCCGCCGGCCTGCACGTGACCCTGGCGCCCGAGGTGGCCGTCGAGGAGGAGGCGGTCGAGACGCTCGGCGCGCTGTGGCACCAGCGCATTCGGTGGGCGGAGGGCAGCCTCCGCCGGCTCCTGAATCACGGACCATCGCTCGTGCTGGGTCGCCAGCCGTGGGCGCGCAAGGCCGACTTCCTGGCTTTCACCGGCGAGTTCCTGGTGCCGCCGCTGTTCGCGGCGTCGATCGTGGCCAGCCTGCTGTCCATCCCGCTCCCGCAGCCGGCCGACTGGACCGTGCCGGCATCCCTGGTCGCCAGCTACGGGATCGGCGTGCTGCTGCTGGCGCTCGGTGGCCTGTCCGCCTCCGGGGTCCGCGGCTGGCGCATGCTCACTGACGCCGTCCGCGGGGCGCTGTTCCTGTCTCACTGGCTGCTCGTGGTTCCGGTCGCGCTGGTCCGCATCGCGGTCGGCCCGGAACCAGCCGGCTTCCGCCAGACGCCACGGTTCGGATCGGACCGATGACGACGCCGCGCGCCGACACGGTGATCTGCGGCCAGGTCGTCACTGCCACCGAGCGTGACGGTCTCGAGACCGCGGAGTCGATCGGGATCGCCGGCGGTCGGGTCGTCAGCGCCGGGACACGCCGCGAGGTGACCGACGCGGCGGAGCGTGGCACCCGCGTGCTGGACTTCGGGCCGCAGGCAGTCATTCCAGGGCTCCATGACTTCCACCTCCATCTGCCCGCGCTCGCGCGGGCGCGCGTCGCTCTCCAGCTCGACGACGCGGCCGACGGCGTCGAGATAATCGCCCGGCTGCGGACGGCCGTGGCGCGAAGCCAGCCCGACGCCTGGGTCACCGGTCGTGGCTGGTCGGAGGCGCAGATGGCCTCGGTGCCGGACGGCGCCCTGGCGCACGCGGCCGGCGAGCGCCTGGCCTACCTCTCGAGCCACGACGGCCACTCGGCCTGGGCATCGCCCGCGGCGCTGCGCCTCGCCGGCGTCGACGCTGAGACGGCCGATCCGGCCGGTGGACGGATCGAGCGAGCGCCGGATGGAACGCCGACCGGGGTCCTGCGTGAGACGGCGCTGGACCTCGTTGCGCCGTTCGTGGCCGAGCTCCAGGGCGCGGCGCTGCGTGCCCCGCTCGACGACGCGCTCCGGGCGCTGGCCGCTCTGGGGCTGACCGGGGCGAGCGAGGCGGGGGACTACACCGACCGCAACGGCATCGGCGCCGATGCCGCGATGGGCGACTCCTATTCATCGCTGACCGACCTGGGCGACCTCGTGGACGGCCGCCTGCGCCTGACCATCGGCATGCCGGTCGACGCGCTCCGCGTCGCCAGGGAGCGCGGCTTATCCACCGGGATGCCGATCGACGGCCGTCGCACCATGCGGGTCGGCTGGGCCAAGGAGTACGCCGATGGCGCCCTCGGCTCGGGCACGGCCGCGCTCTTCGAGCAGCGCACCTGTGGCGATGGCGGGACGGGCATCCTCCGCGTCGACGATGCGCACCTCGATCGGCTGTTCGCGACCGCGCGCCCTGCGGGGATCGGACTGGCGATCCACGCCATTGGCGACCGGGCCGTGGCCGCCGTGCTCGATGCGGCAGCGCGAGCCGAACCCCGACGACCGGGTGCACCGCGAGACCGCATGGAGCACGCACAACTCGTGCGGCCGGCCGACGCACGGCGCTTCGCCGAGCTCGACGTCATCGCCAGCTTCCAGCCTATCCACGCTGCCGCCGACCGCGACCTCGTCGAGTCGTGCTGGGACGGGCGCCAGGACGACGCCTACGCCTGGCGCGCCCTGGTCGACACCGGCGCACACCTGGCAGCCGGTTCGGACGCGCCGGTCGAATCGGTCAATCCATGGCTCGGGATCTTCGCGGCGGTGCATCGGCGGATGCCGGAGGACGATCGCGATGACTGGCGTTCGGATCAGTCGCTGAGCCTTGCGGAAGCCCTGAGCGCCTACACCCTGGGTCCGGCGCGTGCCATCGGCGCCGATGACGAGGGCCACCTGCGACCTGGCGCGAAGGCCGACCTCGCGGTGCTGTCCGCGTCCCTGGACGACGTGCTCGCCGCGGACGAGCGCCTGTCCGATGTCCGGTCGGTCCTGACGCTGGTGGACGGCGAGACGATCCACTCGGCGTAAGTGGTGCGCACGGGCACCGCGAGCGGCGGTATAGTGCCTGCCGGGCGAGCAAGCACCCTTGGAGGAGGGTCATGACCGAGCAGGACCGTTCGTTCGAGATCGCCGGCGATGGGCGCGTTCCCGTCGGCCCGGGCGATACGTCGTCGTTCGACGCAAGCGTGATCGACTTCGGCCACCACGCCGGTCGAACCATCGCGGAGCTGGCGGAGTCCGATCCCGACTATCTGCGCTGGCTGGCGCGCCACCCGTCGGGCGTGCGCTACCGCGCCGAGATCGGCAGAGTGCTCCAGTCGGCCGTGCCGCGAGCGGGAGACTGGGAGCGCTGAAGCACTAGCGGCGCGTGGCCGGCGCGCGCCCGCCCATCCCAGCGCGGTCCGACGCCGGCCGGCCCGAGAGCGAGTTCGGCGCGTCGAGGTGGGCGCCACGGTCGACCCCGACGCCGAGCCGGTCGACCAGCTCGCCACCCAGCCAGCCGGTCACCAGCGCCAGCAGCACGCCGGCGATGGCGAGTGCCAGCGCCAAGCCGCTCGGCACGTAGCCGGGCTCGTTCAGCCGCAACAGCCAGGAACCGGCGAACAGCGCCAGCACCACGACGTTGCCGCCACCGTGCATGAGGCCGATGCGCTTCGCGCGCGTGTCGGACGGGATGTGCAGCCAGTCCCACAGGCCGAAGATCGCCGCGAGCAGTCCGCCGACGATCCCCGCCGCGATGTTCCAGAACGCGATGGTCGGGAACGCGTCGTTGTCGACGAACAGGTAGAGGATGTCGAAGATCACCGCCGCTGCCAGCAGTCCGAGGGGCAGCACGATGAGCATCGGGTGAATCGGATGTCCGAACAGCTTGGCGTGGCTCTCCATGGCCCTCCTCCCGACGAGTGAACGCGGCCCTCCACATCATGTGCCGTGCCATCCTCGGCTTGACACGGTTCATATATTGACGAGATGAACCGTATCGCCACACGCCAGGAGCGCTCCTACCGAAGCGACTTGCGCGCGGCACAGGCCGACGCGACGCGAGCCCGCATCCTGGACGCCGCCCTGCGCGTCATGGCGACCGGCCTTGCCGGCCTCTCGGTTCCCGCGGTGGCCAGGGAAGCGGGCGTGTCGGTGCCCACGGTCTACCGCCACTTCCGCACGAAGCGGGAGCTGTTGTCGGCGGTCTATCCACACGCTGCCCGGCGAGCGGGCCTGGACACGATCGCTGATCCGCGATCCGTGGACGAGGTGCGGCCGCTCATCCGCGCGCTCGTGGAACGGCTCGACGCCCTCGACGATGCGTCGCGGGCGGCGATGGCCAGCCCTGGGGCCGCAGAAGTACGGCATGCCACCATGCCGGCGCGCTACCAGCGCATCCGCCAGGTCGCCGACGCGATCGAGCCGAAGCTCGAGCAAGCCGATCGTGACCGGATCACGCGGCTGCTGGTGGTCCTCACCCAATCGGCATCCATTCGGATGTGGCGCGAGCACCTCGAGCTCTCGGCCGACGAGATCGCCGATGACGTCGACTGGATCCTGCGCGCGGCGATCGCCGCCGCCACGCCGGCAAGGAAGCGATGACCGCCACCGAAGTTCGGCGCCTTTGCGACCTTCGGATGGCCGACGCCGCCCAGGTCGGCGGCAAGGCCGCTCGGCTCGGCGAGCTCATCGCTGGCGGGGCGCAGGTTCCCGACGGTGTGGCGCTCACCGTCACCGCCGCGGGCATGCGACCCGATGAGCGCGATGCGGTCCTGCGGGCCGGCCTCGCGGACCTCGGCGGCGGCCCGTTCGCCGTCCGATCCAGCGGCGTCTCGGAAGATGGCGCGGAGCGCTCGTTCGCCGGCATGTACGAGAGCGTCCTCGACGTGCCGGCTGACGAGGTACCCGCAGCGGCCGAACGGGTCCTCGCCAGCGCCAACGCAGCCCGTGCCGCCGCCTACGGGTCCGCCGCGGACGGGCAGATGGCGGTCATCGTCCAGCGCATGGTTGCGGCCACGGCGGCCGGCGTCGCCCTCACCGCTGATCCGATCAGCGGGAACCGCGCAACGACGGTGATCACGGCGACCCGCGGCCTCGGCGAGCGCCTCGTGTCCGGCACGACCGTCGGCGACGAATGGGCCGTCGTCGGCGACGGCGCGACGGTGCGGCGGCAGCCGGAGCGGGCGATCAACCGAGCCCGGGCCATGCAGGTCGCCGACGCGGCGCGCCGCATCGCCGCCGGGATCGGCGTTCCTCAGGACATCGAGTGGGCCTTCGACGCCGATGGCACGCTCTGGATCCTTCAGGCCAGGCCGATGACGGCGCTCCCGCCCGACGTCTCGTGGGAGCCACCCGCGCCCGGCGCCTACACGCGCAACCTTCGCTTCGGCGAATGGATCTCGGAGCCCGTGACGCCGCTCTTCGAGTCGTGGCTGCTGACTGCCATGGAGGAGCGCACGCACGCCTTCTACCTGGCCGAGATCGGGCAGCGCATCCCGCGGCCATACCACGTGATCGTCAACGGCTGGTACTTCTACACCCTGAACTGGGCCACGCCGGCGGCCTTCGCCCGCAACCTTCCGAACATGCTGTGGCATCTCATCCGCTCGCCGCGCGCTGTGGCGGGGATCAACCCCGCCACCGTCAGGCACAGCTTCCCGATCATGGAGCGGGCGTGGCGGACCGACCTGCAGCCGCGGTACCGCGCAGCCGTCGGGCGTGCCGAAGCGCGGATCGAGGCGGTGCCCGTGACCCAGCTGCCGGAGCTGATCGACGAGCTGGCGGGTCTCGCCGGCGAGTACTTCGGCTCTGTGACGGCCCTGGCCGGTGCCGCGTACAAGATGGAGCTCAACCTGGCGCAGTTCCATCGGCGCCACCTGGCGCCGTCAGTTGGTGGGAGCCACCTGCCGCTTCTCACCGGCTTCGAAGCCCCGAGCGATCCTGCCCGACATGCGGTCGCGTCGCTGGACTGGTGGCATGAGCCCGGAGCCCGAGCGGCGTCGGCAGCCGGGCCTGTCGCAGACCACGCGCAGCTGGTCGAGACGAGGCACGCCGCCGAGGACGCAGCGTTCGCGGCACTCGCTTCGTCACCGCGCCGGCTTCGTGCGTTCCGAAAGCTCCTGGCCGATGCGCAGCACCTCGTCCCGGTACGCGAGGAGCAGGTCGCCGAGCTCACGCTGGCGTGGCCGGTCATGCGGCGCGCCGTGCTGCGGATCGGCGAAGCGCTCGTCGTGCGCGGCGTGATCGCGGAGCCGGACGACGTGTTCTTCCTGCGTCGCGAGGAGGCCCTATTGGCGCTCGGTGCCGAGGCGACAGGGACGAAGGTTGACGTGGCGGCTCGACGCGGGACGCGTCAGGAGCACGCTCGCCTCGTGGCGCCGCCATTCATCGGCCGGGTGCACCCCTTCCTGAAGCGGCTGTGGGCGGCGATGCCGGGGATGTTCGGCGCCGTTCCGTCGGACACCGCGCTCGTGTCGGGCGTGCCGGCGTCTCCCGGCCGCGCCAGCGGATCGGTGCGGGTGGTTCACGGCCCTGAGCAGTTCGACGAGTTCCAGGTGGGCGAGATCCTCGTCGCCCCGCTCACCGCGCCGGCGTGGACGCCGCTCTTCACGCGGGCGGCGGGGGTGGTGACCGACGTGGGAAGCGCCGCGGCGCACGCCTCGATCATCGCCCGCGAATACGGAATCCCCGCCGTCGTCGGCTGCGGCGATGCCACGGCTCGCCTCCGGACGGGCATGCGGGTCACCGTCGACGGCACGGCCGGAAACGTCGAGCCCGCCTAGGTTTCGGAACCTCCCGTGCTGCGCCGGGTCTCCTCGGCCGCGAGATTGCACAGGTGTCGTGGACACAGATGGGAGGCGCGCCAAGGTGGCAACCAGAACGGTGGAATCGCTCTCGTTCCTCGGCATTGCGGGGAGCCTTCGCAAGGCTTCGTACAACCGGGGGCTCATCCGCGCGGCGATGGAGCTGGCGCCGGCCGGGATCGGCGTCGTCCCGTACGACCTGGCCGAGATCCCGATGTTCAATGCCGACGTCGAAGCCGATGGCGACCCGCCAGCGGTGGCCGACTTCAAGCGAGCCATCGCCGGCGCCGATGCGCTCCTCATCGCGACGCCGGAATACAACCATTGCGTGCCTGGAGTCCTCAAGAACGCCATCGACTGGGCATCGAGGCCCGCTCGCCGCTCGGTCCTGACGAGCAAGCCGGTCGCGATCATGGGCGCGAGCACCGGCCGCGGCGCGACGGCACGGGCGCAGGCGCATCTGCGTGATGGCCTCGCCTACACGAATGGGCTGGTCCTGCCGCTGCCGGAGGTCCTCGTCGACCTGGCGGGCGAGAAGTTCGACGCGGACGGGGCACTGATCGACGAGGACACCCGGGAGGCGGTGCGCGACCTCCTCGTCTCGCTGGCCGCGTGGACGCGGCGGATGCAGCGCTCGGTGGCGTAACCGAACACGGACTACACGAACACGCCCCTGGGCCACGATTGGAAACACACGACATCCTCGAGCGCGTCGCCTTCTATCGCGACGCGCCAGCGGAGCTGCGCTCGTCGATGCTGCGCGCCGCCCGCCACCGGAGTCTCGCACCCGGCGAAACGCTGTTCGCGGAAGGGGAGCGAGCGACTCATTTCGCCGCCCTGGGGAGCGGTAGCCTGCGCGTCTTCCGCGTCGGGGCCACCGGACGCCAGATCACGCTGTACCACGTCCGTCCCCAGGAGACGAGCCTGGTGGGCATGCTCTCGGTTCTCCTGGGGCGCCCGCTGATCGCCACGGCGCAGGCCGAGATCGCGAGCGAAGTCGTGGTGGTTCCCGCGACCACGGTGCGCGAGTGGGTCGACAGGAGCGAAGCGCTGCGCCGATACATCTTCGAAACGATGACGCGCGCGTTGATCGACGTCACATCCCTGATCGAGGACGTCGCCTTCCGAAGCATCGAGAGCCGCCTCGCAGTGATCCTCCTGCAGCACGCCGATGACGAGCACCAGATCCGCATGCGCCACGACGACATCGCCGCCGAGCTCGGCACGGCGCGCGAGGTCGTCAGCCGCCTCCTCGAGGGCTTCGAGCGCCAGGGCATCATCGGTCTCTCGCGAGGCCGAATCGTCGTGCGCGATGCCGGTGCCTTGCAGGGCCTCGGCTGAAGCCGCCACCCCGTACGTGATCCTGGTCACTGAACTCTTCGCCGTCGACGGGCAGTCTTCCCGCAGTGCCTTAGCCCAACCGGAGGAACGTCAACCATGTCCGATGCCAGCCTCTACGACCGCCTGGGTGGCGTGTTTGCCATCGCTGCCGTGGTCGATCACTTCAGCGACGCGATCATCGAGAACGCGGCGGTCGGCAAGCTCTCCAAGAATCCACAGCTGCGCGAATGGAGCAACGACCAGCCCGAGCGCCTGCCCGGCCTGAAGTGGATGCGCACCCTCTGGGTCTGCGAGGTGTCGGGTGGCCACTACAAGTACGTGGGCACCAAGCCAGGGAGGTCGCCGTTGAGCCTAGAGGAGGGCCACCGCGAGCTGCGCATCACGTCGGATGAGTTTGACGAGGTGGCCGCCGAGCTGGCGCGCTCCCTCGACCACTTCGGGGTGCCCGAGCTCGAGAAGAGCCAGGTGCTCGGCGCGTTCGCGGCGCACAAGGCCGAGGTGATCGAAGGGTCCCTAGTGCCCGCTTAGGCCGTCCCGACCTCGAGCGCATCGCTGAGGTGGACATTCGCCCGGCCATGGAGGCCGTCGGCCTGGCGGTGGATGCCGTCGGGGTGGCGGTCATCGTCGTCGCCATCGGCATCGCCGGGGGCGCCTTCGCCCGCGACCTCCGCGGCGAGCTGCCCTTCCACGAGGCGTACCGGGGCCTGCGCCAGTCGATCGGCCGCGGCATCCTGCTCGGGCTCGAGCTGCTCGTGGCGGGCGACATCATCCGTACGGTCGCCGTCGCCCCAACCTTCGTCAGCGTCGGCGTGCTTGCGGGAATCGTCTTCATCCGCACATTCCTCAGCTTCAGCCTGGAGGTGGAGCTCACCGGACGCTGGCCGTGGCAGTCGCAGACCAGCTTCCCGCCCGTGGCGGGAGAAGGCGCCGATGCCGAGTAGAGCGGGGGATGCGCGTGTTGGCGAACTAGCCCAACGCGATGACGGCGCAGCACACGGTCAGGACGCCTGCCGCCACGCCCGCATCCGCTCGGCCGGGAAGCGCGAGATGGCGTTGGCGAGGACACCGAACGTGAGGGACACTGCAGATCCAGGCCGCAATGCGGGCGTCGGATCAAAAGGATGCCCCCGCGGCGGCCGACAGTCAGCGTCCGGCGCCCGCGTCGTCGGCGATCCAGCCAGTGTTCGAGAAGGTTGGGATGAATTTGTATCCCCGGCCGGGGACGGTCGCGATGAATCGCGGGTGCCGGTAGTCGTTCTGGAGCTTGATGCGCAGGCTGCGAATGTGGCGATCGACGATGTTGCTCTCCGCCACGAAGTCGGTGCCCCACACGCCGTCCAAGATCTCCTCACGGGTGACCACCCGACCATTTCGGCTGGCGAGCGCGTAGAGCAGGCTCTGCTCGATCCCGGTCAGGTGGATCACTGAATCGCCGGCGCGCACCTCGCGTTTGACGATATCGATCTCGATCTCGCCGAGCGTAATGGTCGGGACGATCGGCCGATCGACGCCCGAGGCGCGACGAGAGATGACGACCGAGCGAGCCAGGAGCTCGGCGGGTGAGAACGGTGTGACGAGGATGTCATCAACTCCGAGGTCAAAGGCCTTCAGCTTGGTGGGAAGATCGCCGCGCCGCGTCAGCCCCAGTACCGGCGTATCGCTGCGCTCGAGGGTGTTCGACGCTCCCAGCCGAACCAGGAGGTCGAAACTGTCGTCGTGGTCCATGTCGACCACGGCCATGTGGGGCTGCCACTCCGCCAGGATGGCCTCCGCCTCGGCCATGCTGCCCGCCGCGCGGACGACGAACATGCCGTGGTTCAACGTCAACTGAATCAGGTCGACGACGACCTGGTGGTTGTGCAGCACCAGCGCCCGCTGCACGGAGGGACGATCCGTTGGTGACGGGACGGTCATAGGCAAATCGATTGTATCCCTCGACGCGTCAACACCTGTGATGACGGTCCGTAATGACGACGCCGCCGCGGGGCCCGACCATTGAATCAGCCGCGCAGGACGGGCGCATTCGAGCTCGATCGGTGAACCCCGGCCGTGGCGCGTAAACACAGCGGTGCATCTACCTGATCGCCGGCGGGCATGTACTAACTCACCGAGCGGCGCTACTGGAGGCGACATGTCTGAAACGACCTCGATTCAACAGGTCTCGTCGGTGTCTACGTGAGTGCGGTGATCAGCGAGATGCCGGCCGTCGGGGTGGGGAACCCATGGGGCGCACGCATCTTGACCAGGCCGCCGCGCGTCACGGTCATCAACGACGATCCCGAATTCCTGGCACTCATGGGCGACATTCTCACCAGCGATCATCTCGTACCTACGCTGCTCAATGAGGACGGGCCCGATGTGCTGGAGCGGGCCGGCATGTCGAAGCCCGACCTCCTGATGATCGACTTGAGCCCGTGTGTGGATGGCCGCGATGGATGGAACCGGGCCCAGGCGCTCAGACGTGACCTTGACATGGCGAAGCTGCCGATCCTGGTGTGCAGCACCGATTACCAGGCAATGGAAGAGCTGGCCGCTCAGGCCGTGAACGACACGCGCCTCGAGCTGCTCCGCAAGCCGTTTGCCCTAGACCAACTCACCGATGCGATCGCCCGCTTGCTGGGACGTCGGCTTCCGTCGTAAGGCTCGTCGCTGAAGAGAGCGCGGTGCGGCTGGCGAACGACACCGCGTTTGGCTCGTCGAGGTTTGGCCTCTCGAGCGCCGTCTTCACCAGCGACGTCGAGCGCGGGGTGCATTTCGCGACGAAAATCGTAGCGGCATGACGCACGCCAACGATCAGACCGTCAACGATCTGGCGAATCAGCCGTTCGGCGGTCCAGCAGGAGCCTCGCCGGTACCGGCGCTCAGCCACCGGGATGCTCGGACCGGCCGCGGGCGGTTGAGCCCGCTCACGGAGCTCGGATGATTCCGAGGCTCGTGCTTTTCGGGGCAACCGGCGACCTTGCGGCGCGCTACCTGTTCCCCGCGCTCGTGGCGTTGCACGCCGCCGGCCGGTTGCCTGCGCGGTTCAGCATCACTGGCACGGCTCGCGACGCGCTCACCGACCCCGCGTTTCGACGGCACGTCACCGAGGCGCTGAGCACGTACGCCGCCGACCAGCCGGCCGAGTCGCGAGCCGCCATCGTGCAGGCGACGCGGTATGCGGCCGTGGACATCGCGGATCCGGCCGACGTCGGCCGGATCATCGGCGCCGGTGAGGACGGGCCATCCGTGGCTGCGTACCTTGCCGTGCCTCCCGGCGTTTTCGCGGACGCGCTCCGTGCGCTGGCCCAGGCCGGGATGCCTGACGGAAGCCGCGTGGCGATCGAGAAGCCCTTCGGCACCAGCCTCGACGACGCTCGATCGTTGAACGCGCTCGTGGCGGAGCTCTTCGGAGATGCCGCGGAACGCATCGTCTTTCGGGTTGATCATGTGCTGGGCATGGCGACTGCCCAGAACCTCATCGGCCTCCGCATTGCGAACCGTGCCCTGGATGCCTTCTGGAACGCAGAGGTTGTCGAGCAGGTCGCGGTGCTGTGGGAGGAGACGATCGGCCTGGAGGGCCGCGCGGGCTACTTCGACCGTGCCGGTGCGCTGAAGGACGTCATGCAGAACCACATGCTTCAGGTCCTTGCGCTCGTCGCCATGGAGCCGCCCGCCAGCCTCGGCGCGGACGACCTGCGCGACGCCAAGGTTCAGGCACTCCGGGCCGTCCGAAGCCCGGGCGCGGACGAGATGGCAGAGCGTTCTCGCCGTGCGCGGTACGGCGCGGGCACCCTGGCTGCATCGAGGAGCACGGCGGCTCGCCAGGTTCCGGCCTACCGTGACGAGGCCGGCGTGGACCCGGACCGCGGGACCGAAACGCTCGCCGAAGTGGCCCTTGAGGTCGATACCCCGCGCTGGCATGGCGCGCGCTTCGTGCTGCGCGGCGGCAAGGCGCTGGCCGAGCGGCGGAAGGGAATCCTGGTCCGCTTCCGCCCGTCGACCGGAGCCGCGCTCCTGGGTGGAGGGCCCGGCACGCTGTGGATCGGGATCGACGGGCCGGACGACATCACTCTCGAGCTGGTCGGGATGTCGAGCGATGCAGCGTCGGCGAGCCAGCGGGTCGTCCTATCGTCCGCTCCGCCATCGGCGGCCCTGCCGGCCTACGGCAATGTGCTGGCCGACCTCCTGGCGGGCGGCAGCCGGTTCGCCGTGCGGGGTGACGAGGCGGAGGAAGCCTGGCGGATCGTCATGCCGGTGATCGAGGCATGGGACGCCGGTGCGGTTCCACTGGAGGAATACCCGGCCGGAGCCGTTGGCCTGCCCGCGCGAAACGGACCGTGATCCCTCCGCTGGCCGCGCTGGCGCGTGGTGTGCAACCGGAGGTCAAGGTGCGAGTTGAGCAGGTGACCGGGCCGGTGGCGTTTCACGGCGAGGGACCGGTCTGGTCGGCCGCCTGGGGTGGGCTGCGCTTCGTTGACATGCTCGCCGGGTCCGTGCTGTCCGTAGCGGCCGATGGCTCGGTCGGGCGCCATCAGGTCGGGGCGATCGCCGCTGCGCTGCGGCCGAGGCGCGGTGGGGGCGCCGTCATCGGCGTGCCTGCGGTCGCCGTCGCCGGCGCGGTGGCGGTGATGCTGGCCTACCCGCTGACCGAGAATGCCGTGCGCAGCCTGGTC
>DASTTX010000122.1:0-12897 GCA_035759945.1 Candidatus Limnocylindria bacterium | reverse complement strand
GGCATCCCGGACGAGCAATACGCCGCCTTGCTGGCCATGCCGCCCGACGAGCGACCTGCGGAGGTACGAGAGGGGCTGTCAACCTACCTTGCCGATTGGATCGGCGAGGACACCACCAAGCTGCGTGTGGCGAGCCCGCTGTTGCCCGACTCCGACGCCAGCCGCAACCTCGTCGAGCGGGTGCGCGCCGTCGAGCCACCGGCGGGGTCCGAGGCGCTCACCGGCGGCCTGCCATCGCGCTCCCACGATTTCATGGCGAGCTTCTACCGTTCAGTGCCGGCTGCAGTGCTGATCGTGGTGGCGGTCACCGGCATGGTGCTGTTTCTCACGTTCGGATCGATCTTCCTCCCGCTCAAGGCCGTGCTGATGAGCCTGATCAGCGTCTCAGCCAGCTTTGGCGCACTGGTGTGGATCTTCCAGCAGGGCCACTTCAGCCAGTTGCTCGGCTTCACGCCATCGGGGACGATCGCCGCCTGGCTGCCGATCCTGATGTTCGCCATCCTGTTCGGCCTGTCGATGGACTACGAGGTGTTCCTTCTCTCGCGCGTCCGCGAGCGGTACCTCGTCCACGGCGACAACACGCGGGCGGTGGCGGAGGGCATCGGCATCACCGGTGGGATCATCACCGGCGCGGCGTTGATCATGGTCGCCGTGTTCGCCGCGTTCAGCCTGTCCGGGATCGTGTTCCTCAAGGCCATCGGCTTCAGCATGGCGCTGGCGGTTCTCATCGACGCGACCATCGTCCGGGGCATCCTGGTCCCGGCCTTCATGCGCGTCATGGGCGCGGTCAACTGGTGGGCGCCACGCTGGGTGCAGCGCCTGGTCGCGCGACTGGGCCTGTACGAAGGGCCGGGTGACGTCCACCCACGCGAGGCAGTTACCGCCTAGCCCATTTGGAACTAGGTCGCGCACAGCGGCTGTGAGGCCGAACATCACCAGCACGTGACCGCTCGCGTGGCGAGCGTTAGCAGCCGATCCGTCTGGCCTTGTTGCGGAAGGGTGCTCGCCGGTCGCCAATGGCGCCCTGGAGCTCCGAGCATAGCCGAGTGCCGACACTGCCGGCAGTGCAATAAATGATTGACATAAGTCGTCCCGGTGCCATGCTCGCGCCGTGAAGCGAATACGCAGTTTGGTACTCGCCTCAGCGCTCGCGATCAGCGGCACGGCACTCGTCAACGTGCCGTTCGCGCTAGCGCATGACTGGACGGTCGCCAACGAATGCGTTTGGAACGACCCAGGTCCATATTTCTACTTGAACGGTCCACAGAGCGCATTCACGTTCCACACTCCGGCGGGGACGAGCGGCTGCCATATCGATGCCAAACTCATATCTGGATCGACTCCAACGGCGTGGGCAGCTTGGTACCTACCCATCAGCACCAGTTACAACCACACCTATAACGTCGCAGCCCACATAACATGCAGTGCCTCGACACATCGGGCGCCTTATGTGTACTACCGGATGTACACGGCGGGCAGCACTCAGGGCTACTACGTCGAGTATCGCGACCAGCGGAACTATTGCGGATGGATGGACCTTGACGCGTACACATTCACCGCAACCTCCGGCGGGCAAGCGCGGGTTGTGAACACAACCGGGTGTGCAAACTGCGTGGGAATGACGTTCCAGATAGGCCACTTCACCTGGGCGGTGACGCAATGGTGGTGACCGCACGTCGCACCATCCTGATGTTTACGCTGACGATCGTCGCCGCCGGTTGCGCTCTGCCTCCGGTCGAGGGCCGCTTGGCCGATACGCAGCCGGCGGAGACTGAACTCAAGCTCGCGATCGCGGCCGCCCCGTTTCCGTTGCGTCTGCCCGCGGTGCCGCCCGAGGGCTTTGGGCTTGCTCACGTTGAGTGGATAGACGAGCCAGACGACCCGGTTCGCCACGGGTTCTCGTTTGACGCGCGTTATGTCGGACCGGACAACGCGGTGATCCACATCTTCCAGACAAACGTCTCTCCATTCGACATGGGTGAGACGGATCCCGTGAGGCTTTCGGACGCTGCGCCAGTCTCCATTGCGGGAGCTGATTGGAGCGCCATAACCCTCCCCAACGGTGATGGGAGCTTCAATACGCAGATCGCGCGGCGGTTCGACGGCACGGATCTCACAGAGCTCATCACCCTAACCATTGATGCTCCGAGCGCCGAGTTGGCAACCGCGGCTGCTAAGTCCCTGGTCGAGGTCAGCCCCTAAGGCTCCGCCGGAAATTCATCGAAGCGCGCACGCTTTGGTCCCCCTCCTACGATCGGTTAGGCTCGCGGGCATGACCCGTCGCGAGCAGCTCGAACGCCTGACAGACCGATGGAGGAGCCGCCACGACGCCCGTCGTTCCAACCCCGATGCCCGCTCACCGGCCGATCCCGCGCGTGAGGCGCTCGCAGAACGCGCATTCCCGTTTCGCACCGTCGCGCCGGCAGACTATGTCGCCGAGCACGGCGCAAATATGATCGGCTTCACCTACGACGAAGCCCGCTACGCCGATGCGGACCTCGATGCCTGGCTGCTCGAGGTCGGACGCCTGCTGCGCGAGGACCGATGAGCGCTCCGGGCTGGGCCGCCGACCTCATGGCGCAGGTCTGCGCCGATGCCGGCGTCGCGCCGCCGCGCCTCCTGTGGCGCAATCGGCGAGGCGAGCACTCGACCGGCGTCACGCGTCGCGCGGACGGAACCGTCGCCGTGCGCGCCGGGAGCGACCCACTCGACCAGCGCCTCACCCTGCTGCATGAGCTCGCGCATTGGGTGGCGGCGCCGTCGCGCCGGCGGCGCGGACGATCGGTCCACCACGGCCGCGCGTTCTACGCGACCGCGTTTGCCCTGTACCGCCGCCATGGCATCCCGGACGCCGATGCTCTGCGGCTCGAATCCGCCCGCTACCGCTCGTCGCTCCGACATGCCGTCGCGCTGCGCGTTCCCGGAGCGGCGACCGCCCTCGCCGAGCATCGCGCCGCGATCGCCAGGCGTCCGCGTCGGCGCTGGCGGGTGCTGGTTCCGGAGCATCGGGTCACCCTGAAGCGCGACGGCCGCTGGACGGTGTGCGGGACGTGCGGTCAGCGCGTGGTCGGGGTCAACCTTGCTCGCCTGCGCCGTTCGCGCCGGCAGGTGCGCCACGTCCTGATGACGGCCGAGTCGGCCTGAGCCGAGCGGGCTAGCCCGCTGCTGGGAATATCGGCCAGGAAGTGGCTGGCTCGCCCGGCTGCGCACCAAGAACGGCCAAGATGAGGCCCATTGCTTGGCTGTCCTTCTCGCAGGCGTGCTAGATCGGCCAGGAAATAGCCGATATGCCCACCGGCGAACCAAGACCACGGCGGGCGCTGTCCCTAAACGGCGGACGGCACCCGTTCGCGAGCCAGCGCTGCCGCCTCGGCCAGGCGGCGCACCGAATCGACGGTGCGCGGGAAGACGTGCGCGATGAGGTGGCTGATGCCGAGCTCGGCGTAGCCAGCCAGCGCATCGGCGATGTCCGCGGTCGAGCCGCGGATGGCGCGCTCGGGCGCATCGGCCTCGGCATCCTCGTAGGCCACGAAGATGCCGGCGGTCAGCGTCAGGGTCTCCGCGCGTCGGCCGACCGTCTCGAGCGCGGTGTGCAGGCGGTCCAGCCGCTCCCGGAGCTCGGTCGCCTCGGACGGACGGCCGTACCAGGCGGCGTTCCACTGGTCGGCGTAGCGGGCGACCAGGTCCAGCATTCGGGGCTGCTTGCCGGCGATCAGGATCGGCGGCCCGCCCTCGCGGATCGTTGGCGGCAGGAGCTCCGCATCGGCGGCTTCGTGGAAGCGGCCGGAGAAGTCGGCACGGCCCTCGCGCAGCATCGGCGCGATGATCTTCATGGCCTCTTCGAAGCGCGACACACGGCGGTCGAAGGGGTAGCCGAAGGCGTCGAACTCGGGCTGATGCCAGCCGCAGCCGAGGCCGAGAATCAGCCGGCCCTTGCTGATCTCGTCCAGCTCCGCCGCCATCTTCGCGGTCAGCGCCGGATTGCGGAAGGGGACCGCCAGGACCAGCGGCCCGATCTCGACTCGCGAGGTGATGGCCGCAACAGCGGTCAGCAGCGTCCACGACTCGTGGATGCCAGTCGTCTGGCCATCATCGCGAAAGATGAGGTGGTCGGCGCCCCATACCGAGTCGAGCCCGTCCTCCTCGGCGGCGAGTGCCATGGCGCGTAGGTCAGTCCAGCCTCGAGTCTCATCGGCCCCCAGCGGCAGCATCAATCCGATCTTCATGCGGTCAATGCTAGCGGCGGGCGTGCCATCCGTCGGGCTACCGTAGGGCGCATGCCACTGCCGCTCGAGGGGGTCCGGGTCATCGACGTCAGCCGCGTGCTGGCCGGGCCGTTCGCCACCATGCTCCTCGCGGATTTGGGCGCGGACGTCATCAAGGTCGAGCCGCCCGCCGGCGATGAGACGCGGGAATGGGGTCCACCGTGGTGGGGCGATCCGGCGGATCGACGCAGCGCCTACTTCGCATCGGTCAACCGCAACAAGCGCTCGGTCGTGCTGGACCTGCGCACAGATGACGGCCGAGCCGCGCTCAACCGACTGCTGAGGACGGCGCACCTGCTCGTCCACAACTACCGGCCGTCCACGGCAGCCAGGCTGGGATTGGAAGCCGATGGACTGGCCGCCCGACATCCCAACCTCGTGGTCGCCACGGTCGGCGGCTTTGCCGGAGCCGATGCGGAGCGTCCCGCCTACGACCTGCTGGCGCAGGCCGTTTCTGGCCTCATGTCGATCACCGGTGAGCCGGATGGCAGACCGATGAAGGTGGGTGTGGCGCTGCTCGACCTGATCGCGGGGCTCGAATGTGCGGTCGGGGCGCTTGCGGCGCTGGTCGGGCGCGGGAGAACGCGCCGTGTGCAGGTGAACCTGGTCGAGGCGGGCGTCACGTCGCTGATCAACGTGCTCGGGAACTTCCTCGCTTCGGGCCAGGAGCCCAGCCGGCACGGGAACGCGCATCCGAACATCGCGCCGTACGAGTCGTTCGAGGCACGCGATGGCCACCTCGTCATCGCGGTCGGCAACGATGCGCAGTTCGTCCGGCTGCTGGGCGTCCTGCATCTCGAAGACTCCGACGGTCGTTATGCGACGAACGCGATGCGGCTCGCGCGCCAGTCCGAGCTGAGTGCCTGGATCGGCGAGGCGGTCCGTGAGCGTGACCGAGACGAGCTGGTCGCTGCGCTGGCGGAGGCCGACGTGCCGGCCGGCCCGGTCAATAGCGTCGCCGAAGCGCTTGCGGCAATGGGAGAAGGGTGGACGTCGACGCTCGACGGGATCACCCTGCCGGCATCACCGATTCACGTCGACGGTGGAGCGCCGCCTGTCCGTCGGCCCCCACCGCGGCTGGCCGAACATCAGGACGCCGTCCTGGCCGAGATCGCCGCCGATCAGGCCGGGACGTAGGGCACGTAGTCAGGCCACCACATCGCCGCGTCGACATCGGCCTCGAGCGCGTCGTTCGGAGCAGCGACGCCTGAGCGCATGGCTTCGCGGGCGACCGCGAGCGTGATGTCGCGCGAGATGGACCGCAGGTCGGCGATCGGCGGGTAGAGCGCACCGGTCGCGAATCGCTCCGGCGTCACGTGTCCGGCGAGCGTGCGCGCAGCGGCCAGGATCATGGTGTCCGTGATGCGCGTTGCCTCCGAAACCACGGCACCCAGGCCAACGCCCGGAAAGACGAAGACGTTATTGGCCTGGCCGATGACCTGGCTGTCCACCGGCGGGAAGGGACTGCCGGTGGCAACGATGGCCCGCCCACGGCTCCACGCCAGCACCTGGTCCGGACGCGCCTCGGTCACCGCCGTGGGGTTCGACAGCGGCATGACGATGGGCCGATCGGTGCCGGCGGCCATGGCCTCGATGACATCACGCGAGAACGTGCCCGCCACCCCCGTGGTCCCGATGAGGACCGTCGGCCGTTCAGCCGCCACGATGTCCGCCAGCTCCGGCCCGGCGTAGGTGCCCGCGGGCGCCGCCATCGGGCGCTTCGTCTCGTCCAGGTCGTCGCGCCCGGCGTGGACGAGCCCCTTCGAGTCGACGAGGCGCACGACTCGATGGATATCGGCGTCGGACATGCCGTCGTCGCGCATCTCGGCGTGGAGCAGCCGCGCGATGCCGATGCCCGCCGCGCCGGCGCCGACCAGCAGGATCCGCTGCTCGCCGAGCGGCCGATCCATGTGCCGCACCGCCGCCAGGATCCCGGCCAGCACGACGGCCGCGGTGCCCTGGACGTCGTCGTTGAAGGAGGGGACGCGATCGCGATATCGGTCCAGGATGCGCAGCGCGTTGCGCTGCTTGAAGTCCTCCCACTGGATGACGCAGCCGGGCCAGACCTCCTGCACGCCGTCGACGAAGCTTTCGACCAGGGCGTCGTACTCGGCGCCGCGGAGGCGCGGGTGGCGGTGGCCGATGTAGAGCGGATCGGCGAGGAGGTCGGGGTTATCGGTGCCGACGTCCAGGCTGACGGGCAGCGTCAGCGCCGGGTAGATGCCGCAGGCACCGGTGTAGAGCGCGAGCTTGCCGATCGGGATCGCCATGCCGCCCGCACCCTGGTCGCCGAGGCCCAGGATGCGCTCGTTGTCCGTCACGACGATCAGCCGCACGTCCTCGTACGGTCCGTTGCGCAGGATCTCCGGGATGCGGTCGACGTCGTGCGGCGTGATCCATGCTCCCCGCGTGCGCCGCAGGATGTGGCTGAACTCCTGGCACGCCTGCCCGACGGTCGGCGTGTACACGATCGGAAGCAGCTCCTCCAGGTTCTCCGAGAGGACCCGATAGAAGAGGGTCGCATTGCGATCCTGCAGCGCAGATAGGCCGATGTACCGCTCGAGCTCGTTGCCCTTGCGCCGGATGCGCTCCAGCTCGAGCTGCACCTGCTCCTCGATCGTCATGACGTGATCCGGGAGGAGGCCATGCAGAGCGAATGCGTCGCGCTCGTTCGCCGGGAAGGCGAAGTCCTTCGTCAGCAGCCGATGGTTGAGGAGCGTGCTGCCGTCGATCCCGATCGTCGTCGTCTCGCCGGCGACGATCGAGGCGAATGGCGGCAGCAGGGGGCGCATCGGCTCCGAGCATACCGGCCATACTTCGCCGATGCGAAATATCATCGCGGGCGTCGTCGTCGTCGCCGTGATCGGCATCGGTGCCTGGCTGGCGTTCGGTCGGCCGTCCGTGGAGGCCTCGTCCTCCACCGATCCCGACGTCACGGTGGAATGCTCGGCCGCGACCGGGGTGTCGGCTGCCGAGTGCGGGACCTGGGGCGACGAGATCCTGGCGCTGCCCGCGCCATCCACGACGTTCGAGATGGATGACCTGGCGCGCCTGAGGATCGATCGGCCGCTGCTCGGCTTCGGTGCACCCTGCCAGGTGCAGTACTTCCTCGAGCGCTATCCGGACGATTCGACCTGGGATAGCGACGTTCCCTGCCACTGACTCTCGGGCCGCCCCGCTGCAGGGTGCTCGTTAGTTCGCCCTTGGGCGTATCGACCACTTCTTGGCCGATTTAGTGCGCCGGTGGGAACGACAGCCAAGCATGAAGCCCCATGTTGGCTGTTCTTGGTTCATTGCTGGGCGTATCGGCCACTTCTTGGCCGATGTTCCCAGCGGCGGGCCAAGACATCAGCCGCGCACGCATCACGGCAATGGGCAGGGTGGGAAGCTGGAGCGGGAGACGGGATTCGAACCCGCGACATCCAGCTTGGAAGGCTAGCGCTCTACCAACTGAGCTACTCCCGCGCGCCGTTCTGAGCGTAGCACAGCACTGATCCCGGCCTTTCGGGTGCCAATTGATTGGAGCCATTCCACGCGACGTCGCTCTTGTGTGGCGTTCTGCCAGTCCACTGGCGGTGGCGCCCCACGAAGCGCGCGTCCGAGGGCTGCTCATGCGGCAGGACATCCAATGTAGTTGTGCAGCGCCCCGCGAAATGGCCCGAGGGTGAAATAGCGCCAGTCTATTGGCGCCGCGCTCAGTGGCCCGCAAGATGGATGGGTGCGGATCACCGATATTCGCGAACGAACCGTCTCGATAGCGGCGCCGATCGCGAACGCCTACATCGACTTCAGCGCGATGACGATCAGCCTGGTCGCCGTCGTCACCGACATCGTGCGCGACGGCCGACCGGTCATCGGCTTTGGCTTCAACTCGAATGGCCGATACGGGCAGGGCGCACTGATTCGTGATCGCTTCGCGCCACGCATCCTGGCCGCGGATCCGTCGGAGCTGATCGACGACGAGGGCACGAACCTCGACCCGTCTCGGATCTGGTCGGTCATGTTCACGAACGAGAAGCCGGGTGGGCACGGCGAGCGCTCGGTGGCGATGGGCACGATCGACATGGCCGTCTGGGATGCGGTTGCGAAGATCGCGGACGAACCGCTGTGGCGACTCCTGGCCGAGCGCGACGGACGGACCGACGCCGACCCGCGCGTGTTCGTCTACGCGGCCGGCGGCTACTACCGCGACGGCGGCATCCAGGCGCTGCGGGACGAGATGCGCGGCTACCTCGCCCGCGGCTACACCGTGGTCAAGATGAAGATCGGTGGCGCGCCACTCGACGAGGACCGGCGCCGCATCGAGGCGGTGCTCGATCTGCTCGAGCCGCACCAGCGCCTTGCCGTCGACGCCAACGGCCGACTCGACCTTGCTACCGCGCTGGCCTATGCCGAAGCGCTGCGGCCCTACGACCTCTTCTGGTTCGAGGAGCCCGGCGACCCGCTCGACTTCGAGCTCCAGCGGGCGTTGTCCGATGCCTATGAAGGACCGATGGCGACCGGCGAGAACCTGTTCAGCATGCAGGACGCGCGAAACCTGGTGCGCTACGCCGGCATGCGCCCGGACCTCGATTGGCTCCAGTTCGACCCGGTGCTCGCCTACGGCGTGGTCGAGTACCTCCGCACCCTCGACATGTTGCAGGAGCACGGTTGGGCACGGAGCCGATGCATCCCGCACGGTGGCCACCAGTTCGCGCTGAACATCGCCGCCGGCCTGGGGCTCGGCGGGAACGAGTCCTATCCGGACCTGTTCCAGCCGTTCGGCGGCTTTCCGGACGGCGTCGAGGTCATCGACGGGCACGTCACGCTGCCCGCGCTTCCGGGGATCGGCTTCGAGGGCAAGGCTGACCTGTACCGCGAGCTCCGGAACCTGGCGACGTGACGCCGCTGGCGCGAACGCTCATCGGCCTCATCGGCCTTGGAGTCCTCGCCGGCATTGTCATCTGGCTGGTGCGCTATCAGCCCTTCGGCCCTGGAGGGCCGGTCGGGTCGCCGCTCCCGAGTGATGCGCCACCGGCAGCCGGTTGGACGATGGCGGAGGGGGCGGCAGTCGCACGGCTGGAGATGGCGACCGCGGTGCACGACGGCCGCTTCTGGTTGGCCGGTGGCTACACGCCCGACGGTGGCGTCGTCGATGAGCTGTGGACCTTCGACCCGGCGACGGGCGAGTGGACGCAGGGGCCGTCACTGCCCGAAGCGGTCCATCATTCCGCGCTCGCTTCCGACGGTGAGCGGCTCTACCTGATCGGCGGCTATCTCGGCGCGACCGGTCGGCCGACGCAGCGCGTGCGCGTCCTCGATCCCGCCACGGGCGAGTGGCTGGACGGGCCGCCGCTCCCGCAGCCGCGCGCGGCGGGCGCGCTCGCCTTCGACGGGACCCGCTTCGTCTACGGCGGGGGAGTCGGACAGGGCGGCGTCCAGGGCGAGGTGTTCGTGCTCGAGGGCGACGCGTGGCGACGGCTCGGCGATTTCGGGCGGCCGCGCGAGCACCTGGCGGCGGCGACCGATGGTGACGGGAGGGTCTGGTTCATGGGCGGACGACAGGGTGGGCTCGATCGCAACGTCGGCGACGTCGAGCTGGTCGACGGCGATGCCGTCACGCTGATCGCGAGCATCACGCCACGTGGCGGTGTCGCGGCCTTCTTCACCGATGCGTACGGCGCCTGCCTTACCGGTGGCGAGGCGCCGTCGGGCGCGCTGACGATGGTCGAGTGCGTCGACGCGGATGGGCGGACAACGGCCCTGCCGCCCATGACCCAGCCGCGCCACGGTCACGGAGCCGGCGTCGTTGGCGGGCGGGCGTATGCCCTGCTCGGCGGAGAGATTCCCGGGCTGAATGCGACCGATTCGGTGGAATGGATCCCGGTCGATTGAGCGGCCAATCGCTTGACGCCGCAACCTAGTATTACGCCGCGGCCCGGGACCTGAGCGCCCGGTGGATTCGGGCGGAATCCGGACCGAGCGGGGGATTATTGGATGGAGGTTCCGCCCGTGACCGCGACCAGTCAGCCGGTGGACGGCTCGCAGCCGACGCTCGCTCGCGACGCGATCGGTCTGCCCGAGGTCCTGTTCCAGTCGATCACCCACATGGCGCCGGCCGTGGCGACCGCCCTGTCGATCGGGGCCGCCACGTCGTTCGCCGGCGGCATCACGCCACTGGCGGTGCTGTTCGCCATGATCGCCGTCCTCTTCACGGCATTCTCGATGGCCGAGCTCGCCCGGCACCTGCCATCGGCCGGTGGGATGTTCACGTACGTCGGCCGGGGCCTCGGCTCCTTCTTCGGCTGGATGGTGGCGTGGGGCTTCGCCCTGGCGGAGCCGCTCGTGATGCCGCTGCTGCTCGGTGGCTTCGGCTTCTACGGCGCGATCTTCCTGTCCGAGTACCTCAGCATCCAGTTCGATCTCGCCTGGGTGGTCCTCGCGATCCTGTGCGGCCTGCTGGTGTGGTGGCTCAACTACCGGGGCATCGGCCTCTCGACGCGGACCGGGCTCGTGCTCGGCGTCCTCGAGATCGCGATCTTCCTGCTCATCTCGGCACTGCTCATCGTCAATGCCGACAACAACACGCTGAGCGTGTTCGTGCCCGGCGAGGAGGGCGTTCGGCCGGCGTTCCAGGGCATGATCTTCTGCCTGCTGGCCTTCATCGGCTTCGAGGCGGCGGCGCCGCTTGGCGAGGAGACGGCCGATCCGCGGCGCACCATTCCGCGCGCGGTGGTCTGGTCGGCCATCCTGGTCGGCCTCTTCTACGTCTTCAACTACTACGCGGCCACCGTCTTCTTCGGCCCCGACCGCATGACCGAGTTCTACGCCTTCAACGAGGGCGACCCGTGGGGCTTCATGGCCAACGAGGTGCTCGGCACGCTGGGCGGGCTGCTCGTGATCTTCGCGATCCTGAACAGCTCGATCGCGAACGCCAACGCAGGGTCGACGGCGGCGACGCGCTCCCTGTTCGCCATGGGTCGCGCGAGCCTTCTGCCGCGCTTCTTCGCGGTCGTCAATCCGGAGACGCGAGCGCCGGTCAACGCGGTGCACTTCCAGGCGATCAGCGCCCTGATCATCGCGGTCGTCCTCGGCTACCTGCTCACGGGCGATCCGTACCCGTTCGGGCTGAACGTGTACGTCTTCCTGGGGACGATGCTCGGGCTGATCTTCGCCGGCATCTACATCCTGGTGAACCTCGCCTGCTTCGGGTACTACTGGCGCGAGCGACGTGATGAGTTCAACGTGATCAAGCACGTCGTCGTGCCGATCATCGGCGTGATCGCCATGATCCCGGCACTGCTCGCGGTCATCGGTGGGCTCACCATCCCCATCCTCGACGTCGAGCTGCCACCGTACGACAACTACCTGCGCTTCACGGCGCCGATCGTGGGCGTCTGGGTGGTGCTCGGGATCGTCGTGTACTTCTACCTGCGCTCGTCGAACCCCGCCGCGCTCGATCGCGTTGGCGAGGTGTACGGGGATGCGCCTGCTCCGGAGGACGTGCCGACGTATTAGCGGCTTCCGACGCCGATGCACCTGCGCCGCCGTTCGCGTGAACGGCGGCGCCCCTCTCTCGATCTATCGAGTCGATATCACCGGAGCCCAGTCCCGGGGGCGGTTCCCGCGGTACATCGAGTCCCGGGGAGCATGAGCGAAGCCCAGCGGCGCGGATCGTGCGCAGCCAGGCTCGATCAATCGTGGAAACGCAGCGGGAGATGCGCACCGGGTGAATCCGGCTCGATCTATCGGGTCAGCCTCAGTCGAAGATGCCGAGCGGGCAGTAGGCGGTGACGATGAAGTTCGGCACGTCCACGATCTCGCTGATGCGCAGATCGACGGCGACGCTGGACAGCAGGTAGGCCTTCACCGGCTCCAGCCCATGCTCGCGCCCGAGCCACTCGATCATGCGCCGCAACGCATCGCGAGCGGCCGTCATCAGGTCGGGACCGATCCCATCGGTCGCGTAGCGCCGGCCGTTGCGCAGCTCGGCATGCGGGTCCGGCGCAGCGATGAACTCGGGTCCGGTGACGTGGACATCCTTGCGAACCGTGAGGCGGACGAGCGCCCGCATCGGCGTCTCGATTGCCGTTCCCGAGACCTCGCCATCGCCCTGCGTTGCATGGCCGTCCCCGATGCTGAAGCGGGCGCCGGGGTGGAAGACCGGGAGGAAGAGCGTCGAGCCGGCCACGAGGTGGCGCGTGTCCATGTTGCCGCCGTGGAGGTCGGGCGGGATCGTCGACCGCGGGCCGGTCTCCGGCGCCACGCCCAGCTCTCCGCAGAACGGCGCCAGCGGCAGCGTGATGCCCGGCCAGAACTCGGCGTGGCCGGTCGATGCGTCGAAGCGCGTGATCTTCAGGAACGGGTCGGGAAAAACATCGGCCAGCAAGCCGAATCCGGGGATGGAGGCCGTCCAGCCCCAATTGGCCGGCTCGAGCTCGAGAAGGTCGACCTGGAGCGTGTCGCCCGGCTCGGCGCCGGCGACCTCGACCGGTCCGGTGACCTGGTCCACCTGATCGAAGTCGAGCTGGCCGAGCGTCTCGGTGGTGGAGTCGGCGTCGAGCTGGCCGTTCGAGGCGTCGAGGCATTCAAACTCGACCACATCCCCCGAACCGACACTGGCGACCGGCTCGATGGCCGGATCCCAGGCGAG
>DASTTX010000121.1:0-2565 GCA_035759945.1 Candidatus Limnocylindria bacterium | reverse complement strand
CGAGGGCGTGATGATGCGCGGCCGCACGACGGTCGCCATGAGCGTCCGTCCGCCGTCGGGCGAGATCGTCACGATGTCCGAGCCGCTCCCGGCGGCGCTATCGGCCAATCGGAAGCTCATCAAGATCCCGTTCCTGCGCGGCATGTTCGTGCTGTACGAGACGCTCGTCATCGGCACTCGCATGCTCATGCGATCGGCGTCGATCGCCGCCGAGGGAGAGGACGTCGAGCTGGGCAAGGGCACCATTGCCCTGACCATGGTGTTCAGCATCGGCTTCGCCATCGGCCTCTTCTTCCTGCTCCCGCTCTTCCTGTCGACCTTCGCCGAGAGCGCGACCGATTCGGACCTCGTCGCCAACGCCATCGAGGGCCTCATCCGACTGGTCATCTTCGTGGCCTACATCGCGGCGATCGGGATGATGAGCGACATCCGCCGCGTCTTCGCCTACCACGGAGCCGAGCACAAGGCCATCAGCGCCTACGAGGCCGATAAGCCCCTCACCCCCGAGGAGGTCGACGCCTTCGGCACCGCCCACACCCGCTGTGGCACGACCTTCATCCTCATCGTGGTCGTCATCAGCATCTTCTTCTTCAGCCTCATCCCGCGGGCCGGCGTCCCGCTGGTTCTCCTCTTCGCCAGCCGCATCGTGCTGGTGCCGCTCATCGCCGCGGTTGCCTACGAGCTGGTGCGCTTCGGCGCCCGCCATTACGGCAACCCGGTGGTGCGCGCCCTGTATGCGCCGGGGCTGTGGCTCCAGTCGCTCACCACGCGGCCACCGGACCGCTCGATGCTCGAGGTCAGCATCGCGTCGCTCGAGTCGTGCCTGGCCGCTGACCGCGCGAGCGCCACGGCCGCCGACCCGGCCTGATGCTCGACCGGCTCGCCGAGCTGGAGGCGCGCTACGAAGAGGTCAGCCGTCAGCTCTCCCTGCCCGAGACGGCCGCCGATCCGAAGCAGCTTGCCGAGCTCGGTCGGGAGCTGTCTCGCCTGGAGCCGATCGTCGCAGGCCTGCGCCTGTGGCGTGGCGTGCGGACCCAGCTGGACGAGGCGCGGGCCATGGCTGACGATCCCGACGAGGACATGCGCACCATGGCGCGGGAGGAGGTCGATCGGCTCAGCGCCCAATCCGCGGAGCTCGAGGCGGACCTGCGCGCCAGGCTGGTCCCCCGCGATCCGAACGACGACCGCAACGTCATCGTCGAAGTTCGCGCCGGCACCGGTGGCGAGGAGGCGTCGCTGTTTGCCGCGGACCTCTATCGCATGTACGCCCGTTACGCGGAGCGCCGCCGATGGAAGGTCGAGGTGCTCTCGACCTCCGAGTCGGAGGCCGGCGGCTTCAAGGAGATCATTGCCGAGGTGCGCGGCGACGGGGCCTACTCGCGGCTGAAGTTCGAGTCGGGCGTCCATCGCGTGCAGCGGGTCCCGACGACGGAGGCGCAAGGTCGCATTCACACGTCCACCGCGACGGTATCGGTCCTTCCGGAGGCCGATGAGGTGGAGGTCCAGATCGACGAGAAGGACCTGCGCATCGACGTGTACCGGTCATCCGGGCCGGGTGGCCAGTCGGTCAATACCACCGACTCGGCGGTACGCATCACCCACCTGCCGACCGGGCTGATGGTGGCCATCCAGGACGAGAAGTCGCAGCACAAGAACCGCGCCAAGGCGATGTCGGTCCTGCGCGCCCGGTTGCTCGAGGCCGAGCAGGAGCGCCAGGCGGCCGAGCGCGGGGAGGAGCGCCGCTCGCAGGTCGGCCACGGCGAGCGCTCGGAGAAGATCCGGACCTACAACTTCCCCGACGACCGGATCACCGATCACCGCATCGGCCTGACCGTGCACAACCTGCCCGGGCTCCTGGAGGGGGACCTTGATCGGGTGATCGAGCCGCTGCTCGAGGCTGACCAGGCGCGGCGGTTGGAGGACCTTGGCGACGATGTGGCCTGAGGCGGCTGGATTGCGATCTATCGAGCCAATTCCGCCGGAGCTTCTCGCTGCGGGCTGGTTCCGCGATCTATCGAGACTGGGCACGCGTGAGCCGCGCCGCTGTGCGTCGTTCGTGCTGTCGTGGGCTCGGTCTACCGCGGAAATGCCGCGCGAGCAGGTGCTCCGGTGAATCCAGCTCGATGTATCGAGTCGCGTAGTCCCTGCACGGAACGATTCGGACGCCCCGAGCGCCCTCGCTGATATCTGCTCCATGCACGGATCGCTGACGGTCGCCGATGCGCTTCGCGCCGGCACCGACCGCCTGCGGGACGCTTCGCCGACCCCGCGGCTGGATGCCGAGGTGCTGCTCGCGCACGTCACCGACCGCGAACGCTCCTGGCTGCTGGCCCACCCCGAGGCGGACGTCGAGGGCACCGCGTTCGAAGCGCTGATCGAGCGCCGGGCAAGTGGCGAGCCGGTCGCCTACATCCGCGGCTTCAAGGAATGGCACTCGCTGCGGATCCGCACGGATCCACGCGCCCTCATCCCCCGCCCGGAGACGGAGCTGCTGGCCGATGCGGCGATCGTGGAGATTCACGACCGGCTGGCGAGGGGTCCCGCGGTCGCCTGGGAGGTTGCGAC
>DASTTX010000120.1:0-7536 GCA_035759945.1 Candidatus Limnocylindria bacterium | reverse complement strand
CCCTGCGCAGCCGAATGGCAAGCGCGATGGCCAGCAGCGCAACCTTGGCCGCCTGGCCGATCGCGAAGCCGAGCGGGATGGCGACGATCCCCCACTCCTCCACGAGCGCCAGCGTCGCGAGCACGGTCACGCCCAGCCCCGCCAGCGAGGCGAGCACCTGGAGCAACGTGTGGCGCGTCGCGTAGATCGCGCGTGACAGCAGGTGGGTGAGGCTCTCGAACGGCACCGAGAGCGCGAACGCTGCCAGGACCGTCGCCGTCAGCCGCACGTCCTCGTCGTCGAACGCACCGCCGCCGAGCAGGACGCGAATCGCCAGCTCGCCGACGACCACCAGGCCGACGGCCGCGGCCGTCGTGATGAGCGCGATACTCGCAAGGTTGGTGCGCAGCAGGCCGAGGAACGCGACGCGGTCGCCGGTCGCGAAGGCGGTCGAGAGCCTGGGGAAGACCGCCAGCGAGAACGCCACGCCGATGAGGCTGACCGGCACGCTCTGGAAATTCCGGGCGAAGCTGACCGAGGTGACACTGCCAGCCGCAAGGCCCGAGGCGACCGACGTGAAGAACAGGAACGTCATCGGCTCGACCGGATGGCTGGCCATCTTCGGCAGCATGAGCTTCACGAACTCGCGGACCGATCCCGTCCTCGCCTCCCAGCCGAAACGAATGCGGAATCGGCTGTGCCGCAGGCCGATGAACCGGCTTCCGAGGTGGATCGACGCGCCGATGACCGCGCCGATGGCAGGCCCGTAGATCCCGAGCGATCCACTGAACAGCACCGTGCCGAGGATGATGCCGGCGTTGTAGAGCAGTGGCGCGATGCCGTACCAGAAGAAGCGCTGCTCGGCCAGGAGCACCTGGCCCAGCGTCAGCGAGGCGGCGAAGAGGATCGGCGTGACGAGCATCACGCGGAACAGCGATGCGTACAGCTCTCGCTGTGCGCCGTCGAAGCCCGGTGCGATGAACGAGGTCGTGGCTTCCGCGAACACGAACATCACGAGTGCGGCGATGCCCATGATCACGACGCCGCCCGTCAGGATGGTGCGCGCGAAGCGATCCGCCTCGTCCGGATCGGCGTCCGACGTGCGCAGGCGCATGAAGATCGGGATGAACGGCGCCGCCAGGCCGGCCTCGACCAGGACGTCCAGCAACAGCTCCGGCAGCACGAAGGCGGCGTTGTAGGCGTCCAGCTCCGAGCCCGCGCCGAAGGTGCGCGCGAAGATCCGGTCGCGCACGAGGCCCATGACATAGCTGCCGAAGATGAGGACCGAGAGGACCGCCGCGCCCTGCGGGATGATTCGGCCGGCGAATGAGCCGATGCGTCCCCTCACGATTTGGGGAACGTGTCTCGCAGCCAGGCGATGTGCGACCGGTGCTCGGCCTCGTGCTGAAGCAGGTGATGGACGACCCAGTCGGGTGCGACGTCGTAGCGCTCGAGCGTCCGAGCCCGGTGGAACTCGTCGTTGGACATCGGCCGCAGATGGTCTAACGCGTAGCGTCGCACCGCCTCCAGGCGCGCGAGGTGCTCATCCATACGCAGGCTGTCGATCCGAGACAGGTGCCCCGAGCTTGCGCCTCCGGTGGGTGGCTCGCGATCCGGCCACGGCAGCAGTGCGGCCATCTCCGGGGATTCAGGGTCCTCCAGGATCTCCTCCGTCACCCAGGACGCCTCGACGAGAGCGATGTGATACAGCAGCGAACCGATGCTGTTCAGCGGCGCGGCCGGATACCAGTCCACCATCTCTGGCGTGACGCCGCGCAGCTCTGCCAGCGTGTCTCGTCGGGCATCCTGGAGCGCCGCGAGCCATCGGCCGACCTCTGGATCGTCGGCCAGCGGCTCGAGGATGAGGCGCTCGCGATCAGATCCCGTCACCGGCCTCGTTCTTACGGAGGCGTTCGGCCAGCGCGTCGAGGACGGCGGATCGCACGCTCGGGAACTCGTCCATCAGCGCGTGAAACTCGCGGTGGCCGATGACCAGCAGCCTGGCGATCCCCTCCGCACGGACGGTCGCCGTGCGTGGCACGCTCTCGATCAGTGCGATCTCACCGAAGAAGTCGCCGGGACCGAGCGTGGCGATCGGCCGGTGCCCATCGAGCACCATGAGCCGGCCGTCGAGCACGACGAAGAACTCGTGCCCGGTCTGACCCTGTTCGGTCAGGACGCGGTCAAGCCCGACCTCCACCTCATCGGCCAGCTGTCCCAGTCGCTCGAGCTCGCGGTGACCCATGCGCGCGAAGAGCGGGACGCGCTTCAGGTGCTCGAGCTTCTCGTCGCGGGCCATCGTGTTCGCGAGTCTACGACTCCAGTGGCACACGCACGCGCGATCCGTGCTATCGTGCGCGAGTAACGCCCCACCTCGGGGCACCAATATTTGCGCGGCACCAGGAACGCTCCTCTCTCGGTCTTACGGCGAGATGGCTCGCTGAGGCCGCACAGAAGGAGTGTTTTTTGTTCACCTATACCGATCGAACCCTGACCTGCAGCGACTGTTCCACCGAGTTCGTCTTCACGGCCAGTGAGCAGCAGTTCTACGCCGATCGTCAGTTCAGCGAGCCGCGCCGATGCGGCGCCTGCCGTGCCGTTCGCAAGGCCTCGCGTGGCGAGAGCTCCGGCGGCTACAGCAACGGCAACGGCGGCGGGTATGGCGGTGGCTACAGCGACCGCCCGCGCGAGATGTTCAGCGCGACCTGCGACAGCTGCGGCAAGGAAGCTCGGGTTCCGTTCCGCCCGACCGGCAGCAAGCCGGTCTACTGCAGCGACTGCTTCCGCCGCTAGGCGATCGCCGCTCAGACACGCATAAAGGACCCGGTGGCCAAGCCACCGGGTCCTTTGCTGTCCCCGCCGCCCTTTACGGGTTGGCGTCCGGCTCCCACGGCTTCGCCCATGGATAGCGCTTGCTGGCGAGCTCCAGGGCGCGGAGCATTCGCGAGCGCGCCCTGGAGAGCTCTCGCCGTGTGCGTTCGGTCTCCGCTCGGTCCGCATCGGCGTGCGACTTCTCAGCGGCGAGCGCCTGTGCCACGCGCCGATACGCCTGGATCCCGTCGTTCGCACTGCGTGTGATCTGCCCGGTCGCCTGGCGCAGATGTCGCATCTGCTGCTCGGGACGCGCATCGGCATCGATCTGACGATCGAGGATGGACGTCAGCTCCTCGATTCGTGCGGTCGCTGCGCGTATCGCCCGAAGGTCGGCCGTGGATCGGCGCGCGAGGCGGGAGCTTGGCCTGATCAAGTACAAAGGATACCCCGGCAGTCACTTCTCCGCCCGATACACCAGGCCGGCGCCGCCGGGATCGGTCAGCGTCAGAAGGTCGCCGTCGATCGTCGGCACGAAGCCGTCGCCCACGACGCTCACCACGGCCGAGTCCTGCGAGACGAGGTCGCCCGGGCAGTCGGGACCGTCCATTCGCATCGACGTATCGGCGATGCGCTCACCCTGCTCGATCCACGTGCCGGTGAACGAGCGGCAGCCGGTCGAGCCCGCGAACGTGCCGTCAGAGCGCAGCTCGAGCGTGGCTCTCTCCCCCAGCACCGATGCGGCCACGTCGCCCACGAAGACGGTCTCGAGCACCCACGTGGTGTCGACGAGGTCCGCGGTCGGCGGGGGCGGCAGCGCGATGAACCGGAGCTCGACGTCCGGGCCGACCAGGACCAGGTCTTCACCATCCCGGCCGATCCGGCTGATCGCGGATAGCGCTGCGGTGTAGGCGCTCTCCGACGCCATGACGTCGGGCTCGCAGCCCATGGCGGTCATGCCGAGCTCATCGATGCGAACGCGCCCGCCGGCGCCGACAAGGCGGCCACCGTAGGAGTTGCACGCGGCGGTGCCGGTGATCGAGCTGCCCTCGATGCTGAGCGTGATCGGCCGATCGGCCAGGATCGGCACCTCCCCCGCGCGTGTCCTGCCCGAGACGAGCTGCCATGAGCCCTCGATCGTGAGCTTGGAACTCGCCGAGGGCGTGGCGCCGGCTGCGCCACACGCGGCCAGGGCGAGCACCAGGAGGAGCGGCAGGGTTCGCATCCCGCCCGGACGCGGCGCGCCGCGAGTGGGTTCCACGCGCTCAGCCCAGCCGGCGCTCGATGAACCGCCCTCGGCCGGGTGGTCGGCCACGCGTCAGCACATGCACGGGCGCTCCGGTCACCTCCAGGCCCTCGAACGGCGTGAAGTCGCTGCTGTGGTGCAGGTCGCGCTGCCGGAGCGTGCGCCGCGCACCAGGGTCCCAGACCACGAGGTCGGCGTCGCGGCCGACCTCCAGCACGCCCTTGGTCGGCAGGCCGAAGAGGCGCGCCGGGTTCGCCGAGACGACCTCGGTCATGCGCTCGAGGCTGAGTCGGCCGCGCGCAACCCCCTCCGAGTACACGACGCTTGTCAGCGTCTCGATCCCCGGAGCGCCGTTGCTGATCTGCGGGAACGGTGGCGCCGGGAGGTGCTTCTCCGTGTCGACCCGATCGGGCACGTGGTCACTGCCGATGACGTCCAGGACGCCGTCGCGCAGTCCGCCCCATAACGCGTCCACGTCGGCGCTGGTCCGCAGCGGCGGAGAGATGACGCGCTTGATGACCTCCGCGTCGTCGGGATCGGCGTAGAGGGCGTCCGTCAGGGCCAGGTAGTGCGGGCACGTCTCCGCGTACACCGGCTCGCCGCGCGCCTTCGCTTCGGCGACGGCCTCCAGGGCAGGCTCGCACGACAGGTGGACGATGTACAGCGGGGCCTCGACGCGACGGGCGATCTCGATGGCGCGTCGCGTGGCTGCGGCCTCAGCCTCGGGCGGGCGGCAGGCGGCATGGAATCGCGGTCCGTTCTCGCCGGCAGCCAGGCACCGCGCGATGAGCGGCTCGATGATGCCCGGCTCCTCGCAGTGCAGCTGGAGCATGCCGCCGTTCTGCGCGGCCGTCCGCATGACGCGTTCGAGCGTGGTATCGGGTAACGCGAAGTCGTAGACCATGAAGGCCTTGAAGGTCGGCACGCCTGAGGCGATGAGGGACGGCAGCTCCCGCACCGGCTCCGCCTGCTGGCCGGTGATCACGGCGCAGAGCCCGTAATCGACCGCCGATTCCCCGGCGGTCCGCTCGCGGAACTCGTCGAGCCCGCGCATCAGGGACCTTGCGCCGTCGTCGCTGATCCCCGTGCCCGGGTTGTTGAAGGTCAGGACCGTCGTCGTGCCGCCCGCCGCGGCCGCCTCGGTGTCGCGCCGGAAGCGATCGGGGTGGACCTCGTCCGGCAGCCGCAGGTGCGTGTGCACGTCGATCGCGCCGGCCAGCACGAGCATCCCGCTGGCGTCGATCACTTCGGCGGCGTCGCCCACATCGCGCGCAATACGCTCGATGCGGCCCTCGCTGATGGCGACATCGGCGAGGGTCGTGCCGGCCGGCGTGACGATGCTTCCGCCGGCGATGACGAGATTAGGCACCGCGGTCAGCCGGCCTCGCTGATCTCGATCTCCTGGGCGCCCTCCCACAGGACGCGCCGCCCCATCTCGGCCAGCTGCTCGGCGCCGGCTGTGAGCGACGCGAAGTGGTTGCCCGCAAGCTGGCCGACGCGTGAGCTGAAGCTGCAGGCACCGTACGGGAAGAGGATCTCGCACTCGCTGAGGTCGCCGGTGTAGATGAGCAGGTCGCCCGGGGCGGGATGCGAGGTGTGGTTCTCGTAGCCGACGTCGGGACGTGACTCGCCGAACGGGATCCAGGTCGACTCGCCACTCCATTTGCAGTGGATCAGCTTCGAGCGGATCGGGAGCCAGGCGCGCAGTGCATCGCGCGTCAGGGGTGCCGCATCCTCCCAATCGGCCTCGAAGGTGAGGGTGCCCACGCGGATCTTCAGGTCAGCCATGTCCGGAGCATACGCGACTAGCGCGGGGTCGAGGCTGCCGGCCGGAATGGCTCGCCGTGGCCCGGGATGATCAGATCGGCGAGCGCCAGGACCCGCTCCCGCGATCGGCGCAGCTCGTCGCGATCCGGGCTGTACGGGTCGTCGGCAGGTCCATCGGCGGTCCACCACAGGTGCGTGGCCACTACGACACCGTTCGCGCTGCCGATGACGGTTGACATGTCGGCAGCCGAGTGACCGGGCGTCCGGATGAGCCGAACCGACGGCGACAGCTCCGCACCCTCGCACTCGCGCGACTCCCAGTCGTCGCCGCGGTAGATCGCCCAGTGATCGTGCACCGCGGCATCGGGGAACAGCGCCGCGTTGAGGGTGTGGTCGGGATGATGGTGCGACAGGATCACGGTGTTCACATCGCCTGGTGACAATCCGAGGACACCCAGCGGGTCGAGGATCGCCGCCTGCGAGGGTGCGAGACCGGGATCGATCACTGCCACCAGCGCTCCATCGCGGACCAGCGTGCACGTGCTCCGCACCGTCGGGCCCAGCGATCCGGTCAGCAGGACGTCGACTCGGGCCTCACGAGCCGCCGGTGCATCGGTCATCATGCTGCGGAGCATAGACGGAGGCAGTCATGGCCGACGCCCGCCCCACCATCAGCACCCACGTCCTGGATCTCGCGACCGGTGAGCCGGCCGTCGACGTGGGGGTCGCGCTCTTCCGCCTGGCCGATGACGGCACGCCGCAGCTGCTGAGCGAGCGCCAGACCGATGACGACGGCCGCATCCGCGATCTGCTGGACGGCGGTGAGCTCTCCGAGGGCGACTACCAGCTGGCCTTCGACGTCGGTGCCCATGCCGATGATCCCGACGCCTTCTTCCAGAGCGCGGCCGTTGCGCTCCGTATCACCGACGCGACCCGCTCCTATCACGTCCCGCTGCTGCTCAGCCCGTTCGGCATGAGCACCTACCGCGGCAGCTGAGCCGATGCGCACCGTCGACGAGCTCAACCAGGCGGATGCTGAGGAGTTCGTGAGCGCCCTGGCGCCACTGTTCGAGGGCGGTGCCGGCTTCCTGCGCCGCCTGGCCGATGCGCGGCCATTCGAGACGGAGGAGCATCTCTTCGACGTCGCTCGCGCCGTCGCGCGCGAGATGCCCGAGGACGATCAGGTGGCGCTGCTGAATGCGCACCCGCGAATCGGTGCCGACCCGGCGGCGATGTCGAAGCTGTCGAGCACCGAGCAGGGATATGACCGCGCCGACCCGGATGACCAGGCCTGGGTCGGCGAGGAGCTCCAGGCGCTCAACGAGGCCTACGAGGGCCGCTTCGGGTTCCGGTTCGTCGTCTTCGTCGCCGGCAGGCCGCGGGCCGACATCATCCCGATCCTCGAGCGAGCACTCCACGCCGATCGCGACGAGGAGCTGCGGCGTGGCCTTGACGACGTGGTGCTCATCGCGCACGAGCGGATGGACCGCGTCCGCGGCCCGCGGCCATTGCGCGAGGAGCTGCGCGAGGCGATCGCGCTCGAGGTCTCACGCTTCATGGTCGGCGAGATCGACCGCGACGGGCTGGTGCGTGCGACGCATCGCCTCATCGAGGAGGGCGTCGAGTCCCCGGCCCTGCTGGCGCTCGGGCTGGCCAACGAGAACATGGAGCCGGATATGGCCGCGCCCGTCGCGCGCCTGATGGCCGAGATCGGGCTCGGCGGCTGGGACTCG
>DASTTX010000119.1:0-38759 GCA_035759945.1 Candidatus Limnocylindria bacterium | reverse complement strand
CTGGTGGATGCCACGATGATCAGTTCTCCTTGCTGTCCGATGGTGCGGCCGCCTGGCTGAGGCGCCAGACGTGCCAGATGCGCTGGATGACGGTCGCGACCGTGAGCCCGGCGACGATGACGAGCGCGCCGATGAGCCCGGCGGTGAAGCCGAGGCCGGCCAGCGCCACGCCGGCGATGACAAGAATGAGCCGCTCCGTGCGCGGGGCAAGCCCGACGTTGGCGGCCAGGCCGATGCCCTGCGCCCGGGCGTGCGAGTAGCTGACCAGGAACGACCCGGCCAGCGCGACCATGAGCGCCAGGATCGGCAGTCCCGGCTGCGCGATGTTCGCCAGCAGCCAGGCGCCGATGCCGATGTAGAGGATCGCCTCGCCGGCACGATCCAGGGTCGAGTCGAGGAAGCCGCCGAAGGCGGTGCCGCCGCCCTGCGCCCGAGCCAGCGCGCCGTCGACGGCGTCGAGCAGCGACCCGGCGGTCAGGATGGCCGCGCCGACGAGCAGGTGGTCATTGGCGACCAGCACCGATGCGACCAGCGTGATGAGCAGGCCGATGACGGTGATGGTGTTGGGGGTGAGATGGAGCGCCATCGCCGCGCGCACGATGGGCGTCAGCAGCGTCCGTCCGGCGTCCTTGAGCCAGGCCGGCAGGACCGAGTCGCCGCGCCGCAGGTCGTGGAGGTGATCGCGGCTAGCTGACATCCGGCACGCTCCCCGGTGCATCGGCGCGGCCGGCGACGCCGGCGGTGCCCGCGATCAGACGAGCCTCGGCGTCGTGCAGCTCCTCGAAGGCGGCCGTCCGGAGGCGGCAGATGGTGGTCCGCCCCTGTCGCTCTGTCTCGACCAGGCCCGCCAGCCGGAGGATGCGGAGGTGCCAGCTGATGAGCGGCTGGGACAGGGCGACCCGCTTCGAGAGCTCGTTGACCGGCATCGGCCCGATCTCGGCGAGGAGGCCGATGATCCGCAGCCGGGTCTCGTCGCCGAGGGCGCGGTACAGGGTGCGCAGGCGGCGCAGGTCGCGCTCCACGGCGGTCTCCGGGGTCGAATGAATCACGGAGTGCTTCTTTATCAAATGCGGATTTATATGAAGGAATCCTTATGATATGGAGCGAGCCGGCGATGTCAAGGCGGTCTGCTAGCATCGGCCGGCGGCCGGCCAGGTCGCGGTCGATAGGAGGTGCGCCGCTGACCAGCTCGACCCCCGACGCCCTGTGGCGCGCGCCATCGGTGCGGCTGCTGCGTCCGGCGGCGGTCACGTGCGTTGAGCTGAGCCGGCGCGGCGTCCTGGATCGGTGCTCGCTGACCGTGCCGGTCGGGATGCGGCTTCTGGTCGTGTCCGATCCGGAGGCGAGCGCGTCGAGCCTGCTGCGGATCCTCGCCGGGTTGAGCCGGCCGTCGCGCGGCCGGGTCGAGATCGCGGGCCTGAGCGATGGCTCGGCGGCGGGCTGGGGCCGGCGCGTGGCCTACCTGGGACCGGAGCCCGGCATCCACCGCTGGATGACGCCGCGCGAGGCGTTGAACCTGGCCGCCGGGCTGGTCGAGGTCCCGCAGTCGGATGTCGCGCGCCGCATCGAGCGAGCCGTGGCGTGGGCACGGATCCCGGCCGAGGCACTGGATCGGCCCGTGAGCCGCGGAGGGCCGCCGCTGCTCCAGCGCACCGGGTTCGCCGCAGCGCTCATCGGCGATCCCGAGGTCCTGTTGCTCGACGAGCCGCTGCGGGCGCTCGAGACGCACGAGCGCGCGCGCCTGCTGCGCCTGCCCGGGCACCGCCGCACGGTCGTGCTCGCCAGTCGCTATCCCGCCAGCGAGGAGGGCCTGGCAAGCCACGTCGCCTACCTGCGCCGCGGTCGCGTGGTGTTGATGGCGCGGGTGAGCGACCTCGAGGCGGCGGGGCAACCCCTGTCGGCGCGCGGCATCGCGACGCTTGCCGATCATCGCGCCGCGAGCTCCGCACCGGGCGCTGCGCACGGCGTGGCGACTCGTCGGTGAGCCAGGCAGGCCTGGTGGCCCGGCTCGCGTGGCGCGAGCTGTGGATCACGTTCCGGATGCTGATCGTGCTCGCGGCGTTCGTCGGCGTCGGCGCCCTGGTCGTCCTGGTGCCCGCATCACCCGGCACGATGTTCGAGCGTGCCGCAATCGGCCTGGGCGCGGCGACGATCGTGGCGGCGGCCATCACGGCGTGGTCGGTGGCGCATGAGCGGGTCAGCGGGCGAGCCGGCTGGCTGGTGACCCGATCGGTCGCGCGCGCAACGTACGTGCTCGGCTGGTTCGGAGCGCTGGTCACGATCAGCTTCGTCGGGCTCGCCGCAGCGGGCTTCCTGGCCTGGATGGCCGCCGCCGGTGGGTTCGCGCGGCCCGATCCGGCGGAGCTCGTTGCGGCCATCGCCGCGGTCGCCGCGGGCGTTGCGGCGGCGATCGCATTCGGCCTGCTGGCCGCGGCGGTGGCTCGTCCGCTCACCGCCGCCATCGTGGCGGGCCTCGGTTGCCTGGCGGTCGCCGCGGCGGGCCTCAGCATCCCCGGCGCCGCGACCCTCCTGCCGTGGGCGGTGCTCGCCGACGTCGCGGCACCGGACTCGCTGCTCGGCGCTGCCATGATCTCCGCGGGCGTGGCGCTGTTCGCGTGCGCCGTGCTGCTGTCGCTGGCGCGGGTCGCGATCGAGCGCGCGGAGCTGTGAGCGCCGCGGCGCGCTGGGCGGCGCTGATCTTCGCGAGCCTCGGCGTGCTGCTCGGCGGCGCCGAGCTCATGGTCGTCGCGATCGCGCTGCCGTCGATCGTCGCCGACTTCGGAGGCTGGGCCGACCTGGCGCGCGTCAGCTGGATCATCAACGCCTACCTCGTGGCCTACGTGGTGGCGATGCCGCTGGCGGGTCGCGGCGCCGACATGTGGGGAGCGCTGCGGCTGTACGTCGTCGCGCTGCTCCTCTTCGTCATCGGCTCGGCGGGGGCCGGCCTGTCGCGCATGGCGGGGCCGGAGGACGGGCTCACGTGGCTCATCGCCGCGCGGGTGGTGCAGGGCTTCGGCGGCGGAGCACTGGTCCCGCTGTCGATGGCGCTGGCCAGCCACCTCTTCACGGGACGGGCGCGCGCGACGGCCCTGGGCGTCGAGGGCGCCGCGACGTACATCGGCATGGCCATCGGCCCGGCATACGGCGCCTGGGTCCTGCTCAATTTCGCGCTGCCGATCCCCGGGCTCGACGTCGCCAGCTGGCAGTGGATCTTCCTGCTCAACGTGCCGATCGGGATCGTCACGCTGCTGCTCATCTACGTCGTGGCCGGCGGCATCGAGACGCCGCGCATCAGGGCGCGGCTCGACCTGGGTGGCGCCGCGCTGCTGTCCATCGCGCTGGTGGCCGGCATCGGCGGCGTGACGGCCTCGGGCGCCTCTGGCTGGACCGATGCGTTCGTGCTCGGCGGGCTCGCGTTGTCCGCGATGGCGCTGGCGGCCTTCGTCGTCGTTGAGCTTCGCTCGGCCTCGCCGCTCGTCGACGTGCGGCTCTTCGCCGACCGTGCCTTCAGCGCCGCAAACGCGGTGAGCCTGCTGACCGGCTACACCCTCGCCACGGCGGTGATCGGGGGACCGGTGTTCGTCAATCGCGTCCTGTTCGGAAGCGACGCCGACTCGGCGGCGGCCCTGACCGCCCTGACCCTCACGATCGCGGTCGGCGCGCTCATCGGCGGCGTCGTGACGGGCTTCATCGGCGAGCGGATCGTCTCGCTGGTCGGCGTGGCGTGCAGCGCCGTCGGCCTGTGGCTGGCCCTCGGTTGGGGCGTCGACACGCCGCTGGACCAGCTGATGATCGATCTGGCCATCTTCGGTGCGGGCTTCGGGCTCACCGTCTCCCCGCGGGCAACCGCGGCCGTGGAGGCCGCCGGAGCGGGCGCGTACGGCGTGGCGAGCGCGATGCTCCAGGTCACGCGCACCGTCGGCATGAGCGTGGGCCTGGCGCTGCTGACGTCGATCGGCCAGAACCGGATCGACGAGCTGTCGGAGGTCATCGCCGATCCGGTGCGCCGCGACGTGCTCGTACGCGAGCTCGGGCGGCCGGAGTTCGTCGGCGTCGACCCACAGGCCTCGCTGCGGTTGGTCAAGGTCCTCGAGGAGTGGTCGCAGGGGCAGGCGGCGGAGGTGCTGCACCTCGTCTTCGCCATCGCCCTGGGCGTCGCGCTGGTGACGCTTGTCCCCGCCTGGTTCGTGCGCGGCCGCGCGTAGGCCCGCTCAGCCCTCGACCGGATCGGCAACGATGACGAGCTCGCCCCAGTTGCGGTTGTAGCCCTGCGAGGTCTGGAGCGTGAGGCGCTCGTACTCGGTCGGCACGGTCCAGAACGCGCCCTCGGTGCAGTCGGGATGGATCTGCAGCGCGAGCGGCGGGGTGACGCCGAAGTCCTCCGGATTGTTCGTCGTGGCGTTGTCATCGGGGCAGGCGACGTTGGGTCGAACCTCGGTCACCACGTAGCGGAGCACCAGGTCGTTCGACATGAGGATCGCGACCTCGGCGCCGACCTGGACGTTCCAGAGCGGCTTGAACAGCGAGTTCAGGGCGTGGGCGAAGATGTACGAGTTCGTGTTGCGTCCGGGCTGATGGCCGGCCTGCAGGATGTAGGCGGCGTCGTCCGGCGGGAAGCTGTCCGTCTGGTCGCTGGTCGACTGGTGGACGGCCACGCGAATGCCGACCGAGGGAACCTCCAGCTGCACGGCGACGACATCATCGGGCAGCGGGGTCGGGCTGGGAGATGGCGTCGCCGCTTCGGACGGGCTCGTGGTGCTCGATGCGGCGGGCGTGGCCGAAGGTGTGGGGGACGTGGAGGCGACGGCCACCGGTGTCCGCGACGCGATCGGCTCGAGGCTTGGAGCCGGCCCTCCGCCGAGGTCCAGCGACCCGACGATAATGAGGGCCACCCCCGCCACCGCCAGGATGATCGGGAGCGCCCAGGAGGAGAGACGCTTCACGTGGCCGAGTCTAGCCGCAGCACCGATGCATCGCTGTCGTACGCGATCGAGCTCGCGAGCGACGCGCTGGCGGCAACGCCGGCCGGCCTGCTGACCGATTTCGACGGGACCGTCTCACCGATCGTCGCCGACCCGCTGTTGGCGCAGCTGGTCGAGGGGGCCTCGGGCGCGCTCGAGAGGCTGGCCGACCGCCTGGCGGTCGTCGCGATCATCACCGGGCGGGCCCCGCTCGATGCGCGCCGCATGGCGGCGGTGCCCGGCCTGCTCGTGGTCGGCAACCACGGCATCGAGTGGCTCGAGCCCGGTGCCGACCAGCCCGTTGCCTCGGCGGCCGCCAACGCGATGCACGACCGCATGCGTGCGGCCCTGTCCGGCCTGCCTGACCTCGAGGGCGTGGTGGTCGAGGACAAGGGGGTCTCGTCGACGATCCACTATCGCGGCGCGCCGGATGGCGATGCCGCGCGCCGACGCATCATGGCGGCGATCGGCGAGCCGGGTGACGGCATCGAGGTGCGGCACGGACGCATGAGCGTCGAGCTGCGGCCCGTCGGCCTGGGCGACAAGGGTGCCGCGGCGCGTGCGCTGGTCGAGCGCTTCGGCCTGGCCGGCGTGGTCGTGATGGGCGACGACCTGACCGATCTCGACATGTTCGTCGCGGTCGCGCAGCTGCGTGAGGCGGGCCGCGTGCGGGGCGCGATCATCGGCGTCGGCAGCGCCGACCACGAGGCGCCGGCCGAGATCGTCGCGGCCGCCGACGTCATGCTCGGCGACCCGGCCGAGGCGGCCGTGCTGCTGGCCGAGCTGGCGGACCGCGTCAGCTGACGCCGCGCATTTCCCCGAGTGCCCGGCGCTCCGCCGGCCGGAACCAGATCCAGTACAGCGCGGTCGCGACCGAGTACAGCGCGATCACGCCGATGAAGTTGACGGCGTAGCCGCCGTCGAATCCGAGGACCGCCTGGAGCAGCGCGTACCACGCGCCGCCGACGACCCATCCGGTCTGCCACAGCACGCTCATGCTCGCGGCCAGCGTCGCCCGCTCGTGTGGCGAGACTCGCTCCATGGCGAAGGCCGAGAAGATCGGGTTGCCGGCGTTCATCAGCGAGTTGCGTACGACCATGGCCGCGATGACCGTCCACAGCAGCGGCGAGAAGCCGAGGACGGCGAGGAACGGGATGCTGGCCGACTGCACGATGACGACCGAGGTGATCTGGCCGAAGCGCCGCGCGAGCGTCGGCTGGGCGAGCAACGCCACCACGGTGCCGAGGCTGGTGAGCGCGAACAGCGCATTGAGCGACGCGAGATCCAGGCCGAAGCGCTGCTGCACGAACACGTTGAGGAACGGGATGACCTGCCCGGCGCCGATGGCGATCAGGAATCCCGGCAGGAGCAGGCGCACGAACCGCCGCCGGTCCTCGATGACGATCCCCATCGGCGTTCGCACCCTCGGCGAGGCCAGCTCGCCCTCGCCGATGCGGCCGGGCCGATCGTCGGACAGCAGTGCCACCGTCCCGAGCGCGACGGCCAGCAGGACGGTCATGATCACCAGGATGATGCGGTAGATGTCGGCGCTGCCCGGCTCGAAGCCGAGCGCGGACCCGATCGCAACCGCGCCGACGCCACCGAGCACGGCGGCGATGACGTTGGTGACGCTCTGGATCGCCGACTGGAGCGCGAAGAGCTCGTTGCGATGCTCGGGATCGCTGTGCTCCGCCAGGAACGGCGCCTGCACCACCAGGAACGACTGCTGCCCCACGGCCCACATGGCTGCGAAGACGGCGATGAGGGGCAGGCTGCTGACCAGGAGGAGGCCGATCAGCGCGACGACCGCGATCGCCATGCCCGCCGCGATGATGGTGCGCCGCCCGAACCGGTCCGACGCGGCACTGGCCGGGAAGGCGCTGATCGCACCGGCCGTCGAGCCGATGGTTGCCACCAGGCCGATGGTCGCCGTCGAATAGCCGAGCGACGCCAGATACAGGTTGAAGTCGATCCAGTACAGGCTGAGCGCCGCGCCGGAGACGAGCGTGGTGGCCAGGAAGATGCGCGCGTCGCGGTGAAAGTGACCGAGGCGCGCGACCGCGGGAAGCCTCACGTCAGCGGACGAGCTCGGCGAGATCCTCGAACTGCCGCCGCAGCCACCAGGTGATGTCCTCGCGTTCGACGCCGCGGCGCAGCTTCGCCAGGCGGCGGGCACGCTCCTCTCGCGGCATGGCCAGCGCCGTGGCCAGGGCATCGGCCGTGCCGACGACGTCCGCCGGCGCGACCGCCAGCGCGCCATCGGCCATCTGGTCGAAGGCCCCGGCGGTCTCCGACAGGACCAGGACGGCGTCGCGGGCCGAGACGGCGACGGCTTCCTTCGCGACGAGGTTCATGCCATCGACCAGCGGGTTGACCAGCACGACATCGGCGATCGAGAGGCCGGCGAGCGCCTGCGCGTAATCGTTCTCGTAGAACAGCTGCACCGGACGCCAACCGGCACGACCGTAGCGGGCGTTGATCCGGTCGACCGCGTTCTGGACCTCCCGACCGTAGTGGCCGTACTCGCGCAGCCCGGTCCGTGACGGCACAAGGAAGGCGAGGAAGCTGATCCGTCCGCGCAGCCGAGCGTTGCGCTGGAGCAGCGTCTCGAAGGCGAGAAAGCCGCGCAGGATGTTCTTCGAGGGCTCCAGTCGGTCGACACGCACGATCACCTGCTCGCGGCTTCCGCCGAGCAGCTGATCGGCGCGGCGTCGCGCCGCGCGTGACGATGCCACGCGTCGCGTTGCCTCGGGGTCGATGCTGATCGGGTAGCTGCGCACGTGCGTGACGAAGCGGCGACGCTTCACCAGGGACGCGTCGTAGTCGACCGTGGCGTCGGGCACGAACGTCTCGACCATGCGCAGGAAGTTGTGGGCGTAGCGCGCCGTCTGGAAGCCGACCACGTTGTTCGCCAGCAACCCGCGCGCGATCGCCTCCCGGATCGGCGGAGCGATGGTCTGCCAGATCGATGACGGCGGCCAGGGGATGTGGGTGAAGTGGCTGAGGATCGCGCGCGGGCGAGCGCGACGGATCGGCTCGGCGGCCAGGTACAGGTGATAGTCGTGCAGCATGATGCGCGGCTCTCGGTCGCCGCGGGCCTGCGCCAGGACCTCGCGCGCGAAGGCGTCGTTCAGGGCGACGTAGCCTCGATCCCAGGCGCGCATGGTGGCCGCGTCGATGACCGGCCGCTCCGGCAGGTTCCACATCTGGTGCTGGAGGAACCACAGGAACGGGTTGGCGATGACGTTGTAGGCCTGCTCGTACACGGATCGCTCGACCAACGCGAATCGCAGGCGGACCGCCTCGTCGTCGCCAAGCGCTCGACGGACGAGCCTCGCGTCCGCGGCAGCGCGGCGATCTCCCTCGCTCATGGCGGCGGCGATCCAGGTGATCGGGACGCGCTTGCTGACGTGGCCGAGGGCGGTGACGAGGCCGCCCGATCCGCGACGCGGCCGCAACGAGCCGTCGGCCGCGGTCGTGAAGGTCACCGGGCCGCGGTTGGTCGCGATGATCAGCCGCCGATCTCCGAGGAGCGCGTGTGCGGCAGCCGCCAGCTCCGCGTCCGCCGTTGCCATATCGCGTTGGGAGACCATCGGCTAGAACAGGCTGGCCGCGGACACCTCGAGAAGGCCCAGGACGGCGCCCGGGAAGACCCCGAGCGCGATCACGCCGACGACCGACAGGGCGAGGGCCACCGAGCCGAGAGGTGAGGTGTCGACGGGCGCGGGCTCGGGCTCGGGGTCGCGCATGTACATGTACACGATGACGCGGAGGTAGTAGAAGGCCGCCAGCGCGGCGTTGAGGACGATGACCACCGCCAGCCAGGCGAGGCCGGCCTCGACCGCGGCGAGCAGCACGTACAGCTTGGCGAAGAAGCCGACGGTTGGCGGGATGCCGGTCAGGCTGAGCATGAGAATGGCCATGGCGCCCGCGCGCCAGGGGTCGCGCGAGGCGAGGCCGCGGAACGAGTTCAGCCCGCCGAAGCGCCCCGTGTCGCGCTGGAGCATGGCGACGACCGCGAAGGCGGCGATATTCATGACCGCGTAGCCGAGAACGTAGAAGAGGACCGCCTCGATGCCGCGCGCCGCGACGCGCTGGTCATCGGCACTGGCGAAGGCGGCGAGCCCGGCCATGATGTAGCCGGTGTGCGCGATGCTCGAGTAGGCAAGCATGCGCTTGACGTTGACCTGGGTCAGCGCGACCACGTTGCCGACCGTCATGGTCAGCACGGTCAGGATCAGGAAGATGGCCAGCCAGTCGGCGCGCAGCGGCGCGAGCGCGTCGGCGAAGATGCGGATCAGGAGCGCGAACGCCCCCAGCTTCGGCCCCGCCGACAGGAAGCCGGTGATCGGGGTCGGCGCGCCCTGGTAGGCGTCCGGCGTCCAGTAGTGGAACGGCACCGCCGCGATCTTGAAGGTGCCACCCACCGTGAGGAAGCCGATCGCCACCAGCAGGGCGCCGCTCATCGTGCCGTCGACCGCGGCGGCGATGCCGGCCACGTTCGTCGTCCCGGTCAGCCCGTAGACCCACGCAATCCCGAACAGCAGGATCGCGCTCGCGAAGCTGCCGAGCAGGAAGTACTTGAGGCCGCCCTCGTTGCTGTATCGGTCGGTCTTGTGCAGCCCGGTCAGCAGGTAGCTCGGCATGGTCATCAGCTCGAGGCCCAGGAAGAGCGTGATGAGGTCGCCGCTCGAGGCGAGGATGCTCATGCCGATCAGGGCGCTGACGAGGATGATGTTGAACTCGCCGAGCGGGATGCGGCGCACCGCCAGGTAGCTCGGCGCGAACAGCACCGAGAAGATGCCGATGAGGATGGTGGTCGCCTTGAAGAAGACGGACAGGTCGTCGACGACGTAGAAGCCGCTGTAGACCGTCTCGTTGATGTTCCAGACCACGACGCAGGCGGCGCCGGCGAGGATCAAGCCGCCGACGGTGACCCAGGTCAGCACCCACTTCGCGGCGCGCGGCAGGAACAGGTCGGCGACGATGATGACGAGCACCAGGGCCACCAGGATGAGCTCCGGCAGCAGCGTGACGAGGTCGTCGATCAGGTCCATCAGCCGGCCCTCTGCATGCGGCTCACCACAGCGGCCCCAGCCCCGTCATGCCGGCGCCGTTGACGGCCTCCACGATCCGCTCGACCGGCGCGCTGATCAGCTCCAGGATCGGGCCGGGATAGACGCCCATGGCGACCACCAGCACGATCAGCGGCGCGAGCGCCCACCACTCGCCGGTGCTCATGTCGCGCAGCCGTGACCAGTGCTGGCGCATCCAGTCGGACGGCACGGTGAAGAAGACGCGCTGGAACATCCACAGCATGTACACCGCGCTGAAGACGACGACCACCATCGTCGCGCCCGCCACGAGGCCGTTGTACTGGAAGGTTCCCAGGATGACGAGGAACTCGCCGATGAAGCCCGACAAGCCCGGCAGGCCGATGCTGGCGAAGGTGAACAGGCCGAACATGGACGCGTAGTACGGCAGCCGCGCGTTCAGGCCGCCCATGTGCGCGATCTCTCGGTCGTGGGTCTGCTCGTACAGGATGCCGACCAGGAGGAAGAGGGCTCCGGTCGTCACGCCGTGGCTGAGCATCTGGTAGATCGAGCCCTGCAGCCCCTGCTGGTTGAAGACGAATGCCCCGAGCATCACGAAGCCCATGTGGCTGACGCTCGAGTAGGCGATCAGCTTCTTGAGGTCCGGCTGCACCATGCTGACCAGCGCCCCGTACAGGATGGCGACCACCGACAGGCCGATGATGATCGGCGCGAAGGTGACCGACGCGTCCGGCAGCAGCGGCAGGTTGTAGCGCAGGAACCCGAAGCCGCCGAGCTTGAGGAGCACGCCGGCCAGGATGATGGATCCCGCCGTCGGCGCCTCGACGTGCGCGTCCGGCAGCCACGTGTGCAGCGGGAACATCGGCACCTTGATGGCGAACGCCAGGAAGAAGGCGATGAAGGCGAGTGCCTGGAGGCTATCGGCGTAGGCGAAGCCACGCAGCGCCTCGTAGCTGAAGGTGACCGTGCCGGTCTCGTTGCCGTGCGCGATGACGACGGCCAGGATCGCGACCAGCATGAGCAGCGAACCGACCAGGGTGTAGACGACGAACTTGACCGTGGCGTAGATGCGCCGTGGACCGCCCCAAATCCCGATGACGAAGTACATCGGGAAGAGGCTGACCTCCCAGAAGACGTAGAACAGGAACAGGTCCAGGCTCACGAACACGCCCAGCATGCCGACCATGAGCAGCAGCATGGTGATGTAGTAGGCCTTCACCTTGGTCTTGATCGGCTCGAAGCTGTAGATGATCGCCACCACGCTCAGCAGCGTCGTGAGCAGCACGAGCACCACGGCCAGCCCGTCGACGCCCATCGAGTAGCGCATGCCGAAGGCCTCGATCCACGGCAGGTCCTCGCGGAACTGGAACTCGCCGCCGCCGGTGTCGTAGCCGATGAGCCGCAGGCTCAGGACGAAGCTGGCCAGCGCGGCGATGAGCGCGATCTGCTTGATGAGGCGCAGGTTCGTACCGGGCACGAAGAGGAGCAGCAGCGCCCCGATGGCGGGCGCGAAGACGATGGCACTGAGCAGGGGGAAGCCGTCCATCAGCGCACCACCGTCGCGTAGATCAGCAGGACGACCGCCAGCCCGGCCGCCATGCCGAGGCCGTAGTTCTCGACCCGGCCGGTCTGCAGCTTGCGCAGGCCGCCGCCGATGCGCGACGCCAGCCAGCCAGCGCCGTTGACGGCACCGTCGATGACCTTGGCGTCGAACCACCACAGCGCCTCGCTGAACAGGACGCCGCCGCGCGCGAAGACCAGGCCGGAGATGTCGTCGACGTAGTACTTGTTCACGCTGGCGCGGTACATCCCCGGCCCGAGCCCGAGCGGAATGCGCTCGACGAAGCGCTCGGCCGAGCCGACTCGCTCCACGTACCAGCGGTACGCGAGCCAGATGCCGGCCGCGGCGACGGAGGCTCCGACCAACAGCAACAGGCCGCCGAGCCCGAACAGCTCGAAGCCGTGGTGCTCGCCGGCGGCGATCGATCCGGACAGCACGCCGGCGTGCGCCTCCTCGGCTCCGGCGAAGACCTCCTCGAGCCAGGTGTGGATGAGGCCGCCCTCCGGCGGGATGCCGAGAATCAGACCGGCCAGCACGGTCGGGACCGCCAGGATGGCCAGCGGCGCCACCATGGTCGTCGCGCTCTCGTGGACGTGGTGCCAGGCGTCGGCCGGGCCGCGCCACTCGCCCCAGAACGTCATGAAGATCATCCGGAACGTGTAGAAGGCGGTCATGAAGGCGACCACGATGCCGACGACGTAGAGCACGAGGTAGCCGCGGTTGAACGCCTCGGCCAGGATCTCGTCCTTGCTGAAGAAGCCGGCGAAGATCGGGATGCCGGCCAGCGCCAGCGAGCCGATCACCATGGTCCAGTACGTCCAGCGCATCTTCTCGCGCAGGTTGCCCATGAAGCGCATGTCCTGCTCGCCGCCCGCCCCGTGGATGACCGAGCCGGAGCCCATGAACAGCAGCCCCTTGAAGAAGCCGTGGCTGACGAGGTGGAAGATGGCCGCCACCCACGCCCCGATGCCGAGGGCCAGGAACATGTACGCCAGCTGGCTGACGGTCGAGTAGGCCAGGACCTTCTTGATGTCGTTCTGGGTGAGCGCGATGGCGGCGGCGAAGATGGCGGTGAAGGCGCCGATGATGGCCACCACCCACATGGCGGCGGGCGCCTCGGCGAAGATCGGGTTGGCGCGGGCGACCATGTAGACGCCGGCGTTGACCATGGTCGCGGCGTGAATGAGGGCACTGACCGGCGTCGGGCCCTCCATCGCGTCGGGCAGCCACACGTGGAGCGGGAACTGGGCGCTCTTGCCGACGGCGCCCGCGAAGAGCAGGAGGGCGATGATCGTGATCGTCCCCTCGTCGAGGGTCCCGATCCGCTCGAACACCTCGTGGAAGCTGAGCGTCCCGAGGTTGACCCAGATCATGATGATGCCGAGGCCGAACCCGACGTCGCCGACGCGGTTGACGACGAAGGCCTTCTTGGCCGCTCCGGCAGCGGAGGGCTTCTTGTACCAGAAGCCGATGAGCGCATAGCTGCACAGGCCGACCGCCTCCCAGCCCACGTACAGCATCAGGAAGTTGTCGCCCAGGATCAGCAGCAGCATGCTGAACATGAACAGGTTCAGGTAGGCGAAGAAGCGCCAGAAGCCGCGGTCGCCGTCCATGTAGCCGATCGAGTAGATGTGCACCAGGAAGCCGACGGTGCTCACGACCAGCAGCAGCATCGCGGTCAGCGGGTCGACGAGGAAGCTGATGTTGATCACGAAGTCGCCCGATGCGATCCATTCGTAGATCGTCACCTGGTATTCGTTGCCGCCGAAGATGACGTTGGCGAAGACGACCATGCTGATGAGCCACATCAGCCCCACCAGGCCGGTCGGCACCATCCACGACCGATAGCGGGGCCGCTCCGCGCCCGGCGCGACGTGCCCCGACTGGCCCAGTCCGTCGTTCAGCTCGGCGGGGATGACGCCGGCGGCGCCCTCGGCGTTGGAGAGGTCGTCGGCGTGGCCGGCGTGCGGGCTGGTCGCGGCCTGCTCCTCCTCGGATGGCACCATCCGAAAGGCGGAGTCGTCGACCTCGTCGTGGACTCCGTGGCCGGCGGCATGGGCGTCGTCGTGGTCGTCGTGGTCGCCATGGCCGTGCAGCGGAACGTGGTCGAGCCGCGGCCCGACCAGCACGGCGAACAGGAAGCCGGCGAGGGGCAGCGCGGGAATGAGGGCGATCAGCAGCTCGATGGACATCGGCCTACTCCTTCAGATCGGAGTACTGGTCGACGAGGGCGGTTTGCCGCGTTCGGATGATGGCGATGACCAAACCGAGGCCCACGGTCGCCTCGGCGGCGGCCACGGCCATGATCATGAGGGCGAAGACGGCGCCGGTATTCGAGTCCGGCGGCAGGAAGGCGTTGAAGGCCACCAGGCTCAGGTTCACCGCGTTCAGCATCAGCTCGATGCTGATCAGCATCAGGATCGCGTTGCGGCGCGCCATGAAGCCGAACGCGCCGATGCCGAACAGCAGCGCCGATACGATCAGGTAGCCCTCGATCCCCATCGGTCAGTTCGCCCGCTCGTCGTCTTCCGGCCGGCGGGCGAGGAAGATGGCGCCGATGATGGCCACCAGCAGGAGCAGGCTGATGATCTCGAACGGCAGGGCGTAGGTGGTGAAGACCGCGGTGGCGATCGCGTCGACCGCAGCCTCGGCGGCCTGGGTGGCCATGCCCCAGTCGGTCTGGATGGCGGCCCAGCCGACGAGTCCCATGATCACGACCGAGATGACCAGCGCGACGGGCACCTGGCGGTGGAACGGCGCCGGCAGGTTGGCGTCACCGGCCTGGGTGAGCATGATCGCGAACAGGATCAGGACGCTGATGGCGCCGAGGTAGATGAGGACCTGCGCGGCCGCCACGATCGGGGCACCGAGCAGCGCGTACATGCCGGCCAGGGACCCGAAGCAGACCATCATCGCCACCGCCGAGTGGATGATGTTGCGTAGCGTGACGACGGCCGCTCCGGCTCCCACGACGCCGACGGCGAGCAGGAAGAAGAGGACGCTGGAGATGTCCAGGGTCGTGGCTCCCTTAGGAAGATTCGAGCGCTGGGAGGCCCGCTCGGGGGCCGCGATCGATTCTAGCGCAGCGGCCGAATCCGTTGCGCGCCGGAGCGAGGCTCCCGTAAGGTAGCGAGCAAGCCGTCCGCCCGACCGCTGACATCCACATTGCGACGGCCATTGGAGGGTAGGAGGACCAGTGAGCGATCCGAGACGGACCACTTCGATCGCCATGCTCATCGTCGTGTTGCTGCTCGCCGCATGCGGCGGGGGCGGCGGAGGCGGCGGAGCGGGCGGCGAAGGATCGGACCTGCCCGATGCGGCCAAGGCCAGCTCGGAAGATCCCGAGGGAACGACCTATGACCTCCAGGAGGGCCGCTACCGGCTCTCGTACACCGCGCCCGACTGCACCGAGGTGGTGATCACCATCACCGGCGCCGATGGGACGGCCATCTACGACCAGAGGCCACGCGGCTACAGCTCGTTCGTGAACGACGTGCCGGCCGGGACGTACTCCATCGCCGTCACGAGCGACTGTGACGAGTGGACCATCGACCTGAACAAGTTCTAGCGCGCGGCGCTGCGGCTACCGGGTCGGGCGCTCCCGGTCGCTCATCTCCAGGATGTCGAGCATCGGCAGGTCTCGCTGGTACTCGCTGAACTCGAACTCGGGGCCGCAGCGCAGGGCGTCGTACGGGCAGGCATCGGCGCAGATGCCGCAGAAGATGCAGCGGCTGATGTCGAGCTGGTAGGTCTCGAGGACGCGCGGGCGGGGCATCAGCGCGCCGACCGGGCAGGTCTCGGCGCATCGGCCGCAGGAGACGCACGGCGTCTCGTTGAGTGACACGTAGTCGGCGGTAGTGACGAGCGAGTCGAGGCCCTTGCCGATGAAGTCGTAGCAGCCGGCGCCGACGATCTCCTTGCACACCTGCGCACAGCGGCCGCAGTCGATGCAGCGGCTGTAGTCGCGAAGGATGAAGGAGTGCGTCTCGTCGCGGCCATAGCCGTGGTTGACGCCGACGTACGGGTTGTCCTGGATCGAGCGCTCGTCGATCGCCATGTTCAGCGTCGTCTCGTACTCGATCGCCGCTTCGCGCAGGTCGCAGTGGCCGATCGCCTCGCAGGTGCACTGCAGGCAGCGGCTCGCCTCGGCCATGGCCTGGTCGCCGGTGTAGCCGAACTCGTACTCGTTGAAGTTCGTCTTGCGCTCGTCGGCCTCGAGCTTGCCCATGATGGCGCGAGGCTCCTTCACGTCATCGGTGAAGGGGACGATGGTCAGGAAGTTCGGCTGCGGCTCGGTGACGATGCGCCGCACCTGGGGGTCATCGAGGTCGTGGCCACGCAGCCAGTAGTCGATCGCGTAGCTGGCGCGGCGTCCCTCGCCGATGGCCTCGACCACCGTGGCGGCTCCGGTCCGCACGTCGCCCGAGGCGAACACCTTCGGGACGTCGGTGCGGAAGATGTGCTCCTCGCTGACCAGCGTGCCGCGACGGCTGACCTCGAGGCCCGCGCGGATCTCCTCGGGCTCCGACTCGATCCAGCCCAGGTCCGGTCCCTGGCCGATGGCGCCCAGGACGGTGTCGCACTCGACCACGAACTCGGTGCCGGCCATCGGCTCCGGGCGCCGGCGGCCCTTCTCGTCGGGCTCGCCCAGCTTCATGCGCTGGAACTCGACGCCGGTGACCTTGTTGTTCTCGTCGGTCATGATCCGCGTCGGCGCGGCCTGGAAGATGAGCCTCGCACCCTCCTCGATGGCCTCGTGCGCCTCGTCGGCTGCCGGCATGTCCTTGAGGTCGCGGCGGTAGACGAGTGTGACCTCGGCGGCGCCCTGGCGCACGGAGGTCCGCGTGCAGTCGATGGCGGTGAAGCCACCGCCGATGACAACCACCCGGGCGCCCTTCAGGCGCGGGACGGGCACGCCGCGGGTCGAGTTGTAGAGGTTCTCGAGGGCGTTGACCATGCCGTCGGCGTCCTCGCCCGGGATGCCGAGCTCGTTCGACTTGTAGCAGCCGATGCCGACGTAGATGGCGTCGTAGTCGTCGATGATGTCGCCGAGGTGGAAGTCGCGCCCGAGCCGCATGTTCGGCTTGAGCTCCGCGCCCAGCTCCCAGACGTGGTTGAGCTCGCGGTCCATCCAGCCCTTCGGCAGGCGGTACTGCGGGATGCCGTAGCGCAGCATGCCGCCCTGCTCCGGCTCGGCCTCGAACACGTCGCAGTGATGCCCGCGCAGCTGAAGGTAGTACGCGGCGCTCATGCCGGCCGGGCCGGCACCGATGACGGCCACGCGGCGGCCGGTGGGCGGGTCCTTCGGCCACGGGATCGGCGCGGGGGCATCGACCTCGAGCACCCGGTCCGCGCAGTAGCGGTGCGAGTCGCGGATGGCGATGGCGGTGTCGACCTCCTCGCGCCGGCAGTGGGTCTCGCACGGCGCGGGGCAGACCCGGCCCAGGATGGCGGGGAAGGGCAGCGAGCGCTTCAGGATGCGCGTGGCCTCCTCCCAGTTGCCCAGGGTGTTCTGCTTCAGGTAGCCGGGAATGTCGACGCGGGTCGGGCACTTGAACTGGCACGGCGGCAGGCAGTAGGCGTCGTGGTCGCTGAAGATGAGCTCCAGCACCATCCGGCGGTTCTCGATCACCCGCTCCGAGTGCGTGGTGATCACCATGCCCTCGGTGATGGTCGTGCCACAGCTGATCGGCGTGCCCTCGACGCCCTCGACCTCGACCGCGCAGATGCGACAGGCGCCGTACGGCGCGAGCTTCGGCTCGTAGCAGAGCGTCGGGATGTCGATGCCCAGGACGCGGCAGGCCTGGAGGATGGTCTGGCCCTCCTCGGCCTCGACCTGCGTACCGTTGATGGTCACGCTGATCTTGCGAGTGCCGGGCACCATCGGCCACAGCGGCGTGTAGTCGGTGACCTTGCCGCCGCCGGTCCCGTTGCCGTTACCGGTGGCGTGGCCGTTCGTCGTTCCGAAGCCCATCGGTCCCTACTCTAGCGGTGCGGCTGCGTCGGTGCCGCCGAGGGGCTCGAGGAGCGGCCGCAGCCGTGGCGTCTGGCATGCGCCGGCCAGGCATTCGCCGCGCTCCGCGTGCGCGCGGTACTCGTCCTCGAAGCGGGCCAGGGTCGTCAGGATCGGCGCGGGAGCAAGGCGCTCGAGCTTGCAGAGCGCCGTATCGCTGACCTTCTTGGACAGCTCGCGCAGCAGGGTGAAATCGTTGGGTCGTGGCGTGGCGGCCAGGATGCGGTCGAGGGCCTCCACCAGCCGGCGGGTGCCGATCCGGCACGGAACCGCCTTGCCACACGCCTCGCGCGCGCTGAAATCGGCGAAGAAGCGGGCGCTGTCGACCATGCACGTCGAGGTGTCGGCAACCAGGACGGCGCCGGAGCCGATGATGGCGCCGGCCGCCTCGAGCGGCTCGTAGTCGTACGGCGTGCCGAGCTCGCCGGCATCCAGGGCACCGCCCCCGGGACCGCCGACGAAGAGCGCCTTGGTCGTGCCCGTCGGCCCACCGGCCATGGCCACGAGCTCGCGCAGCGGCGTGCCCAGCGGCACCTCCAGCAGCCCCGGCTCGGCCACGCGGCCCATCACCGTGACGAGCTTCGTGCCGCGACTGGCGTCGGTGCCCACGGACGCGAACGCGTCGGCCGAGTGCGACAGGATCCAGGCCGCGTGGGCCAGGGTCTCGGCGTTCTGCACGACGCTGGGCACGGTCCACAGCCCGCGCTCCGTCGGGTACGGCGGACGGATGAGCGGCATGCCGCGGTCTCCCGAGAGCGCAGCGATGAGCGCGGTCTCCTCGCCGGCAACGTACGCGCCGGATCCTTCCCAGATGCTCAGCTGGACGCTCGTGTCCGTCCCGAACATCAGGTAGCCGGCCAGGTGGGCGTCGGTCGCCTCGGCGGCGGCGACGCGAAGTCGCTGGATCGCCTCGGTCCACTCGCGGCGCACGGCCACGATCGCCTCGCCGGCGCCGGACGCGTAGGCCGCGATGAGCGCACCCTCGACGATGAGGTGCGGGTTGCCCTCGGCCAGCGCGCGATCGCCGAGCGCGCTCGGATCGGCGCCCATGAGATTGGCGATGACGATGCGTCGATCCGCGCCGCTGCCGCGCACCGCGCGCCACTTCTCCGCGGCCGGATAGCCCGAGCCACCGCGGCCACGCAGGCCGGCGGCCTCGATCTCGGCGATGACCTCCTCCGGCGACAGCCGCGTGACGGCACGCTCGAGCCCGGCGTAGCCACCGTGGGTGCGATAGCTGTCCAGGCTTCCGGGATCGACGCGGCCGATGTCGGTCACCAGGCGGTGCTCGCCGGCCGAGAGGATCCGGATCTGCGGGGAGAGGGCGCCCGCCATCAGCTGCGGGCCCCGACCGCCGCGGAGGCGGCGCGCCGCTCGTGGACGATGTGCTGTGCCTTGATGGCGTCGAGCGGCCCGTAGACAAGGGTATCGACGCGGATGGCGGGGCTCAGCGTGCCGGCTCCGACATCGGTCGCGACCTCCAGCGTGAATGCCCCGTCCGGCGTGGTCTCGCCGGGCTGAACGCCGAGCTCCTCGACGACGGCGGCCAGGACCGCCGGCCCGCCGGCGAAGCGGCATGAGGCGCAATCGCACACCGTCACGACGTGCCCCTCGACCGGGAGCAGCCGAAAGCCGCCGAGGCCGGCCGCACCGAACACCTGCGCCCAGTGGATGCTCAGCTGGTCGCTGATGAGGCGCAGCGCGCGCTCGGGCAGATAGCCGAAGCGATCCTCCACGGCGCGGAAGATGGCGACCAGCGACTCCGGCCGGCCGCCGAACCCGGTGATCGTCTCGGCGACCCAGGCCGAGTCGATCGCGTCGTCCCAGCGCGCCGGGTTACGCATCGGCCTCGCCGGCAGTCCCGCGCGGCGGTAGGCGTTCGGATCCTTGCGCTCGTCATAGATCTCCGGCATGCCGTAGCGGATCCGGTTCCCGCGCGAGTCGAAGCCGCTCATGTCGATCGCCTCGACCGGGCAGACCTGGGCGCACTGGAAGCAGACCTGGCACTTGTGCTCGCCGAAGGGGTCGTAGATCAGGTCGAGCCGGCCGCGCCATCGGTCGGGGATCTCCGGGCGCTGCTCGGGATACTGGCGCGTGACCTTGGGAGCGAAGAAGTTCTTGAACGTCGTCGCCATGCCCTTGGCGATGCCGATGCCCGGAAATGCCATTACCGAATTCCTCTCGCATCTGAGCGACGCACGGCGCTCACAGCTCGAACACGACCACGGCGGCCGCCGTGATGAACAGGTTGACCAGGGCGAGCGGAAGGAGAACCTTCCAGGCCATGCCCATGAGCTGGTCGACGCGGACGCGCGGCAGCGTGGCGCGCAGCCAGACGGCGATGAACACGAAGATGTAGGTCTTCAGGAAGAACCAGAAGATGCCCCAGATCGTGCCGATGAACCCGTCGAGCTGTGCCGGGAACGGCCACGGCGCGAGCCAGCCGCCGAAGAAGAGGCTGACCAGGATGCCGCTCATGATGAACAGCGCGACGTACTCGGCGAAGAAGAAGAAGCCGAAGCGCATGCCCGAGTACTCGGTGAAGGGACCCGCCACGAGCTCGGAGTCCGCCTCGACCATGTCGAACGGCGTGCGGTTCACCTCTGCCAGCGAGCTGACGTAGAAGATCGCCAGCCCCAGCGGCTGCCACATGAGCAGCCAGCCGTGCTCCAGCTGCCAGCCGATGAGCTCGCTGAAGCTGAGGGTCCCGCCCAGCACCACCGCACCCACGATCGACAGCGTCAGCGGGATCTCGTAGCTGACCATCTGCGCCGCCGAGCGCAGGCCGCCGAGGAGCGAGTACTTGTTGTAGCTGGCCCAGCCGGCGACCAGGAGCCCGACCACGGACAGGCCCAGGACGGCGAAGAAGTAGACGATGCCGATGTTGAAGTCGGCCGCGATGGCACCCGGCGCGAAGGGCATGACCAGCATGCTCATCGCGGCTGCCATGTAGACCATCCACGGCGCCAGCGTGAAGGCCGATCGATCGGCCTGGTCCGGGACCGTGTCCTCCTTGGCAAGCACCTTGAAGCCGTGGATGGTGGACTGGAACATGCCCTTGTAGCCGATGCGGTTCGGGCCGAACCGCAGGTTCATCTGGGCAATGATCTTCATCTCCATCTGGATGATGACGAATGCGGTCGGCACGGTCAGCAGCAGCAGCAGCGTCGTGGCCAGCACGAAGCGACCGATGCCCAGGAGCAGCTCGAAGTCCATGCGCTACTTGTCCACGCCGCCCATGACGGGATCCAGGCTGGCCATGATGGCCATGGTGTCGGCCACCAGGCGCCCCGGCATCAGCACCGGCATGGCCTGCAGGGTGATGAAGCTCGGGTCGCGCATCCGGAACCGATACGGGTTCGGCCCGCCGTCGCTGATGGCGTAGACGCTGTACAGGCCGCGCGGCGACTCGACCGCGCCGTACGCGCGCCCCGGCTTGGGCCGGATGATGCCTGGAACCTGGGCCTGGACCGGTCCGTGGGGCATCTTGTCCACGATTTGGTCGATCAGGTGGATGCTCTGCTTGATCTCGGCGATGCGCTGCAGGTAGCGCGCGTACGAGTCGCCCGACTCCTGGGTGATGACGTCGAACTCGAGCTCGTTGTAGATCGAGTAGGGATGTGCCTTGCGGACGTCGAAGGGCACGCCCGAGGCGCGAAGGTTAGGCCCAGTGACGCCCAGGTCGATGGCCTGCTTGCCGGTCAGCGTGCCCATGTTGATCGTGCGGGCGCGGAAGATCTCGTTGTCCGTGATCATCCACTCGTTCATCTCGATGTTCTTCATCACGTGGCTGCGCCACGTCCCGAGGCGGCTGAGGAACTCGTCGTTGGTGTCCCAGTTCACGCCGCCGACGCGGAAGAAGTTGAACAGCATCCGCTGCCCGCTGATCGCGCTGAGCAGGTCGACGATCTCGTCGCGGTTGATGAAGCTGTAGAGGATCGGCGTCAGCCCGCCCATGTCGAGCGCCAGGAAGCCCATCATCAATCCGTGGCTGAACACCCTGTTCAGCTCGACGACGAGCGCACGGATGTACTCCGCCCGCTTCGGCGCGCGAATGCCGTACAGCTTCTCGAACGCGATCGCCGGCGCGTGCTCGTTATGCATCGTCGACAGGTAGTCCATCGGGTCGACGTAGGTCAGCACGGTGGTGTACGTCGCGTTCTCGCACAGCTTCTCGATGCCGCGGTGCAGGTAGCCGAGCACCGGGTCGATGTCGACCACGACCTCGCCCCGCACCTTGACCACCAGGCGCATCACGCCGTGGGTCGAGGGGTGCTGCGGCCCCATGTTGATCAGCATCTCGCCCTCGTCGAGGGTGTAGACCTCGCGCTCGCGCTCGGTCTGGGGCGGGCGATCCGGGATGCCGACCTGGTCGAAGCCGGCGTACTCGCCGCCGGCGGTCACCTGGGCCGGCGTCAGGCCGGCGACGGATCGGAGGCGCTGCTCCTCGATCCGATCGAGCTCGATGGGGTCGGGGATGCGGACCTCGGGATCAATCTTGGTCATCGTGGTCGGCTCTTGTCAGCGAGGGTCTTGCCGCCCTCGGCGCCCTCGGCGGGCGCGTCGGGGCGCTCCGACGACGGCGGGAACGTCACGGCCGGCGCGTCGCGGAAGCGCGACAGGTCCCAGGTCTCGGGGCGCTCGAGCGGGTTGACGCCGGCCGCCGCCGAGTCGGCTGCGTCATCGGGCAGGACGAAGTCCCTGCGCTGCGGGAAGCTTCGGTAGTCGGGCGACATGTAGATCCGTCGCAGGTCGCGGTTGCCCTCGAAGATGATGCCCATCATGTCGTAGGCCTCGCGCTCGTGGAACTCGGCGCCCTTCCACAGGTCGGTGATGGTCGGGATGCGCGGGTCCGAGCGGTCCACGCGGGCACGAACGCGGACCCAGGCGGGGTGCTTGTCGCTGTAGAGGTGGTAGACGACCTCGAAGTGCGCGCCGGGGCCGTAGTCCACGGCGGCCTCGTCGGCCAGCATGAAGAAGTCGAGATCGGGGTCGTCGCGGAGCGTCCGCAGGACGTCCACGTTGCGGGAGCCATCGATCTGGAACTCGACGGTGTCCTCATCGGTCCAGAGGTCGTGAAAATCGTTGCCGAGACGCTCGGTCAGGATCCGAACGAGCGACCCGGCGGCTGCGGGTGCGCTCAGCGAACGTCTCCTTCCCAGCGCGTCCGCTGCGGGCCGCGATCGACGTAGGTGCTCCACTCGCCGCGCCGCTGCTTGACCAGCTCGTGGAGCTTCATCATCCCGTAGATCAGTCCCTCGGGGCGCGGTGGGCAGCCCGGGACGTACACGTCGACCGGCATGACGCGGTCGACGCCCTGGACGACGCTGTAGGAGCGCTTGAACCGGCCGCCGGACGTGGTGCAGGTGCCCATGGCGACACACCACTTTGGCTCCGGCATCTGCTCCCAGAGCCGGACCAGCGGCCCCGCCATCTTCGTCGTCAGGGTGCCCGCCACGATGAGCACGTCCGCCTGGCGCGGGCTGGCGCGGAACGGGAACATGCCGAATCGGTCGATGTCGTTCACGCTGGTCGCCGTGCTCATCATCTCGATGGCGCAGCAGCTCAGGCCGGACAGAAGCGGCCACAGCGAGTTGGCGCGGATGAGGTCGAGGACGTAATCGGCCTTCGTCGGGATGACCTCGAGCAGGCCGTGGAAGCCTCCCTGCGGATGCTCCTCCATGCCGAACTGCTGAAGCAGCTCGTCGCCCTGGGCGGCGTCCGGGATGATGATCGGGCCGTTGCCGTCGGACGGCATCGGCTCAGTGGTGGTCGGTCGGTCTACTGCCATCGGAGGTCACCCTTCTTCCATGCGTACAGCTCGCCGAACATCAGGATCGCAAGGAAGATGCCCACCAGGATGATCCCCTGGAACTCGAGCGCCCGGACGGTGATGGCCCACAGGTAGACGAAGATGATCTCGACGTCGAAGGCCACGAAGAGCAGGGCGTAGAGGTAGAAGGCAAGTCCGAATCGGCTCCAGGTGTCACCGATGGTGTCGACGCCCGACTCATACGGCAGGCCCTTCTGTGGCCGTCGCCGCCGATGGGTGATCAGCCAGCTGAAGAGGATCGTGCCGAAGACGAACGTCGTCGCGGCAAAGCCGAATCCGATGACGTAGAGCAGTCCGGTGTGATCCATCTGGAACTCCGGTTGCACGCGCGGTGAGTTGCCGGGCAGGCCCGGTCGTGCTTGGGCCCACCTGATTTGTTCGTGTCGATGGGGCGCCATCTCGCGTGGGTGGCGCCTCGTTCACAGTCTAGCAGGGGCGCCCGTGAGCGTGGCTCAGCCCTGCCCGATCTATCGACCCTGCCACGCCGCTCGCACGATCAGCCGGAGCCCATCGCTGACGAGGGCATGACCGCCGAAGAGAAACGGGGCCGATGCACGGGCCGCCGCCTCCGTCAGCTCGCGCAGCCACGGTGTCTCGATCCGTCCATGGTCGCCGAAGTCCGAGGCGAAGCGCTCCTCCTCCGGCGGCCACGCGTCCGCGTCGGCTGATCGCGCCCGCGCAGCCATGAGCACGCGCGTGTCGAGCACGACGGCGTCCCCGAGTCCCGCCAGCTCGCCGATCAGCTCCGCCGGCGACGCTCGCTCCATGAGCGCCGCCAGGATCGACCGAGGCGCGTGGCCACTGCCGCGAGCGGAGCGCATGCCACGCTCCTCGACGAAGCATCGGACGCGGCACGCGGTCTCCGTCTCGAGCTCCTGCCAGGTGCTCACCGGTACGCGCCCGGCCACCACCAGCTCCGCGGATCGGTCGCGCATGACCTCGCCGATGCGTTCAAGGTGCGGGACCTCGAGCGCCCGATCGCCCGGCAGGCGAGCCATCTCGAGGTAGCCGGTCAACGCCGGCTCGAGCGTCCGCATGCCCGACAGGCGAGTCGCGAGCCGCAGCAGGGCCAGGTCCAGCGTGGTGTCGACGTCGAATCGAGCCCATGGGGTCGTCCCGAGGTCGCGCCAGGCGAAGCCCGCGTCGTTCAGCCGGCGCGGCGCCACGTTGTCGTTGTCGCAGCCTTCCAGCGCCGCCAGCGCCGAGTCCAGGTCACCGGCCACCACGAAGGCATCGGCGCTGAAGCGGTTGTTGGCGACGACCTCGCCGGGAATCGGCGAGACGAGATCGTCGAGTGCGTCGTCGGCCAGCAGCGACAGCGCGGCGCCACTCGCATGGCCGATCGCGTCCAGCCCGCCGGCAGCGTCCGCCAGTGCGGTCCGGGCGGCGCCGACGAACCAGCGTCCCCAATGGAACGGCGCATCCTCCGATGGCGAAGCCGGAGGCATCGGTGCGACCGCCGCGCCCAGGCGCGCCAGCCGCGTCGACAGCTCCGCAGCGAGCAGTCGCTGGCCGTCGGCAGCCACGGCGGCGTGGGACCCGAACGGCTGGCCACCGGGCGGGGTCGAGACGAGGATCAGCGGCGCCGGGCGCTCACGCATCGGCCCCGTCCGTCTCCATGAGCCGGTGAAGCTGCTCGAGGTGCATGCAGTCGTGGACGCCGATCCAGAGCAGCCAATCGCCGCAGCGCAGGCGGCCGATGAGCGGGTGCTCGAGCCGGCAGCGCTGGAGCTCGTGGCCCTCGATGCGGGCAGCTGCCTCGCGCACGCCGCGGCGTGACTTGTCGAGGAGGATCAGCAGCTCGTCGCGCGACGCGTCGGCGCGGCCCGGGACGGAGGGCGTGACGACCGGCGGGCGATCCTCCGGCCACTCGGCGCCGGCGTCCAGCGCTGCCCACGTGGCCAGGAAGCGTCGAGCGGCGGTCGTGTGAGCGAAGGCCTGCGCGACGTTCCAATCCTCCTCGCCGCCGGGCGCGAGGAGCAGGCGCTCGGGGAGGGAACGAAGGACGCCTTCGAGTGCGTTACCGACCGCCTCCTGCTGCGCCAGGATCCGGGGTGCGGATTCGGTGACGACGCGCGTGCGGAGCTCGCGCCGCAGGGACCGAAGCGGTGACTCGGCGTCGAGCGATCGCCAGCATGCGACGACGTCCGGCGCGTCAGCCTCGAGCGCCCGTATCCAGGATCCGGTGGCCGTCACCGCCCGACCGGTTAGAGGCGCTCGAAACGCTCGACGGGGAGGACGAAGACCGTGGCGCCGCCGACTTCCACCTCGACCGGGTAGGGCATGTAGAACTCGCCGGGCTCCATGATCGGCGGCATCGGATTCACGAACTGCTTCCGTGAATGGCACGAGGCGCTGATGATTTCGAGCACCGCGTCGACCTGGTCGTCCTCCACCCCCACCAGGATGGTGGCGTTGCCCTGCTTCAGGAAGCCGCCGGACGAGTTCAGGCGCGTGGCGCGGTACTCCTTCTCGAGGAGCGCGTCGACGAGCGTGGCTGCGTCCTCGTTGTGGACGATCGCGGTGACGAGCTTCATCGGTCTGGGGCTCCTCCGTTCAGCGTGGGCGCGCATTGACGGCCGAGCATCGATTATGGCGCACCCGCCCGACGACCGGCCCCGCGACAGGACCAGCCCGGCTCGTGCATCCTGTCGTGCATGCGCGGCAGGTCGGTGCTCGAGATCGGCGTCGCCATCGCGGCCGCCCTGTCGGCCGGGGTGCTGGCCGTCATGCTCGCCAGCCCCTGGCTACCGCAGGCAGCCGATGCACCGCTGCCGTCGCCGTCCGCACCGACACCATCGCCGAGTGCCACGCCCGCGGAAGATCAGCCGCCCACCGGCCTCTACCTGCTGCGCGGTCCGTTCAGCTTCGGCCCGTGCCTGGGCCTGGAGCTGACGGCCGAGTCGTACCCGGTGGCCGAGGATGCGGAGGGCACGGCCACGGTGCTGTGGTGGCAGCGCGGCATGACCGGCTGCGATGCTCGCACCGGCGAGGTCCAGGAGGTCAGCGCGTCCGTCGCGCGTGACCTCGCCGAGGACGATGGCCATCTCATCGGCTATGCCATCGACTTCATCCTTCCGCTGGATGGGGACCCGGAGGGGCAGAGCGTGCCGGCGCAGATCACGATCCTCGCCGCCCAGAGCACGAGCGAGCTGCTGCAGGCGCTCGAGACCAGTGCGGGAAGCAGCGGCTTCGGCCTGGTCCTTGACCGCGTGCCGGCGATCAACCCGGTCCTCAACCCGCTCCCCAGCACGGCGCCCGAAGCCTTCCAGCCGCGCGGCCTGTTCCTGCTGGCGGGTCCGTTCGGCGGCGACGGCCCGTGTCTGGTCCTCGAACTCGACGATGCGTCCTATCCGGCGGATCCAACCATGGAGGGATCAGCGCGGGTGCGGTGGTGGGACCGCGCCGTCCCTGACTCCGATGATCCAGCTGCCTGCCTTCGGCGCAGCGGCGATATCCGGGAGACAGAAGCGAGCGTCATCGTCGCGCAGCGTGACGAGGTGGACCTGCCCGCCGCCTACGCCGTCCACCTCAGGCTGCCGCTCGCCGATAGTGACGAGACGCAGGCCGTCGACATGTTGATCTCCGTCGGCGACAGCACCATCGAGCAGCTTCAGGTGACCGTGGTCAACCCATCGGGCGTGCCGCCGCTCGTCTTCGATCGGGTCGACTCGATCGATCCGCCGCTGGCGCCTCCGCCCTAGCCGGGCTCGCCCGAGTTGCCCGCAGGGCAACCAACGGCCATCGACGATCAGGGCAGCAGCGGCTCCACGATGTCGCGGATGGCCGCATCGGCGTCCTCGACCGATCCGGAGCCATTCACGACGCGGAAGCGGTGGGGCTCCTCATCGGCGAAGCGCAGATAGGCGTTGCGAACCGTCTCGAAGAAGGCGACCTCCTCCGTGTCCTCGAAGCGGTTCCACTCCGCGCGGCGGCGCGTGCGCTCCAGGCCGACGTCGACTGGGACGTCGAGCAGGAGCGTCAGATCTGGGCGCAGGCGGCCAGTCGCGAAGTCCTGGAGGCGCCGCAGCTCGACCAGGTCGTTGCCGTACCCGGCGCCCTGGTAGGCCAGCGAGGAGTCGATGTAGCGAGCGCACACGACCCACTCGCCGCGCTCGAGCGCCGGGCGAATGACGCGAGCCACGTGCTGCGCCCGGCCGGCGGCGTAGAGCAGGGCGTCCGCCCGCGGGTCCAGGTCATCGCTCATCCCCCGCATGTGCAGCACCAGGCGCCGGATCTCGTCACCCAGCGGCGTGCCACCGGGCTCCTGGGTCAGGACGGTCGGGACGCCGCGGGAGCGCAACCAGGCGGCGAGGTGCCGCGCGGCCGTCGTCTTGCCGCTTCCCTCCGGTCCCTCCAGGGTGATGAAGTGGCCGCGCGCCGGCGGCGTGTCGCTCACCCCGGCGGCAGGACGCTGGTGGCGACCAGCGCGATGGCGACGATGGCCAGCACGAACAGCAGCACCGCGCGCCTCACCGCCACGAGCCACCGTCCTCGGGAATCAGCTCGACCCGCCGGTTCGGCTCCGAGCCGCGCGAGCGCGACATGAGCGCGTTGCGCTCCGCCATCTGGTGCTGCAGCCTCCGCACGTAGGCGTTCTGCGGCGCCAGCTCGACCGGGCGTCCCGAGGCCTGGACCAGGCCGATCGCCTCGGCGGTCTCGCGCAGTGCCGCCTCCTGCGGATCGGCCTCCAGGTCGAACACGCTGGCCAGCATGTTCTCCATCTGCAGCGTGGTGTTGGTCTTCAGGACGTAGATCGGCACACCGTTCGACTCGGCGTCGCGCAGCGCCGCCGGCTTGCGCTTGTAGTAGTTGCGCAGGGTCACGACGGCATCGGCCTCGTCGAGGTCGCGCGCCACGTTGACCGGCACGCCCAGCTCGCGCACAGACTGCTCCAGCCGCTTGCGACTGACGCCGAACGGGAAGACGCTCATGGGCCGATGCGTCCGAGCACGATCGTTGGCCGGCCGCTGTGCGCCGATGCGTCGCTCGACGCCGCGATCCTCCGCCGAGTCACCCGCCGCCGGCGCCGACGCGCCCGAGATTCGCTCGCCCGGGAGCGTTCGCTGTCCCCGCGCCTCACCACCGAACGCGCCGGCTGTGGCTGGTGCGCTCGAGGCGCCGCCGGGCAACGGACGTAGCCCGCGTTCATATCGGCCACCGCCTCCACCACCGCGTCCGCGGCCGCCCCCGAACGCGCCGAAGCCACCGGTCGGCTCGAGCGGCGCGAAGGCCGGGTTGCCCGCCTCCGTCTCGCTGATGCGGTAGTCGTACTTCGTCATCGCCTTGAGCTCGCCCGACTCGTCGCGATAGCGCGCCTCGGGCGGGACCATGTGTCCGCGCAGGATCGCGTCGACCGTCTCGGCCACATTGCGGTGGACGATGACGTTGTCGCGCTCGACGATCTCGACCAGCACGTCGAAGGTGGGCGGCGCCTTGCGCTCGAGGACCGTCTTCTGCGTGCCACGGCGGCGCGCCTCCTCGTCGCCGAGGGTCACCGGCTGGATGCCGCCAACCAGGTCGGACAGGGTCGGGTTGAGCATCAGGTTGTCAAGCGTGTTGCCGTGCGCCGTGCCAACCAGCTGCACGCCGCGCTCGGCGATCGTTCGCGCGGCGCTCGCCTCCAGCTCGGTCCCGATCTCGTCGATGACGATGACCTCGGGCATGTGGTTCTCGACCGCCTCGATCATGACGCTGTGCTGCTCGGTCGGCGTGCGGACCTGCATCCGCCGCGCGTCGCCGATGCCGGGGTGCGGGATGTCGCCGTCGCCCGCGATCTCGTTGGAGGTGTCCACCACGATGACGCGCTTGCCGAGGTCGTCGGCCAGGACGCGCGCGACCTCGCGCAGCATGGTCGTCTTGCCGACGCCCGGCCGTCCGAGGATGAGCAGCGACTGCCCGGCCTCGACGATGTCGCGAATGATGTCGATCGTCCCGAACACGGCGCGGCCGATGCGCAGCGTCAGGCCGACGACCTTGCCCGATCGATTGCGGATGGCGCTGATTCGGTGCAGCGTCCGCTCGATCCCGGCGCGGTTGTCGTCGCCGAAGACGCCGATGTGGTCGATGACGTGGGCGATATCGGCGTCGGTGATCTCGCGATCGAGGAGGTGCTCCTCCCCCGTGGTGAACCGTGCCTCCGGCTTCCGGCCAAGGTCCATGACCACCTCGAGCAGGTCCGTACGGTTGGCAAGGCCGCGCAGGCTCTCGCAGATCTCGGGCGGCAGCGCCTCCATCAGGGCGTCGAGATCGTCGGTCGTCTCGCGGCGTTCCACGTTCGTCATGACCTCCCTGCGTTGGGTCACCGGGTCGTCGCCGGAACCATCGCCGGCTGGCGGACCTGTGCACGCACATCGCGCACCAGCATGGTGACGCGGCCAATGGCTTCGAAGCCCGAGTCCGATGCAGCGCGCGTGCCCGCCGCCTCGTATGTTCGCACCGGCGACAGGATGCCGGCCCCCCGTGCCTCCGCGCCGATGCGCGCGAGCGCCGCCCGGAGCAGGCGGCCGCCGTCGACGCCGTCGCGCACCAGGAAGCGCAGATAGTGCGGACCGGCCTTGCACGCGCCATGCTGCACGAATCCGCCGGCCCTCTGATCGGCCGGTGCGACCCACGCGTCGACCTCGCTGAAGTGGAGCAGCGGGTTGAGCGACGAGCGCGGCACGATGGCCTCCTGCCCGACCGACTCCCAGTCACCCGCGCCGTAGCCCTCGATCCGGGCGATGGCCGGCGGCGTGGCGTGCGTCCACAGGTCGAACAGGTGCCACGCGTCGGGCGCTCCGGCCGGCTTCAGGTCGACGCCCTCGACCGTCGGATCGCCGGCTGGGCGCTTGCCGTCGCGAGAGACGAGCGAGCGCAGCCAGGACCGCGGGCCATGCATCGGCTCCGGCGCGCGCCACCAGATCTCCTCCTGGGCGTAGGCCATGAAGCCGGCCTGGCCGAAAAGCTCGAGGTTCTCGCGCACGTCCGCGCAGGCGGCATGGAAGCGCCCGATGTCGTGGCGCACGCTCTCCTCGATCAAGGCCCCGAGCAGGTCCCAGCGAACCTCCGCCGCCATCGGCCCGTCGGCGGCGTCCAGCTCGGTGATGACCCAGTCCTCGCCGTGCGGCTCCTCGATGGCGCGGCAGCTGCCGACCAGCTCGCCTCCGACCTCGGCGACGAGGTGGACCGATGGCGCCCGCAGCGGGAGCCATGACGGGATCAGCGCCGACAGCGTGATGCGGCGCTGCTCGGATGTCGGTGCAGGAACGCCGAGGCTTCGGCGGTGGGCGTCGAAGCTGGCGTGAACCCGCCGCGACAGGTCGGACAGCGCCTGGCGATCCGTGATGCGCGCCGACCGGATGCTCCGCTCGGCCCCGATCACGCCGGTCGCCTCGCGTCCTCCTCGACCATCGTCAGCAGCAGCCGATGCATCCGTCGATCACCGGTCAGCTCGGGATGGAACGAGGTCGCCAGGACGCGGCCCTGCCGCACCGCGACCGGACGGCCGTCCGGATCGGTGGCGAGAACTTCGGCGGCATCCCCGACGGACGTGACCATCGGCGCCCGGATGAACACTGCGTGCATCGGCTGGTTGCCGAGCGAGGGCGTTTCGAGCTCGGTCTCGAAGCTGTCGAGCTGACGGCCGTAGCCGTTGCGGGTCACCTCGATGTCGAGCAGGCCGAAGACCGGCTCGTCGCCATCGGCGATGCGCGTGCTGAGCAGGATCATGCCGGCGCAGGTGCCGAGCATCGGCGTGCCGTTGCGCGCCATGGCCGCGATCGGCTCGCGCAGGTTGTAGGCGTCCAGGAGCTTGCGCATGGTGGTCGACTCGCCGCCCGGCAGGATGAGCGCATCGAGGTCGACCAGGTCGCGCGGCAGGCGGATCTCCACCGGTTCCGCCCCGATCTCGCGAATGGCATTGACGTGCTCGCGCACCGCGCCCTGAAGGGCGAGCACCCCGATCCGCGGCCTTCGCTCGGCGTTCATGGCAGGGGCGGGGCTACCAGCCGCGGACGGCGAGGCGCTCCTCCGGAGGGATCTCGCCAAGTGACTGGCCGCGCATCGGCTCACCGAGCCCCGTGCTCACCTCGACCAGGATGTCCGGGTTGTCGTAATGGGTGGCCGCCTTGACGATCGCCGCGGCGTAGCGCTCGGGATTCTCGCTCTTGAAGATGCCCGAGCCGACGAACACCGCTTCCGCGCCGAGCTGGCGCATCAGGCTGGCGTCGGCCGGGGTGGCTACGCCGCCCGCCGAGAAGTTCGGGACCGGCAGGGCGCCGAGCTCGGCCGTCTGCTTGACCACGTCGTACGGGGCGCGCAGCTCCTTGGCAGCGGCGAACAATTCGTCCTCGCGCATGCTCTGGAGCTGGCGGATGCCCTTCTGCACGGCGCGCATGTGGCGCACGGCCTCGACGATGTCGCCGGTGCCCGCCTCGCCCTTGGTGCGGATCATGGCCGCCCCCTCGCCGATGCGTCGCAGGGCCTCGCCCAGGTCGCGGCAGCCGCACACGAACGGCACCTTGAACCCGTGCTTGTCGATGTGGTGCTCCTCGTCCGCCGGCGTCAGGACCTCCGACTCGTCGATGTAGTCGACCTCGAGCGCCTCCAGGATCTGTGCCTCGGCGAAGTGGCCGATACGGCACTTGGCCATGACCGGGATGCTGACCGCCTGCTTGATCTCCTCGATCAGCTTCGGGTCGCTCATGCGCGCAACGCCGCCGAACTTGCGGATGTCGGACGGCACGCGCTCCAGGGCCATGACGGCCACGGCGCCCGCCTCCTCGGCGACGCGCGCCTGGTCGGCCGTGACGACGTCCATGATCACGCCGCCCGCGAGCATGCGGGCGAGCCCGACCTTGGTGGCCCAGGTGCTTCGTTCAATCGTGGTCATTTGGGTTCTTCCTGCATCGCGCCGATATCGGCGCCTCGCGGCGCTCGGGTCAGGCTCGCATTCTACTCGGGACCCGGTTTGACGCCCATCTGAGCGCGATCCGCGCCGATTGGTATGATCGCCGGCGGAAGGCGTACGCACGAATGATCAATGCACCTGTCCTGGTCCTGAACCAGAACTACGAACCACTCAACGTCTGCGACATCAGGCGAGCCTTCCGCCTGCTCGGCGCCTCGAAGGCCGAGCTGCTGGCCAAGAACCACCAGGTCATCCGGACGCCGACGATCGAGATCCCGGCGCCATCGGTGATCCGGCTGCAGTACCACGTCAAGCGACCGCAGCCGCGGGTCAAGCTGAGCCGGCGCGAGGTTTTCGCGCGCGACCGGCACACGTGCCAGTACTGCGGCAAGATCAGCCGCGATCTCACCATCGACCACGTCATGCCCAAGCATCGGGGCGGGCGGCACGAATGGGAGAACCTTGTCGCGGCATGCCGCTCGTGCAATCACCGCAAGGGAGGCAAGACCGTGGCCGAGGCGCGGATGCAGCTGATGCGCGAGCCACGCGCCCCACGCGCCGACCTGCGCTACCTGTTCGGCACATACCTCGCCGACGAGCGCAACGACGCCTGGCGCACCTTCCTGTTCCTGGAGCCTCCCAAGCCGCTGCAGCCGGCGGGCTGAGCGGTGGCGTCGGAGCCGCCGAACGCCGAGCTGGGCTATCCCGACCTGCCGGACGCCGTACGGCGCGTCCTCGCGACGATCCTCGGCGCGGGGCACGAGGTGGCGCTGGTCGGCGGATCGGTGCGCGATCCGCTGCTCGGGATCCGATACAGCGGCGACTGGGATGCCGCGACTTCGGCACACCCCGAACAGATTGCCGCACTCTTTCCGGACGCCAGCTGGGAGAACCGCTTCGGCACGGTGACGGTCGCGGGGCCGCCGGCCGTCGAGGTCACCTCGTTCCGCGCCGAGGGCGGCTATCGCGACCGGCGCCGCCCGGACGAGGTGCGCTTCGGCGTCAGCCTCGCCGATGACCTGGCCCGCCGCGACTTCACCATCAACGCGATCGCCTGGGTCCCAAGGGACCTCGCCACCGGAACGGGCACGCTGCACGACCCGTTCGGCGGCCGCGCCGATCTTGCCGCCCGCCGGCTGCGAACCGTCGGCGACCCTCGCGCACGGTTCGAGGAGGACGCCCTGCGGCTGATCCGGGCGGCGCGCTTCGCGGGCCGCTTCGGGATGACGATCGACCCGGCCACCGAGGCAGCGGCCCTCGAGCTGGCGCCGACCGTGGCGACCGTATCGGGTGAGCGGGTCCGCGACGAGCTGCAGCGCATCCTCGAGCTCGACCCACGGCCGTCGCGCGCGCTCGGCATCCTCGAGCGGCTCGGCATCATGCGAGTCATCGTGCCCGAGGTCGCCGCCCTTCGGGGCGTGCCGCAGTCGAAGGCGATCCCCGGTGACGCGCTGGATCACAGCCTGGCGGCAGTGGACGCGGCTCCACCCGACGTGCGGCTGGCCGCACTGCTGCACGACGTCGGCAAGGCCACCACCCTGGAGAACGGCCACTTCATCGGCCACGATCGCGTGGGCGCCGAGCTGGCGGCGCAGGTGCTCCATCGGCTGCGCCTGCCAACGGCGGTGGCGGCGCGCATCGTCGGCGCCATCCGCCACCACATGTACGACTACGACTCGGGCTGGACCGATGCCGCCGTGCGCCGCTTCATCCGTCGCACCGCCCAGGTGGACCGGCGCCTGCTGTTCGACCTCCGGCGCGCCGATAACGCGGCCTCGGGCGTCGGCGACGCCGGCGAGGCGAACCAGGGCGAGCTGGAGGCGCGGATCATCGAGCAGCTGGCCGCAGAGCCCGACCTGCTGATGCATCGGCGGCTGGCCATCGATGGACATGACCTCCAGGCGGAGCTTGGAATGGCGCCCGGGCCCGAGATCGGGGCCGTCCTCGACCGGCTGACCGAGGCGGTGCTCGACGATCCGTCGTTGAACCGGCGTGAGGCCCTGCTGGAGCTCGCGCGACAGCGGTGACCGCGCGCACCGCAGCGGAGCGAATCGATCTGAAGCCGAGGGTTGGGCCTCGCGGGCACGCTGCTACAATCGGCGGTCCCGGACGGGTGTCCGGACCGCCATCATTCAATCGCTCCAGGAAGGATCGGAGGAATCGCGCTCCGATGACCGCCAGTGCCCGACGAGCGCTTCGGCTCGAGCATCGGCTGACCGAGCCGAACGCATCGCTCGCCGACCTCGAGGCTGCAGTGGCCCTCGCCACCGAGCACGAGCTCGCCGCGCTGACCGTCAACCCGTGGCTGGTCAAGGCCGCCCGACGCCGTCTGGGCCGATCACGCCTGACCCTGGGCACCGTCATCGGCTTCCCGCATGGCGGGCAGATCCTGGCGGTCAAGGCATTCGAGGCCTCCAAGGCGCTCGAGCAGGGCGCGACGCAGATCGACTTCGTCCTGAACGGCGGCGCGCTCGTGTCCGGTGACGACGAGACCGTCTTCAACGACATGCTGGCCGTGGTCGACATGGCGCACTCCGCGCTGGCGTCGGCCGGCGTCATCGTCGAAGCCGCACCGCTCGGAGACGAGCTCGTGCGCCGCGCTTGCCGGCTGGCCGAGCGGGCGGGTGCCGACTATGTCGTGACGAGCGCCGGCGCGGCCACCGTTCGATCCACCGTCTCGCGGGTGCGCCTGATGCGCGACAGCGTCGGGCCGCGCATCGGCGTCAAGGCGGCCGGACGATTCCGGACGGCCGATCAGCTGCTCGATGCTGCCGCCGCGGGCGCGACACGGGTGTCGGCGGCGCTCAGCGCCGCGCTGGCCCGGGCTGCGGTCGCGTCGACGAGCCCGGCCGCGGTGGCGAGCTAGATGGGGGCGGCGGATTGAAGCTCCTGGTCGTGGGCGGTGCCGGCTACGTTGGCTCGACCAGCGTCGAGCGCTTCGTGGAGGCCGGCCACGAGGTCACCATCTTCGACAACCTTTCGAGCGGCCACCGCGCCGCTGTGCCGCGGGGCGCGCGGCTGGTCATCGGCGACATCGCCGATGGGTCGCGGCTGGCGGCGGCCCTCGACGGCGTCGATGCCGTTCTGCACTGTGCGGCGCGCTCGCTCGTCGGCGAGTCGATGGCCGACCCTGGCCTCTACTACCGCGTCAACGTCGCGGGCGGCGTGTCGCTGCTGGAGTCGATGCGGGCCGCCGGCGTCACGCGCCTGGTGTACAGCTCGACCGCAGCGGTGTACGGCGAGCCGCGCCGAGTGCCCATCGCCGAGGCCGACCGAACGCAGCCGATCAACCCGTACGGTGAGACGAAGCTCGCCTTCGAGGGCGCCATGCGCTGGTTCAGCGCCGCACACGACTTCCGCGCCATCAGCCTGCGCTACTTCAACGTGGCCGGGGCGACGGAGATGAACGGCGAGGACCACGACCCGGAGACGCACCTGGTGCCGCTCGTCCTGCGCGTGGCGGCCGGCGAGGCGACCCACGTCCAGATCTTCGGGCAGGACTACCCGACGCCCGATGGCACGTGCATCCGCGACTTCATCCACGTGCGTGACCTCGCCAGCGCACACCTCCTGGCGTTGGATGCGACCGGCGAGGCGGACCCGTCGCTGGAGGTCTACAACCTCGGCTCGGCCGCCGGCTTCAGCGTGCGCGAAGTCGTCGAGGCGGCCCGCCGCGTCACGGGTCGGGCGATCCCGGCCCGCGTCGTCAAGCGGCGCACCGGCGATCCACCGGTGCTGGTCGCCTCATCACGCCGGGCACGGCGTGAGCTCGGCTGGGCGCCGGCGCATTCGACCCTGGAGCAGATGGTGTCCGATGCGTGGGCGTGGCGCGAGGCCCATCCGAACGGCTATGCCGATGCGCCATCCGATGGCACGGGTCCGGTTGCCGGTGCGAGGGTCGCCGCCGGCGCTCGCTAGGCTTCGGGATCGTCAGCCGGCGAGCGCAGTGCAGCGCGCGCAGACGCCGTAGAAGTCGAGTCGCGCGTCATCGATGCGGAAGCCGCGTTCGGCCGCGACGCGCTCGGCCACCGGCCGGATGTAGGCCTCGCCGATCTCCTCCACCCGGCCGCATCGGCTGCAGGCCAGGTGGTGGTGGTGGCCCGGACGGCAGGCGACGTACGCGTAGACGTGGCCGTCTCCTTCGAGGCGGCGCGCGACGCCTGCCGCGACCAGCGCCTCGAGGGTGCGGAAGACGGTGGCTCGGCCGATGCGCGGCGCTCGCGCGCGCAGGCGCTCGTAGAGATCCTGGGCCGTTGCCTGGCGTCCGGTCGCCGACAGCGCATCGGCGACGACGAGCCGCTGGCGCGTGACGCGCTCGCCGGCCGCTCGCAGCCGATCGGCGATCGTCTCGGCGCTCAATGCGCGCCCACCGCGCCGGCGAAGACGGAGAACGCGTAGATCGCGATGACGCCGCCGAGCGTGCCGAGCACGACCCAGCGCGAGCGATCGTTGCGATGCGCCTCCGGCAGCAGCTCGGCGGCGCCGATATAGAGGAAGAAGCCGGCGAAGACGGCCAGCAGCGCGCCCAGCATCATGTCGGGAATCGGCAGCAGCAGCCCGACGATCATGCCCGCCACCGGCGCGACGGCGACGAGTCCCACCCATCGGTACATCTCCGCGCGCGGCGTCCGGCTGGCCAGCAGGAGGCTGACGATGCCGATGCCGTCGCTGAAGCGGTGGACGATGACGACGACCGCAATCACCAGTCCGAGGCCGCCGCCCACGGCGAGCCCGGCGGCCAGGGCCACGCCGTCGAGGAAGCTGTGCAGGCTCATCCCGAGGCTGCCGACCACGCCGATGTGGCGGTGCGCGGCCTGCCCGTGGTCGAGCTCCGCGGCCGTTTCGTGGCCGACGTGCACGGTCGTCAGCTTCTCCACGGCGTAGAACGCCAGAAAGCCGATGGCGGTGTACAGCATCGCGGCGTCGAGCGACCCACCCAGGTGGTGGACCGCCTCGGGGATGAGGTCGAAGTACGCCGCGCCGATCCGGATGCCGGCACCGACGGCGATGATCAGCCCCACGTGGCCGACGGCGCGCAGCGCGAGGAAGCCCCCGAACAGGGCGGAGGCGAACGCGCCGGCGGAAACGAGGACGGCAGTCAGGCCCAAGGCGAGACGCAGTATCACCTTGGTCTTGGTGGACGTCAAGGACTGAAGGCGACATGCGTGCTACGATCGCGAGAGCGGCGACGCCTTCGGCGAACTGAGCGCGGCGCCCGGTGCGCCTTTCGGCGCCGGTGCGCGCCCGTCCCATCGTGACGCCGCCATTGATCAGCCTTTCCGCGGAGTCCCGTTTGCCCGATCCCACCCAGTCCCGCGCCCGGCCCCGTCGCGGTCGCCGTCGCTCGGCGCCCGACGCCGTCGCCATCCCCGTCGCCACCGAGGCATTCGTCCCGCCGTCCGAGCTCGAGGCCGCCGTCATCGCGGCGGCCAGCGGCTATCGGTTCGGCGACATCGAAGTCCCCGCCACCATCGCCCGCGCCCTCGATCGGATGGGCTTCGTCACGCCGACCGAGGTGCAGGCCCGAGCCATTCAACCCCTGCGCGATGGCAAGGATCTCATCGGCCAGGCCCAGACGGGCACCGGCAAGACCGCGGCGTTCGGCATCCCGATCGTCGAGAAGATCGACCCCGGCTCGCAGTTCGTGCAGGCGCTGGTGCTCACACCGACGCGCGAGCTGTGCGTGCAGGTGGAGGACGAGATCGCCCGCATCGGCCAGTTCCGGGGCATCCGCACCGTTGCCATCTATGGCGGCTCGAGCATGGACCGGCAGGTCGAGGCGCTGAAGCGCGGCGCCCAGGTCGTGGTCGGCACGCCCGGCCGGGTGCTCGATCTCATCCGGCGTCGGGAGCTCGTGCTCGACCGCGTCCATACCGTCATCCTGGACGAGGCGGATCGGATGCTCGACATGGGGTTCATCGTCGACGTCGAGACGATCCTGGCCCGGTGCCCGCGCGAGCGGCAGACGGCGCTCTTCAGCGCGACGATGCCGTACGCGATCCTCCGCATCTGCGATCGCTTCATGAAGCGCAATCCGGCGCAGGTGACCGTCCGTCCCGACCTCAAGACGGTCGAGACCGTGCGCCAGCTGGTCTATTTCGTGGCCGAGCAGGACAAGGTCGCCGCGCTGATCGAGCTCAACGAGAAGTATGGCTTCGATCGGCTGCTCGTCTTCCGCCACACGCAGATCGGTGTGGACCGCCTGGCCGCAACGCTGAAGCGGCGCGGCAAGAACGTGGCGGCGCTGCATGGCGGGCTGTCGCAGCGGGAGCGCGATCGCACGCTCGCCGCCTTCAAGGCGGGCAAGATCCAGTTCCTGGTCGCCACCAACGTCGCGTCTCGCGGCCTGGACATCACGGACCTGCCGTATGTCCTGAGCTTCGACATTCCCGAGGACGCCGATACCTACGTGCACCGCATCGGCCGCACCGGCCGCGCCGGCAAGGA
>DASTTX010000118.1:0-52076 GCA_035759945.1 Candidatus Limnocylindria bacterium | reverse complement strand
GCGCCCGTCACCGCCGGAGCCCGTACGGGCAAGCGGCTGTGCACGGCGCTGGTCCAGGATGGAGGCGTGCTTGGGCCGGGTCGCCGTCTTGGTGCGCGCCATCAGCCCGCCGCCGCGAGACTCATCGGCCGTTCGCGCTCGAGCCATTCGAGCCGGACATGTCCAGGTAGGCGCCCAGGCCGTGGATGCCACCCTCACGCCCGTAGCCAGACTCCTTGTAGCCGCCGAACGGCGACGTCGGATCGAAGCGGTTGAAGGTGTTGGCCCAGACGACGCCGGCCCGCATGGCGGCCACCATCTTGAAGATGCGGCTGCCCTTCTCGGTCCACACCCCGGCGGACAGGCCGTAAGGGGTGTTGTTCGCCTTCTCGATGGCCTCCTCCGGCGTCCGGAAGGTGAGCACCGACAGCACCGGGCCGAAAATCTCCTCCTGGGCGATCCGATGCGACTGGCTGACCCCGGTGAAGAGCGTCGGCCGGAAGAAGAAGCCTCGGTCCGGCAGCTCGCAGTCGGGCTGGAAGATCTCGGCGCCCTCCTCGATGCCCGACTCGACCAGCTCCTGGACCTTGGCCAGCTGACCGGCCGAGTTGATGGCGCCGACATCGGTGTTCTTGTCGAGCGGGTCGCCGACCCGGAGCGTCGAGAGGCGTGCCTTGAGCTTGTCGATCAGCGGCTCGTAGACCGACTCCTGCACGAACAGGCGTGAGCCGGCGCAGCACACCTCGCCCTGGTTGAAGTAGATGCCGTTGATGATCCCCTCGATCGCCTGGTCCAGTGGGGCGTCGTCGAAGACGATGTTGGCGGCCTTGCCGCCCAGCTCGAGGGTGACCTTCTTGTTCGTGCCTGCCACCGCTCGCGCGATCATCTTGCCGACGGCGGTCGAGCCGGTGAAGGCGACCTTGTCGACGTCCGGGTGGGTGACGAGCTCCATGCCGATCTCGCCGGGCCCGGTGATGATGTTGACGACGCCGGGCGGCAGATCGGCCTGGCGCACCACGTCGGCGAACAGGTAGGCGGTCAAGGGCGTGGTACTGGCCGGCTTGAGGACGACCGTGTTCCCGGCCGCAAGGGCCGGTGCGATCTTCCAGGCCAGCATCAGCAGCGGGAAGTTCCAGGGAATGACCTGCGCGGCGACGCCCAGGGACCGGGGCGTTCGATGCGGGAAGGCGTAGTCGAGCTTGTCGGCCCATCCGGCGTAGTAGAAGAAGTGGGCCGCGGCCAGCGGCACGTCGACGTCGCGCGACTCCTTGATCGGCTTGCCGGAGTTCATGCTCTCGACGACCGCGAACTCTCGGGATCGCTCCTGGAGGACGCGCGCGATGCGGTAGAGGTACTTCGCGCGCTCGCTGCCGGGCAGCTTCGACCAGCTCGACCGATGCGCCTCGCGGGCCGTGGCCACCGCGCGGCCGACGTCCGCCTTCGAGGCGTGGGCGACCTTCGCGAGCGGCTCCTCGGTGGCCGGGTTGATGACGGTGAACGTCTTGCGCGGCTTCGACGGGCGGAACTCGTTGCCGATGAAGAGGCCGTACTCCGGCTCGATGTGGATGTGATCGGTCGCTTCGGGAGCGGGCGCATACTCCCATGGGCTCTCACCGGGCACGGTCAGGCCCCACGAGTTCGGCGCAGGTCGCGATTCCGGCTTCTTCGTCAGGGTCATCACCGTCGATTATCGCATCTGGCACACGATCGGCCGATCGCCGGGACTGAGGCGGCCCACAACGTGCATGAGCAGCCGCCGATGGACCGAAGCTCTGGTCCGATCCGCGCTGCGCTCGGGGTCAGCGTGGGTTGGGTCGGCATCAGCATGATCGGCGACGGCGTTCCCGCGCTGCTGCTTCCCCACAGGCTGCTGGCCGGTGGCGTCACCGATGCCACGACCCTGGGCGTCACCAGCCTGGTCGGAATCGCGCTGGCCGCAGCCGTGCAACCGTTCGCCGGCCGATGGAGCGACCGCGTCGGGCGCCTCCCGGTCATCGGCATCGGGGCGTCCATCGCGACTGCCGGACTGCTGACGCTGGTCGCGACGCCGGCGGTCACGATCGGCGCGATCGTGACGCTCGTGGGCGCGAGCGTCGCGCAGGCAGGCTATCAGCCGATGCTCCCCGACAGGCTGCCGCCCCGCTGGCGCGGACGGGCCGGCGGCCTCAAGAGCGCATTCGACGTCGGCGGCGCGATGCTCGGATTCGTGCTGCTCGGTGCTCTCATCGGCGCGGGCGAGCCGTTGCTGGCGGGAGTCGCCCTGGCTGTCGTGCTCGTCATCGGCTTTGCCGTCTCGTGGCTGCTGGCCGGACGAGGCTCACCGCCGGTCGACGCCGTCGAAGCACGGGGCCAGACGGGCTCCGCACTGCTCCGGGTCGTTGCCGCCCGGTTCCTGTTCCTGCTCGGCATCTACGCCGTCGGCCGGTTCCTGCTGCTCTTCGTGACCGATCGCTTCGGGCTGACGCCCGACGCCGCCGCGGCCGAGGCGGGCATGGCGCTCGCCAGTCTGGCTCTCGTGACCGTCGCCGCCTCGCTGCCGGCGGGCTGGCTCGCGGATCGCGTCGGCCGGCGCGCGCTGATGGTCGGCGGTGGACTGGTGGGCGGCGCCGGGATCGCGCTGCTGCCGGCGGCGGACTCGATGGTCGCGCTGATCGCGGCAGGGTCGCTCATGGCCATCGGGTCGGCGGCCTTCGGATCGGCCAGCTGGGCGATGCTCGCCGACCTGAGCCCGCCACCGCGCGCCGGAGGAGCGCTGGGCCTCGCGAACCTCGGCACGGCCGGCGCTGCCGCGGCTGCCGGCGGGTTCGGCGCAGTCATCGACGTCAGCGGGTTCGGCGCTGCATTCGCCCTGGCCGCCGCGTGCTCCGTCGCCGGCGCGATCGTCGCCCTGACCCTGACCGAACGAACGACACAGCCGATGCTGGCCGCATCGATGGAAGGAGCCCCCTGATGGCCCGCCGCTTCGCGATTGACGTACCGACCATCCTCTCTGTGCTGTACGCGCCGCTGCAGCCGATCGTCAAGCGGCTGCACATCCCACGGCGAGGGTCGCGGCGCTTCGAGCCGGGCGACATCAATCTGCCGGATGGCTACGTTGCGGAGGTCGTGGCGAGCGGGCTCACGGCTCCCGTGCACGTCTGTTTCGACCCCGATGGCGTGGCCTACGTCACCGAGTCCGGCCACAAGAGCGACTCGGCGCCACGGGTGGTGCGCGTCGACCCTCGGACCGGTGAGCTTCGGACCGCGGTGGACCTCACCGATCGGTGGGCGAAGACCGGCGCTGCCACCGGTGCCGCCTGGCACGACGGCGCGCTGATCATCGCCAACACCGATGCGCTGCTGCGAGCCGACCTCGGGACCGGCGCAGTGACCGAGCTCGTTGGCGGGCTGCCGGGGCTCGGCGACCACCAGACCAACCACCCGCTGATCGGGGCCGACGGCCGGGTCTACTGGGGCCAGGGATCCGCCACCAACATGGGCGTCGTGGGTGCCGACAATTTCGGCTACGAGTGGCTCGCGGCGCATCCCGAGGTGTGCGACGTGCCGGCCGAGGACGTCGAGCTCATCGGCCGCAACTACGACGTGCCGAACGTGCTGGGCAACCCCCTCACGTCGGTCCAGAGCGGCGCCTTCGTGTCTTTCGGCACGACCACGGTCGCCGGCCAGGCGATCGCCGGCCGGCCGAAGGCCAATGGCGCGATCCTGAGCTGCCTGCCGGATGGCAGTGACCTGCGCGTTGTGGCGTGGGGACTGCGCAACCCGTACGGCATCGCCTTCGCACCCGACGGCCGCCTGTACGCCACCGAGCACGGCTCCGATGAGCGGGGCGCGCGGTTCATCGTCGGCGACCCCGACGACCTCTACGAGATCCGCGAGGGAGCCTGGTACGGCTGGCCCGACTTCGCGTCCGGCATCCGTCTCGACGACCCGCATTGGGGCGACGGCGGGCAGGGCCGCGAGCCGGTGCTCGCCCGCTTCCCGGATCCGGATCCGCCGAAGCCGGTGACGAGCTTCGAGAGCCATGCCGCCGCGAACGGGCTCGACTTCTCGCGGGACGAGTCGTTCGGCTTCGTCGGGCAGGCGTTCGTCGCCCTCTTCGGCGATCTGGCGCCGGTGACGACGGCGCGTCAGATCGTGCCGGCCGGCTTCAAGGTCGTGCGCGTCGACCCGGCAACCGGTGCGATCAGCGACTTCGCCGTGAACCGGACCCAGGGCCCGGCCTCGAAGCTCATGCACGGCGGCTTCGAACGGCCGAGCCACTGCGCGTTCGGGCCTGACGGCGCGCTCTACGTCGTGGACTTCGGCCAGATCAAGATCGCCATCGAGAAGGGCGGCATTCGCATGCAGCAGGGCACCGGCGCGCTGTGGCGGATTCGCCGGGTCGGCGGACCTGCCTCCGAGCTGCCACAGCCGGCGCGGAGGGTGCCCTTCTACCCGATCCAGGCGGGCGTGGTGATCGCCCTGGCGGCTGGCGCGGTCGCGGCGGTGGCCGCCGTCCTGCGACGCCTGCTCGGACGCCGCTAGCGCTGCTCGACCGACCCGAACAGGACGACCGATTCGGCCCAACCGACGTCGCCCTCGCGCTGGACGCCGTCGATCGTGGCGAGGTCGAGCCCGCGGACCTCAAGCCGCGCGCCGCCACATTGCGGCGGGAACGACTCGGCAATCGCCTCGCACAGGAGGATCGTGCCGTCCGCGTTGACGAACAGCGCGCCGCTCACGAGGACGGGATCATCGCCGCCGCGGTGGCCGAGCGCCTGGCTGACGGTCATGGCGCCATCGGCACCACCCGCATCGCCGTCGGCGATGACGAGCACCGCCGGTCGCGATCCGTTCGCGGGCGGGGCACCATCGCTGTCGACCGGATCGTCAGGGCCGCCGGCCGCGGTGCAGGCGGCGAGCAGGAGGGTCAGGAGGAGGGCCGCGGTCAGGGAACGCATTGGTGTCTTCGGACGCGCGGCACGGCCGGATGGTTCCCGCAGCCCGTCACCCCTCGAGGACGCCCTCGAGGCGCAGGAGGAACTGCTTGCGCTCGAGGCCGCCGGTGTAGCCCCCGAGACCGCCGCCGGCATGAACGACCCGGTGGCACGGGACCACGATGGGGACGGGATTCGACCCGAGTGCGTTGCCGGCGGCGCGGTAGGCGTTCGGCGAGCCGGCCGCGGCGGCCACGTCCCGGTAGCTGACGACCGACCCGAACGGAATCCGGGCCGTGGCTCGTAGGACGTCAGCCCGGAAGCCGCGCATCAGCCGCCAGTCGATCGGGAGCTCGAAGTCCCGTCGCGTGCCGCCGAAGTACGAGTCGAGCTGGCGGCGAACGTCATCGGTCCGTTCGGGTGCGGCCATGACGCGCGGGGAGATGAACGCGGCGAGCTCGTCGAGCTGATCGTCGATCGGCTCGCCCGGATACGACAGGCGCACGAGCCCGCGCGGCGTGACGAAGACTGTCAGCGGGCCGAGCGGCGAGTCGTAGCTGCCGTACGCAACGTCGAGCAACCCGTCCTCGGCCGCCCGCCGGGCGAGCGCGGCGCGCAGGTGCTCCACGTCGAGGGCGGGCGACGCCGGCGCCGACAGCCGGCGCTCGAGCTCATCGGTCATGGCGTCACCTCCTGGCGCAGCCTGCGCAGCCCGGCGCTGACGTTCTGCCGGGCGGCCTCCTCGCTGATGCCCATCCGTGCCCCGATCTCCGCGTAGGCCAGGTCGAGGACGAAACGATGGACGATCGCCGCACGCTGCTTTGCGGGCAGGGCACGGACGCTGAGCCACAGCCCGTCATCGGCTGGATCCGGCCCCGACGGCGCCACCGGCTCGACGCCATCCAGGTCGCGCGCCGGCCGTCGCGATGATCGACGGACCGTATCGGTCGCCTTGCGCTGCGCGATGGTGTACAGCCAGGCACGCAGATTGTCGCCGTGGCGAAGTCGCGGATAGGCACGCAACGCGGACATGAAGGTCTCCTGCAGGCAATCCTCCGCCTCGGTCGGACCGACCAGTCCGATCAGAAACCGATGCAGCTCCGTCGCATGAGCGTCGACGAGCCGTTCGAATGGCGGCAGATGCACGCTGGATCTAACGCTGCGGGAGTCCACGGCGTGAGATCACGCTGCGGCGCGACGGACGAAGTCCTCGATGGCCGATGGATCGTCGGCCTCGATGACGGCGGCTCCCCCACCGGACCCGTCGTCGCCGATCCAGCCGACCGTGATGCCCGGGTTCTGGCCGTTCGTGCCGTCCGGCGCGAAGAGGTGCGCCGAGCCACGGACTTCGTCGCCCTGGGCCACTGCCCAGTCGTCCATCAACCCGCGCCGCGCCCGGCCATCGTCGAGGGCAGCGGCGAGTGCGGCGACGTCGAGCCCATCCGTCTCGTTGGCCACCTCGAGGATGACGTGGCGCAGGCTGATGCATCGGCTCTCCGCCCAGAACGCGCGACGCAGTCCACGATCCAGCGCCTCCGAGGCTCCCAGCGACTGGAGCTTGGCCGCCTGAACGGCCTCCATCGGCGGCAGCGTCGTGACCGGATAGGCAGAATCCGGGGCCGACCATGCCCGCCAGCCCGCCCGCGGCGCCAGCGACGCTGCCACCGGCCACTCGGACTCCCGCTCCCGGCGCGGCGTCGGCTCGTTGTTGAACAGCTCGAGCGGGAAGGCGTGGTGATCGAATGTCACACGGCCCTCGAGGCCGAGGCGTCGACGGGCGTCCCACAGGCGCCACACGACGGCGTGCGACCAGGGGCAGGAGAGGTCCGACCAGACCTGGATCGTGTTCGGGGCGACGTCCATGGGTTCGACTCTAGCCGTTCCGTGGCTGAACGGTCGCCTGGGCAATGGCCTTGTCTGGTACCAACCACGGTCGTCTTAGGCGGGCCAGGAAACGTTTGTGGCCTTGGGTGACCGTCACCTGCCAACCGAGGTCAGCGAGTGACGAGAATCCGGGTCGACACATCGCCGAAGCCGATCCTTGTTGGTAGGTGCCGAATTGCGCTGTCCAACGCGGCGACAGCCGGCGTCCCGTGCGCGGGCGCGGGCTCAGTCGAGGGTGAAGTAGTCCCCGCCGGAGTAGCGGCCGGTGCGCTCCTTGCGAATCTGCATGAGCACGTCGTTCAGCAGGCTAGAGGCGCCGAAGCGGTATCGGTCAGGCGTCATCCAGTCTGGGCCGAGGGTCTCGTACAGCACCACCAGGTAGCTGATGGCCTCCTTCGCGGTCCGGATGCCGCCCGCCGACTTCATGCCGACCGCCCGGCCGGTCTGCCCGTAGAAGTCGCGGATGGCTTCCATCATGACGAGCGAGCTCGGCAGCGTGGACGCGGGCGTCACCTTGCCGGTGGACGTCTTGATGAAGTCGGCACCGGCGGCCATGGCGAGGACCGATGCCCGCCGGATGTTGTCGTACGTCTCCAGCTCGCCGGTCTCCAGGATGACCTTGAGGTGGGCGTCGGCGCAGGCGTCCTTGACCGCGACGATCTCGTCGTAGACCGCCGCGTAATCCCCGGCCAGGAACGCGCCGCGGTCGATCACCATGTCGATCTCGTCGGCCCCCATCTCGACGGCGCCGCGCACGTCGGCGAGCTTGACCTCGAGCGGCGCCTGGCCGGATGGAAAGTACGTCGCCACCGATGCGATCTTCACGCCTGAGCCCTTCAGCGCGTCGACGGCGGTGGGGATCATGTTCGGGTAGACGCACAGCGCGGCGACCGATGGGATCGACGGATCGGTCGGGTCCGGGCGGCGCGCCTTGCCGGCCAGCGCGCGGACCTTCCCGGGGGTGTCCTTTCCCTCGAGCGTGGTCAGGTCCATCATGCGAATGGCCATGTCGAGCGCCCACAGCTTGGCGTCCTTCTTGATCGAGCGCTTGGCAAGCGATGCGGCTCGCTCCTCGACACCGACGGCGTCGACCGGCCAGACACGGCCGAGGAGGCTGCCGAGGTGCTGGTGGCGCCCGGTCGTCAGGTCGCCGCGCCGATCGGCGCGAGCCGGGGTCGTGGTGGTCATCGGACCTCGATTGTAGCGCTGGTCGCCCCTGCTACCCTTCGAGGCCGATGGGCGCCGAACCGATCGTCTACTGCCTGACCCGCGATCACGACCTCGCCGCGGCGGTCGACGAGCGGCTGCATGGGGCCATCGCCTTCTTCTTCAACGACGCGGGCCGGCTCGAGCAGGCGGTCGTGCTTCGCGCGCCGAACGTGGTGCTGGTGGATACCGGCGCAGTGCGCGCGGAGTATGGCGATGCCGGATTGGGTCCGATCTTCGAGGAGATCCGCCGTCGCGCGCCGGGTACTCGTCTCGCCGTCATGCCGACGCGCGGCGTCGAGCACCTCGTCGCCGCCGAAGCGGGACCGGACGTCGAGATCACCTCGTCCGAGCCCCATGCTTGCGCGGAGGCCATCGCCGAGGCGTGCCAAGCGCTCAGTCGCCCGCGATGAGCGCCTGCGGAAAGGTGCAGGCGTCCTCGCCACCCTCGTCGATCACGGGTGGCGGGGGTGGGACGACACCGGCTCGATCGAGCGGCCAGTAGCGCAGCAGGACGCGCCACCGAACGCGATCCGCCGGGATCGCGCCGAAGGTCCGCGCATCCGTGCTCGCGACGGGGTTGTCACCTCGCACGGTCACACCGAAGGCGTCGATGCTCACGACGCGCTTGACCAGCTCGCGGCCTTCGTCCCGAGGATCGGGAACGAGGACGACGTCGCCGACCCGCGAGCCGAGCCGGGCCGCCAGGAGCCGATCGCCGGAGAGCAGCGTGGGCGCCATGGAGCGGCCACGGACCTCGACGACGTCCAGCCAACGACGCGCTGCGATCAGCCCACCGAGCAGCAGGAGGGGCCCGATCAGGCCCCTCGGTCGCATCCGTCGCTCAGCTGGGGCGGCCGTTGACGCGCGTCTTCTCGAGGCCGCCGGTCGACTTCCACATCTCGTCGATTGTGTCGATCATGCCCAGCAGCTCCTTCGCCGCGCCGGCGTCCAGCGACTGCTTGACCTTGGAGGCCTGCTTGGTGGCCTTCCAGAAGGTCTCGTGCAGGTTCGGGTACTTCTCGAGGTGCTCCGGCTTGAAGTAGTCGTGCCACAGGACGTCGAGGTGGTGCTTCACGAGCTCGGCGCGCTCCTCCTTGACGTGGATGCATCGGGCGCGGAAGAGCTTGTCGTCGCTGGCGTCGTGCTTCTCGATGATGCGGAGGCAGGATTCGGCCTCGATCCGGGCCTGCTCGGGGTCGTAGATGCCGCATGGGATGTCGCAGTGCGCATCCACGATGCGGGTGGGATGGAAGATTGAGCGCAGGGTGAGCATCGGTCTCCTCTCGGTGACGAATCGCTTGCTTGGCTCGGGCCTTCATCTTAGGCCGGTTGCAAGCGATGGGCCGATCGGCCGCCTAGGACCCCATGACGATGCCGCCGTCGACGCCCAGCACCTGCCCGGTGACATAGCGCGCCTCATCGGAGGCGAAGTAGACGGCCGCCGCGGCGACGTCCTCGACGCTGCCGATGTAGCCGAGCGGCGTCAGCGCCTTGAGCGCCTCCGTGGCCGCCTCCGGCAGGTCGGCGGTGAGATCGGTCTCGATCAGGCCCGGCGCGATGGCGTTGCAGGTGATGCCGCGGCTGGCGAGCTCGCGGGCCGTCGTCTTCGTCAGGCCGATCAGGCCGGCCTTGGCAGCGGCGTAGTTGGCCTGGCCGGCGTTGCCCATGCGGCCGGCCGCGCTCGACATGTTGATGATCCGTCCGGAGCGCGCCTTGAGCATCGGCCTCGCGATCGCGCGCGTCATCCAGAACGGGCCGGACAGGTTCGTGCTGATGACCGCGTCCCACTCGTCGCCATCCATGCGCATGAGCAGGTTGTCCCGCGTGATCCCGGCGTTGTTGACGAGAATGTCGACCGAGCCCAGCCCGTCGAGAGCCTCCTTGACGATCGCCTCGCACGCCTCACGGCCGGCGCTCGTATCGCCCTGGATCGTCACGGCCCGCCGCCCGCCGCTGGCGATCCGCTGCGCCACCTCGTCGGCCGCCTCCGCGTTGCCGCGGTAGTTGACCGCGACGTCAGCGCCCTGCCCCGCGAGCGCCAGGGCGATCGCGCGGCCGAGCCCCCGGCTGCCGCCGGTGACGAGTGCGGTCTTGCCGGTCAGGTCGAACATCAGACGGCCGCGTCCGCCAGCGTGCGCTGCGGCTGGCCCAGGCGCGTCTGCGATCCGGGAGCCAGCAGCGCCCGCGACGGGTCTGCGGTCCATTCGATGACCGCGCCGCCGGCCGTGTAGCCCGCGCCGAACGCGACCATCAGGATCCGGTCGCCCGGCTTCACGCGATCGCTGGCAATGGCTTCCACCAGCGCCATCGGCACCGATGCTGCCGACGTGTTGCCGTACTTCTCGATGTTGACGAAGGTCTTCTCGTCCGGGATGCCGAACTGCTTCTGCACCGAGTGGATGATCCGCAGGTTCGCCTGGTGGAAGACGAACTGGTCGACGTCGTCGACCGTCATGCCGGCGCTGCGCAGCGCCGCGAGGGCCGACTCTCCCATCTGCCGGGTCGCGTACTTGTAGACCTCGCTGCCGAGCATCTTGATGGTGTGCTGGCGCGCGTCGACGGTCGCGTGCGAGGCCGGGTTGATCGAGCCGCCGGCCGGCACGATGATCGCCTCGCAGCCGCCACCGTCGCTGAACAGGTCGAAGCCAAGCATGCCGCCGGGCTGGTCGGATGCCTGCAGCAGGACGGCTCCCGCGCCGTCGCCGAAGAGCACGCACGTGCTCCGGTCGCTCCAGTCGAGGAACCGGCTCAGGATCTCGACGCCGATCACGAGGACGTTGCGGTACATCCCGCTCCGCACGAAGCTCGTGCCGGAGGCGAGCCCGTACAGGAAGCCGGAGCACGCCGCCTGCAGGTCGAAGCCCGCGGCGCGCGTGGCGCCGAGCTCGCTGGCGACGAGCACGCTGGTCGCCGGCAGCGGGTAGTCGGGCGTGCAGGTCGCCACGATGACCAGGTCGAGCTCCGCCGGATCGAGGCCGGCGACGGCCAGGGCGTCTCTCCCGGCGTTGACGCTCAGCATGGTGGTCGTCTCGTCGTCGGCCGCGATGCGCCGCTCCCGGATGCCCGTCCGCGTGACGATCCACTCGTCGTTGGTGTCGACCAGCTTGGCGAGGTCGTCGTTGGTCATGACGTGCGACGGTGCGTACATCCCCCAACCGGTGATCAGTGCATTCGTGGTCATCGTGGCGCTCCTTCGGCTCCGGTCATCGGGGGTCGATCTCCAGCAGCGGCTGCTTGCGCTTGACCAGCGTTCCGTTCTCGACGAGCACGCGGCTGATCCGGCCGGAGGTATCGGATTTGATCTCGTTGAACAGCTTCATTGCCTCGATGAGGCCGATGACCTGGCCCGCGGCGACTTCGTCCCCCTCGTTGACGTACGGCCGCGCGCCCGGCGACGGCGACGGGTACCAGATGCCGGTCAGCGGGGCGCTGACGAAGCGCATTCCGGGCGCGGGCGCGCCATAAGGGGTCAGCGACTCGGCGGGGGCCGGAGCCGGCGCTGGCGCGGCGGGCGGCGGCGCCGCCTCTCCGACCGCGACCGGCTGGCGTGGCCTGGCAAGGCGAACGTGCAGGTCGCCGACCGACAGCTCGAGCTCGTCGAGCCCGGCACCATCGAAGGCCGGCGCTAAAAGGTCGACCGCGGCCAGGATCGGGTCCTGCGGATCGGTCATGCGCCTTCGTACCGGCGGAACACGAGCGTGGCGTTGTGGCCACCGAAGCCGAAGCTGTTGCTCATCCCCACCTCGACCTCGAGCTGGCGCGCCTCGTTCGGCACGTAGTCGAGGTCGCAATCGGGATCCGGGTGCTCCTGGTTGATGGTCGGCGGCACGATGCCCGTCTTGATGGCCTGGATGGTGGCGATCGCTTCGACCCCGCCACCGGCGCCCATCAGGTGACCGGTCATCGACTTCGTGCTGCTGACCGGGACGCGATAGGCCTGCTCCCCGAACAGCGTCTTGATGGCGGCCGTCTCGGATCGATCGTTCGGCGGCGTCGACGTGCCGTGCGCGTTGATGTAGTCGATGTCGTCGGTGGTCAGCCCGGCATCGGCGATGGCCACGCGCATGCTCTCGACCGCGCCGCGGCCGCCGGGTGCGGGCAGGGTGATGTGCGACGCGTCATCGGTGGCGCCATATCCGACGACCTCGGCGTGGATCGTCGCACCGCGGGCCAGCGCGTGGTCCAGAGACTCCAGCACCAGGATGCCGGCGCCGTCGCCCATGACGAATCCGTCGCGCTCGGCGTCGAACGGTCGCGAGGCCTTCTGCGGCTCCTCGTTGCACTTGGTCGACAGCGCGCGCATGGCGCTGAACGCCGCCACCGGGATCTCGCCGATGCCCGCCTCCGCGCCGCCGGCGATCATGACGTCCGCCTCACCGCGGCGGATGATGTTGAGCGAGTCGCCGATGGCGTGGTTGCTGCTGGAGCAGGCGCTGACGGTCGCGTAGTTCGGCCCGCGAGCGTTGGCGTAGATGGCCACGTATCCAGCGGCCATGTCCGGGATCATGGCGGTCACCAGGAACGGCCCGATGCGCTCGATGCCGTACTCGACCGCCTCGGTGACGTCGCGGATCATGGTGTTGATGCCGCCGATGCCGGAGCCGATGATGCAGCCGGTTCGCCAGGCCAGCGCGTCGTCCTCGATCGGGTTCGGCAGTCCGGCATCGCGCATCGCCTCCGCGACGGCCGCCCAGGCAAAGTGCACGTAGCGGTCGTTCCGGCGGACCTCCTTCTTCGGCATGACCGTATCGGCGTCGAAGCCCTTGACCTCGCCGGCCACCTTCGCCGCCGTCTTGACCGGGTCGAAGATGGTGATCCGGCCGATCCCGCTGCGCCCGTTGATGAGCGAGTCCCACAGCGCCGGGACGTCATTGCCGACCGGGGTGATCGCGCCCATACCGGTCACGACCACGCGGTGCTCGCCGTCACGCATCGGCGCTGCCTCCTCCCATCTCCTGGTCGCGTGGAATGATGATGCTCAGGGTCGCCTCGACGGCAACCTCGCCGTCGACGCTGGCGACGGCCTTGACCCGGCCGAACATGCCCCGCAGCTTCTCGACCGTCACCTCGAGCCGCAGCGTGTCGCCGGGCTGAACGAGGCGCCGGAAGCGGCAGTCGTCGATGCCGGCGAAGAGCCCCAGCTTGCCGCGGTACTCGTCCAGGGTCATGACGCCGACTCCGGCCGTCTGGGCCAGCGCCTCGACCATCAGCACGCCGGGCATGATGGGCCGATCCGGGAAGTGGCCGGTGAACTGCGGCTCATTGGCGGTCACCTGCTTGATGCCGACCACGCGCTTGCCCGGCTCGAGCTCGATGATTCGGTCGACCAGCAGGAACGGATACCGATGCGGGAGGATCCGCATGATGTCGGCCGCCTCGAGCGGCAGTGTCGGAGTGGTGCTGGTGTCGGTGGTCATCTCTTCCATTGATCCGTCAGCTTGCGACGAAGGCGGCCGGGCCGACCCGATCCAGCAGGTTCGTGCTGACCCGGGCCTCCAGGAACGCGGCCTTGTCGATGATGCCTCGATGGAACGGAACGTTCGTCTTGACGCCGACGATCTCCAGCTCACCAAGCGCGCGGCGGGAGCGCGCGAGCGCGATCTCACGGTCCTCGCCCCACACGATGAGCTTGCCGAGCAGGCTGTCGTAGAACGGCGGCACCTCGTACCCCGGGTACAGGTGGGTGTCGATGCGCACCCCCGGGCCGCCCGGCAGCTGGAGCGACTCGATCTCACCGGTCTGCGGTGAGAAGTTGTCGCCCGGATCCTCGGCATTGATGCGGAACTCGATGGCGTGCCCGCGGAACTGGATCGCCTCCTGCCGGAAGCTGAGCGGCTCGCCCGCGGCGATCCGGATCTGCTCGGCGATGAGGTCCAGGCCGGTGATCATCTCGGTTACCGGGTGCTCGACCTGGATGCGGCAGTTGATCTCGATGAAGTAGAAGTTGCCGTCGGGGTCGAGCAGGAACTCCAGCGTGCCGGCGCTCTCGTAGCCGGCGGCCACGACACTGCGAACGGCCAGGTCACGCAGCCGCTCTCGCGCTGCGTCGTCCATGGCGGGCGAAGGCCCCTCCTCGATGATCTTCTGGTGCCGGCGCTGCACGCTGCAGTCGCGCTCGCCGAGATGCACCCCGGTCCCGTGCTGGTCGACCATGACCTGCACCTCGACGTGCCGCGACTCCTCGATCCACTTCTCGAAATAGATGCTGTCGTCGCCGAAGGCGGCCTGCGCCTCGGAGCGCGCCAGCGGCAGCGAGGTCTCCATCTCGCGCGGGGAGCGCACGAGCCGCATTCCGCGCCCGCCGCCACCGGCGGATGGCTTGAGAAGGACGGGGTAGCCGGCCTGGGCCGCCTGGTCGAGCGCATCACGCAGGTCGCTGACGATGCCGGTGCTGCCGGGCACCGTGGGCAGGCCGTTGGCGGCGAGCATGCGTCGCACGGCGTACTTGCTGCCGAAGCGCTCGAGGACCTCCGGTCGCGGCCCGATGAAGGTCAGATCGTGCGCCGCGCACGCCTCGGCGAACGTCGCGTCCTCGCTGAGGAAACCGTAGCCGGGGTGGACCGCGTCGCACCCGGTGATCATCGCCGCGCTGATGAGCGCGGGCTGGTTCAGATAGCTGCGGCGCGCCTCGGCCGGCCCGATGCAGATCGCCTCGTCGGCGAGCTTCACCGCCAGGGAGTCGCGATCGGCCTCGCTGTAGGCGACCACGGCCGGGATGCCGAGGTCGCGGCAGGCGCGGAGGATGCGCACGGCGATCTCGCCGCGGTTGGCGATGAGAACCTTGCTGACCGGCATCTCAGCTCCGCGAGCCCGTGAGCGAGAACAGCGCGATGGCGCCCTGGAGCGTGGCGGCGTCGCTCACTGTCGCCGTCCGCACCGCGGGCGCGATGCGACGCACCATGCCCACCAGGGCCGAGCCCGCACCGCACTCGATCATCGTGCCGACTCCGTCAGCCGCCATGCGCTCGACGCAGCGCACCCACTCCACCGGCGAGCGAACCTGCTCCGCGAGCAGGGCGCGGATGCGAGCCGGGACGGACTCCGGCTCGCCGGTGACGTTGCTCATGACCGCGACGCGCGGCTCGTTCCACGTCTCTGCCTCGAACGCCTCGGCCAGCGCATCGGCGACGCCGGCCATCAGCGGGGAGTGGAAGGCGCCCGAGACCGGCAGCCGGACGATGCGCTTCGCGCCGGCGGCGCGCATCGGCTCCTCCGCCGCCATCAGCGCCTCGCTGGTGCCGGAGATGACGACCTGTCCGGGCGCGTTGTCGTTCGCGACGACCAGCTCGGTCGGACGGGCGACGCTGCCGACGACCTCGTCGACCGTCTCGCGATCGAGGCCGAGGACGGCCGACATGCCGCCCTCGCCATCGGCTTCGGCCATGAGCTCGGCGCGACGAGAGACGAGCCGGAGCGCAGCAGGGAGATCGAGGACGCCCGCGGCCACGAGCGCCGCATACTCGCCGACCGAGTGGCCCGCGACGACCGCGGACTGCGCGACGCCGGCCGCCTCGAACGCGCGGAGCGCCGCGACCGACGTCGTGAGCAGGCATGGCTGGGTCTGGCGCGTATCGGCCAGGCGCTCCGCGGGTCCGGACCAGCACGTCGCCGACACCGACCAGCCAAGCGTCGCATCGGCCTCGTCGAAGACGGCGCGCGCGACCCGATGGCGCTCAGCCAGCTCGCGGCCCATGCCGACGACCTGCGAGCCCTGTGGACTGAACAGCAGCGCGAGGGTCAACGCGACGCCTCCGGGGCTTCGAGCTCGAGCACGACCTGGCCGTACTCCACCGCCTCGCCGCTCTCCGCGACCAGGTGGCGCACCGTTCCGCCGCGCGGGGCACGAACGTCGTGGCGAACGCCGAGCATCTCCACATGGCCCAGCGCATCGCCCTTGACGACGTCGAGCCCGGGCCCAAGGCCGTCGGCGTACACGAAGAAGCCGACGGCCGGCGAGGCGACCCCGATCGGGGCCGAACCGTCCGGTGCGGCCGGGTTGGCGGCGGCGTCGACCGTGACGGCCCCCTCGGCGGAGGGCTCGGAGGGTGGTGACGGCGGGGCGCCCGCCGAGGCTGCGGCGACGCGCAGGCGCAGCTCGCCGCGAGCCACCTCGATCTCGCCCAGTCCATGGCGCCGGAGCCGCTCGGTCAGCGCGGGCACGAGCTCCGCGGCAGCGTGCGAGATGGCTTCGAGGGCGTCGTCGGAATCGGTCATGCGCCCCTCTCGGTGTCGGCGTCGTCGTCAGCGCTCGGCCAGATCTCGCTCCAGCGCGGACGCCGTGGGACGCCGGGCAGGTGAAGAATCCGTCCGATCCGGCGGCGCAACGATGACGCCTCCGGCGGCCTGCGGGAGCCCGTCCCCGTCTCGAGGTAGGCGCCCATGCCGCGCGCCCGAGCATAGCGGGTCTCGAGGAGCTCGGCCGTGCCATACGCGGCCAGCTCGCGCAGGGCGGCCAGGATCGCCGCGCGCACCGCTCGGGCGGTTGCGGCGTGGTCGCTGTGCGCGCCCTCGCCCGGCTCGGGAATGATCGCGTCGACGACTCCCAGCTCCAGCTGGTCGGTCGCCGTCATGCGCATCGCCGCGGCCGCCGTCCTGGCCTCGTCGCGCGAGCGCCACAGGATCGACGAGGCGCCTTCTGGGCTGATCACCGAGTACACCGAGTTCTCGAGCGCCAGGACGCGGTCCCCGACGCCGATGGCGAGCGCTCCGCCCGACCCGCCCTCGCCCAGGACGACGACCACGATCGGCACCTGGAGCCCGGTCATGAGCTTGATGCTGGAGGCGATGGCCTCCGCCTGCCCGCGCTCCTCGGCCGCCGGTCCGGGGAATGCGCCGGCGGTGTCGAGGAAGGTGACCACCGGAATCCCGATCTTGTCGGCCAGCCGCATCAGGCGCTGAGCCTTGCGGAAGCCCTCGGGGTGCGGCGAGCCGAAGTTGCGCGAGATGTTCGACTCGGTGTCGGTGCCCTTCTGGTGGCCGATGATCATGACTGGCCGGCCCTCCAGCAGCGCCGGACCGCCGACGATGGCGGGGTCGTCCCCGAAGGCGCGATCGCCATGCAGCTCGGTGAACCCCTCGAACATCAACCGCACCAGGTCGAGGGTGCGGGGCCGTTGCGGGTGGCGCGCCAGCTGCACGCGGCGCCAGGCGGACTCGACCGCTTCGGCGCTCGGCCCTTCCCCGGTGCGCGCGGCCACCGAGTCGGTCATGTCCGCTCCTCCGGGCCGCTCCCGTTCGTCGAGGGGGCCTCGACGTCGATGCCGATCGTCTCGCTCACCGCGCCGCCGAGCCGCTCGGCGAAGCCGGAGAGCGCGCCGATCGGCCCCCAGCCGCGGTCGTCATCGTCCGCCGCGCCGTCATCCACGGCCGGCACGGGCAGCAGGCGAAGCAGGCGGGCGAGGGTGGCACGCAGCTCCGGGCGTGGCACGACGGCGTCGACGAAGCCGTGCGCCAGCAGGAACTCGGCGCTCTGGAATCCCTCGGGCATCTCCTCGCCGACCGTCCCGGACGCCACGCGCGCGCCGGCGAAGCCGATGAGCGCCTTCGGCTCGGCCAGGACGACGTCCCCGAGGCTGGCAAAGCTGGCCAGCACGCCGCCGGTCGTCGGGTCGGTCAGGACCGAGATGAACGGCACCCCGGCCTCGTCGAGGCGCACCAGCGGTGCCGTCGTCTTCGCGAGCTGCATGAGCGACAGGGTCCCTTCCTGCATCCTCGCCCCGCCCGAGGCGCTCACCACGATGGCCGGGATCCGCTCCACCAGCGCCGTCTCGAAGCAGCGCGCGAGCTTCTCGCCGACGACGGATCCCATGCTGCCGCCCATGAATCGGAAGTCGAAGATGCCGATCGCGACGCGCCGGCCCTCGATGTCGCCCACCCCCCAGACGACCGCATCGCGGAGGCCGGTCTTGAGCTGCGACGCCTCCAGCCGAGCGGCGTAGGGACGGTCGTCGTGGAAGCCGAGGCGATCCACGGACTCGAGGCCCGCGTCGCGCTCCTCGAAGGTGCCGGGGTCAATGAGCAGGTCGATCCGCTCACCGATCGACATGCGGAAGTGATGTCCGCACGATGGGCACAGCCGCTGGCTTCGCTCGAGCTGCTTGTTGAAGACCTGGGAGTCGCAGCTCGGGCACTTGGTCCAGGCATCGCTCGGCGCCGCACGGCGGCTGAACGGAAACTTGATCGGCAATGGACGGCTCCCTTCGCGCTACCGATGCAGGAGCCGATGCGCCGCGCCGGCGCGACGGGTGGTGCGCCACACGGCATAGGCGGTGACGCCGACGCCGACGGCCGAGCCGACCGCGCCACCCACGATCAGCCGGCCGGGGTGGCGCAGGATCCACGGCGACGTGGCGGCGCCCGACAGGCGTGCGCCGAGCCGCGCCTCGAAGCGGGGCGCGACGGCCGACGCGGCGAGCGCCGAGCGCAGCGAAGCGGCAGCCTCGACCAGCGCACGCTGTGGTGCCGTGAGGCCGGCGGTCGCGGCCGCAACGGCCGGCGGCGCGCCGGTCAGTAGATGGTCGATGGCACGGTCGAGGCGTTCGGCCGTGCTCGGACGAAGGGTCATGACACTCGTGCTAACACCGCGGGAGGCGAAACGTTACACCGTGGCCGCGGACGGTGCCTCGCCGGCATCCGGACCGCGATCTATCGAGCCGCCTCGACGTGAGAGGTGCCTCGCGCTGCGTTTCCGCGCTGTAGCGAGTGCCACTGAGCATGACCCACACGCTGTCGCGTGCCTCATGCGTGTCAGGACTCGGTAGATCGCGGGAACGAGACATGAGCGAGCGCTCCTGCGAAAGGGCCTCGATCTATCGAGTCACGACCTGAGAGCCTCGGCCAGCTGCCTCAGCGCCCGGTGCTGGAGCACGCGCACCGCTCCCTCGCTCCGCCCCAGGACGACGCCGATCTCGCGGGCCGACAAGCCGTCCACGAAGCGCAGGATCACCACCTGGCGGCGGTCTTCGGGAAGGGCCTCCAGCGCTCGTCGCAGCCGGCGAGACTCCTCGGCGATGCCGACGACTCCGGCGGGGTCGACGTCGTCGACCGGCTCCGGGACGTCGTCGAGTGACCTCGCGCGACGCCGGCCGCGGCTGCGCAGGGCGTTGACGAGCTGGTTGTGCGCGATCCGGAACAGCCACGAACGGAACGTGCTGCCCTCGTCGCGGTATCGGTCGATGGCCGCGAGCGCCGCCATGAAGGTGCGCTCCGTCGCGTCCTCGGCGTCATGGTGGTCGCCGAGGAGATAGAAGCAGTAGCCGTAGACACGGTCGATGTAGCGGCGGTAGAGCGCCCCGAACGCCGCCCGGTCGCGCTGGGCGGCACGGACGTCGCCGAGGTCGGGATCGGCCGTGGTCTCGTCATGACGGATCGGCTCGGTGGTCATGCCGGCACCGCGCGTTCCACGCGCACGACCTCGCCGCTGGCGAGAGTGTGGCGGCCGCTGGTAGCCTCGACCACCAGCGAGCCGGTGGCATCAAGGCCGGTCGCCTCCCCCACGATCTCCGCATCGGCGGTGCGTACCGTCACCCGGCTGCCGAGGGTCGTGCACGCCGCGCGATAGCGGTCGATCGGCGAGTCGCCGGCTTCGATGCGGGACAGCTCGACCTCGAACGCGGCGAGCAGGCCGGCGAGGAGACGAACACGGTCGATCGGCTCCCCGGCAAGCTCGGCCAGGGACGTTGCCCCGGCGGCGATCTCGGCCGGCATGGCGGCCCGCGCCCAGTTCACGTTGATCCCGATCCCGACGATCGCACCGGTCAGGCGATCGCCATCGGCCATGGTCTCGACCAGGAGGCCGGCGATCTTGCGGCCGTCATCGGCGACGACGTCATTCGGCCATTTCAGCCACACGGGCGCGTCCGTGCGCGCGGCGGCCATCACCGCGAGCGCAGAGGCGAGGCCCAGCTGCCAGGCGTCGCTCGCGGCGAGGCGCGGCTGAAGGCAGATGCTCAACATCAGGTTCACCCCGGGCGGCGACAGCCACGTGCGGCCGCGCCGTCCCCGGCCCGCCGTCTGCTGCTCGGCCACGACCACCACTCCATCGGCCGCGCCCCCGTCGAGCAGGGCGCGCGCCCGGTCGTTGGTCGAGCCGATGCTCTCGTGCGCCTCGATCAGACGGCCGATCCGCTCCATCGGTCTGAGCGCGTCCTGCCACGGGTCAAACATCGCGCGCAACGATAGCCCGTCGAGCACGGAATGCCCACCGGCGTGCGCTACACTCGGTCCTCCCATGAGCCAGACTCTCGACGCCACGACCGACGCGGCAAAGGGTGTCCGCGAGCGCGTGTTCAGCGGGATCCAGCCATCCGGCGCCTCGCACCTGGGCAACTACCTCGGCGCGCAGCAGAACTACGTCGCGCTCCAGGACCGGTACGAGACGATCTACGCCATCGTCGACTACCACGCGCTGACCACGGTCCACGACGGCGCCGAGATGCGACGACTGACCCACGAGATGGTGCTCGACCTGCTGGCGGTCGGACTTGACCCGCAGCGCTGTGCCCTCATCCGCCAGTCCGACTTCCCCGAGCACGCCGAGCTGGCCTGGATCTTCAATACGGTTACGCCGGTCAGCTGGGCGGAGCGCACGCCGACCTACAAGGAGAAGCGCGACCAGGGCATCGACAACAGCATGGGGCTGCTCGACTACCCCATCCTCCAGGCCGCCGACATCGTCATCTACAAGGCCAGCCGCGTGCCGGTCGGCAAGGACCAGGCGGCGCACCTCGAGCTGAGCCGCGAGATCGTGCGCGCCTTCAATCGCCGATACGGGCCGATCTTTCCCGAGCCGGAGCCGGTCTTCACCGATGCGCCCGTGGTCCTCGGCATCGACGGCCAGTCGAAGATGAGCAAGAGTGCCGGCAACACCATCCCCATCTTCGCCGAGCCCGACGAGATCCGCCGCCTGGTCATGAGCATGGTCACCGATCCGCTGCGCATCAAGCGCACCGATCCCGGTCGCCCGGAGGTCTGCAACGTGTGCGGCAACCTGCATCGGTTCTTCGGCGGCGACTACCTCCAGATCCAGGACGGCGAGCGGACCGCGCGCACCGGCTGCGTCGAGACGAAGCAGCTGCTGGCCGAGCGGATCATCGAGTTCTTCCGGCCGATGCGCGAGAAGCGGATCCAGCTCGCGGCCGATCCGGCCGTCGTGGAGGAGACGCTGGCGGCGGGCGCGGCCAAGGTCCGTCCGATCCTGGAGGCGACCATGGCCGAAGTGCGGGCGGCGATCGGAGTCGGACCGGGATGACCGGGCCGCAGCCGGGCGTGCCGAGCGGCATCGGCCCGCGCGAGCGGCGCTGGCTGGTCATCTTCCTCGTCCTGGGCAGCGGCTACTTCGCGCTGCTGCTGCTCGAGCGCGCGCTCGACGTCGTCGGTGGCTTTGGCTCGATCGTCATCGTCGTGTTCCTGGCGTGGCTGCTGGCGTTCGTCATGTCGCCGCTGGTCGCCTGGCTCGAGGAGCGCTTCGACGCGCCACGCGGACCGATCGTGGTAGCCACCTACCTGCTCGTTCTCGTCGTGCTCGGCTTCATCCTCTTCTACACCGGCTCGGCCATGACCCAGCAGGTGGCGGAGCTCGCCGACCGCTATCCGGAGACCGAGGGCAACATCCTCGCCACGCTTGGCGACTGGGAGCGCTCGCTCCAGTTCGGCCGGCTCTCGATCGACCTGACGGACCTGTATGCCGGCGCGGTGACGCAGGTCGAGCAGATCGGGCGCGACATCGTCGAGCAGGCGGAGGGCATCGCGGGCGTGACCATCGCCGCGCTCGGCTCGCTGCTGCTGATCATCGTGCTGTCGCTGTACATGCTCATGGATTCGCAGCGCATCCTGACCCGGCTGCGTGCCGCGGTCCCGCGGCGCTACCGCGACGAGAGCGCCCTCTTCGAGCGCAGCATCGTCCGCGCCTTCGGCGGCTTCCTGCGCGCACAGCTCATCCTGGCCGCCATGCAGGCGGTGCTGGTCGCCGTCCTGGGCACCGCGTTCGGCATCCCGTACCTGTTCCTGTGGGGAACCATGAGCGCGCTTGCCATGCTCATCCCGTTCTTCGGGCCGCCCCTGGCGCTCATCCCACCGGTCGTCGGCGCGGTGCTGTTCGGCGGTGGCGCCGCGATCCCCATGACGGTCATCCTGGTCGTGGTCCAGACGGTGCTCGTGAACTGGCTTCAGCCACGGCTCATGCGCGGCGCGCTCGGGCTGCACCCGATCCTCGTGCTCGTCGGCCTGCTCCTCGGCGCCCAGGTCGCCGGCGTGTGGGGCGCGCTGTTCGGCATCCCGGTCATCGCCGTGATCTGGGTCTTCGTGAGCTACCTGGCCTTCGGCACCGTCCCCAACGCGGCGCTGCCCGAGCAGGAGCGGCTCAGCGACGTCGACGAGCACGTCATGGTCAGCGTCGCCAAGGAGCAGGTCGGCGACGAGACGCACCCGCACATCCACGTCACGCGCACGCGCCGTCCCGACGGCAGCGAGCAGGTCGAGATTCGGACCGATCCGCCGCCTCCCGCGCCGGACCCCGGTGACGCGCGCGCCTAGGAAGCGCGGCGCTCCTTGAGCGGGGTGACGTCCTCGGCGAAGTGACACGCGCTGAGGTGCCCGCCGCCGATATCGCGCAGCGGCGGCTCCTCGACCTTGCAGATCTCCTGCGCCATCGGGCAGCGCGTGTGGAACCGGCAGCCCGAGGGCGGATTCGCCGGCGAGGGCAGGTCGCCCTTGAGGACGATTCGCTCGCGCCGCACGGTGGGATCCGGGATCGGGATGGCGGAGAGCAGGGCCTTCGTGTACGGGTGCCGCGGGTTCTCGTACAGGTCGTCGGCCTCGGCCAGCTCGGCCAGCTTGCCCAGGTACATCACGCCGACGCGGCTGGAGAGGTGCCGCACTACCGCGAGGTTGTGGGCGATGAACAGGTAGGTCAGCTGGAACTCGTCCTGGAGGTCGCTGAGCAGGTTGAGCACCTGCGACTGGACCGACACGTCGAGCGCCGAGACCGGCTCGTCGCAGACGATGAACTTCGGGCGCAGGGCAAGGGCTCGCGCGATGCCGATGCGCTGGCGCTGGCCACCGGAGAACTCGTGCGGATAGCGGTGGATGTGCTGCTGGTTGAGGCCGACCCGCTTGAGCAGGTCGCGCACCGCGGCCTCGCGCTCGCGCTTGTTGGTCATGCCGTGCACGTACAGGCCCTCGCCCACGATCTCGCCGACGCTCATGCGTGGGTTGAGTGAGGCGTACGGGTCCTGGAAGACGACCTGGATGTCTCGGCGAGCCGCCTTGAGCTCGCGGCTGTTGAGCTCGAAGAGCGGCTTGCCCTCGAACGTGACGCTTCCCGACGTCGGCGGGATGAGGCGCAGGATGACCTTGCCCAGCGTCGTCTTGCCGCAGCCCGACTCTCCCACCAGGCCGAGCGTCTCGCCCTCGGTCACCGTGAAGCTCACGCCGTCGACGGCGCGCACCGCCCCGAGTTTGCTGATGCCCATGAGGCCACCGCGGATCTCGAAGTGCTTCACGAGGTCGTCGACCGCGAGCAGGGGCGCCGCGGCCAGCCCGCCGCGCGCTACCGTGCGCTCGGCGCTCGTCTGGCCGGAGCTTGTCTCGCTGCCCGTCATGTCGGTGGTCGTCGGCTGCGTCGTCATCTCGGCTCCACCGTGAGCTGTTCGCCGGCCGCCTCGGCCTCCTCCGGCGTGGGATCGGCCCCGACCTCGGGGGGCTCGCCCGCCGGCGTCAGCCAGCACCGGCTGGTGTGCTCCTCGCCGATCTGACGCATCGGCGGTGCGACGTCACAGATCGGCATCCGGAAGGGGCAGCGGCGCTTGAAGAGGCAGCCGGCGGGCAGATTGTAGGGCGACGGGACGGTGCCCTTGATGACCTCGAGCCGATCGACGCGCTCATCGAGGCGCGGGATCGAATGCAGCAGGCCCTGGGTGTATGGATGATGCGGGTTGCCGAAGATGGTGCGCACGTCGCCGCGCTCGACCACCTTGCCGGCGTACATGACCACCACCTCGTCGGCCATCTCGGCCACGACGCCGAGGTCGTGGGTGATGAGCATGATGGCCATGCGGTTCTTCTCGCGCAGGTCGCGCATCAGCTCCAGGATCTGGGCCTGGATCGTGACGTCCAGCGCCGTGGTCGGCTCATCGGCGATGAGCAGGTCGGGATCGGTCGAGAGCGCCATGGCGATCATCACGCGCTGGCGCATGCCGCCCGACAGCTGGTGCGGGTACTCGCGTGCCCGGCGCTTAGCGTCGGGGATGCCGACCAGGCTGAGCATCTCGACCGCACGGTCCATCCCCTCGCGACGGGAGGCGGCGGTGTGCTGCTGGACCGCCTCGCTGATCTGCTCGCCGCAGGTGAAGACGGGGTTCAGGCTCGTCATCGGCTCCTGGAAGATCATGCTGACCTGGTCGCCGCGGATGTCGCGCATCTCCTCGTCCGACTTCTCCAGCAGATCCTCGCCGTTGAGCTTGATGCTGCCCTCGACGATCTTGCCGGGCCGCTCGATGAGGCGCATGACCGAGAGGCTGGTGATGCTCTTGCCGCAGCCGGACTCGCCGACGACGCCGAGCGTCTTGGCGTGACCGATCTGGAAGCTGACCCCGTCAACCGCGCGGACGGTCCCGTCCTGCGTGAAGAAGTGAGTCTTGAGGCCCTGGATCTCGAGGAGGGGGCCGACGCTGCGCGAGACCGTCGTCATTGCTGCTCGACGCGCTGCCGAGGATCGAGCGCGTCGCGCATGCCGTCGCCCAGGAAGTTGGCGGCCAGGACGATCAGGATGAGCACGATGCTCGGGAAGAGGACCAGGTACGGCTCGCGGTTGAGGTACTCGAAGGCCACGTTCAGCAGCGTGCCCAGGCTGGCCTGCTCGGCGCCGATGCCGAAGCCGAGGAAGCTCAGGGCGGCCTCGAGCACGACCGAGTCGGCCACGCCCAGGCTGGCGGCCACGATGATGGGTGCCAGGGCCGGCGGCAGCATGTGGCGCAGGATGATGCGGCGCGGGCTCGCGCCGAGAGCACGCGCGGCCTGGACGTAGTCCGCCTCGCGCAGGGACAGGAACTCGGCGCGAACGAGGCGCGCGGCCGTGGTCCAGCCGGTGATGCCGATGGCCAGGATGATGGTCCAGATGCTGGCGCCCCAGAAGGCGACGAAGGCGATGATGATGAACAGGCCCGGCATGGACAGCGCGATGTCGACCACGCGCATCAGCACGTTATCGACCCACCCGCCCGCATAGCCGGCGACCGCGCCGATCACGACGCCGATGAACACGATGATCAGGACGGCCGCGAAGCCGATCATCAGCGACGTGGCGGTGGCGGCCATCAGCTGCGTGAACATGTTGATGCCCGTCCGGCTGTAGCCGAGCAGCGCGAGGACCAGGTTGCCCTCGTCGTCGACGATCTCGGCCGGAGCGAAGCTCTTGCTGATGCTGACGCCGGTCGCGTTCTCCACCACCAGGGGCACGACGGCAGCGGCGACGATCAGGACGGCGAGGGTGATCGCACCGATCACCGCCAGCCGATGGCGGACGAAGCGTCGGCGCGCCAGCTGCCAGTAGCTGCGCACCTCGGTCCGGTCGATGTCCTCGGTATCGTCCACCGGGACCTGCGTGACGTCGTCGTACGTCCTGTCGGCCACCGCTGCGCTCCCCTAGTACTTGATGCGGGGATCGACGACCCCGTACATGATGTCGGCCACCAGGTTGCCGATCACCACGGCGATGCCGCCCAGCAGGACGAAGGCCATGATCACCGGGTAGTCGCGCTGGCCGATCGCGTTCACCCCGAACGATCCCAGGCCCGGCCAGGAGAAGATCGTCTCGGTGATGACCGCCCCGGCGATCAACGCCGGCAGCGACAGGCCGAAGAGCGTCACGACGGGAATCAGGGCGTTGCGCAGCGCATGCCGGAAATTCACGCGGTTGGCGCTGAGGCCCTTCGCCTTGGCCGTGCGGATGTAGTCCTGGTGCAGCACCTCGAGCATGCTGGCTCGGATGTAGCGCGACCACCCGGCGATGCTCTGGATGGCAAGGCTGGCGACCGGAAGCGCCAGGTGCCAGGCGATGTCGAGCGGATCGCTCTCGGTGCGCAAGCTGCTGGTCATGCCGCCGAACGGGAAGATGCGGAACCAGATGGCGCCGATGTAGAGCAGGAAGGTGCCGAGCACGAACGACGGCATCGCGTAGCCGATGGTCGCGAACGTGGTCACGATCTTGTCGGCCCAGCTGTACTGCCTGACCGCGGCCAGCATCCCGAGCGGGATGGCGATGATGATCGTGAGTGCCAGCGAGCTGCCCATCAGCAGCAGCGTGGCCGGCGTGCGTTCGGCGATGAGCTCCAGCACCGGGCGCCGATAGGTGATGCTCAGGCCCCAGGCGTCAGGGTTCCAGACCTGGACGTAATTGGTGATCCAGCCGATGAACTGCTCCGGCAGCGGCTTGTTGAAGCCGTAGATCTCGGCCAGTCGATCCAGCACCTCGGGCCGCACGTTCGGCACGCGGAACTGGGCCAGCGGATCGCCGGGGGCGAGGTAGACGAGCAGGAATGAGATGATCGCGACGCCAAGCAGAATTGGGATGGCGAGGATGATTCGGCGAATGATGTAGGTGAGCATGTCGCGTTGATCTCGCTGCTGCCCGTCTCCGGGGATGAAGGACGTTCAGTCTAGTCCGAGCCGGCGAAGAATGGTGAGCGGCGTGGATGACGACCATCGGAGATCGTCACCCACCCCCGGTTCGAAGATGGATGTGGGGCGGCCGTGGCCGCCCCACATCGCTGTGGAACTACTCCGAGACGGACTTGGCGAGGTGCTCTCGCCTCCAACCCCAGAGCGGCGAATCGAGCTCGAGCGGCCCGTCGTCGTACGTCATGCCGGCGGAGAGACCGTCCGCGTTCACGTTTGACCACGCGAACAGGTACGGCTGCAGCTCCTGCATGCGCGCCTGGTAGTCGAAGTAGATCTGGGTGCGCTCGGCCTGATCGGAGGTGGCAAGGCCCTCCTCGATCAGCCGATCGATCTCGTCATCCTGCAGGCACACGTAGTTGTACGTGTCCGGCTGCTCCTCGTTGGAGCACTGCGAGCTGTGGAACAGCGCGTAGGGATCCGGATCCACACCGACACCCCAGCCACCGAAGTAGGCGCTCCAGGGCTCGTCCTGCCCCGGCGGGATGTGCGGGTAGGTCAGCGACGGGATCAGGACGGTCTGGAAGTCAGCCGCCTCGACCTGGATGTCGATGCCGCACTCCGCGACCTGCTCCGCGAGCAGGTTCATGAAGTCGACACGGTCCTGCTGGCCGGCGCGGACGAGCACGAGCGCCGACAGCGGCTCCCCATCCTCGTTCACGTAGATGTCATCGTCGCCCATCGTCCAGGTGTGGACGGTGGCCGTCTCGATGAACTCCTTGGCCGCGTCGACATCACGCTCGACCGGATGGAGGTCGGGGTTGAACGCCCACGATGCCGGCGGGATGTCGGCCTCGATCGGCACACCGTTTCCATCGGTCGCGACGTCGACCAGGTTTGCCTTGTCGATGCAGTACTGCACGGCCTTGCGCAGGTTCACGTCATAGAAGAAGCCCTGCCACTCCTCGCCGCTCGGCAGAGTCGTGGACTCGTGCATGTTGTACTGCAGGTCGTAGTTGCCGAAGTCGTTGTACTCGGCCAGCTGGACATCGCCAGCCTCAACGGCATTCGCGACGGCCGCACGTGCGTCCGGCGTGAGGTCGTTGACCCAGTCGAGCTCACCGGCGGCCAGCGCGTTCGCGGCGACCGCAACGTCGGTGAAGATCGGCATCTCGATGGTCTGGGTGACCGGGGCGCCCTGCCAGTAGTCCTCGAAGGCCGTCAGGACGACGCCCTCAAGGCTGACGGAATCGACCTGGTACGGGCCCGAGCCCACCGGGTCGCGGTTGAAGCTGAGCAGCTGGTAGGCGGCGGCGACGGCATCGGTGCCCTCGGCCGAAAGGCTGTCAGCAACGCTCTGCAGCGGGACGATCAGGCTGTCGGCGAACTCGCACTCACCGGTGCTCGTCTCGTCGACGTCAGCCGTCTCCGGATCGTCCTCGGCGGCGAAGTCCTCGGCCGAGCCGAACTCGACGCCGGCACCCTCGAGGATCGGGGTGGCCTCGTCCGCGGCAGCGGTGCACGCGGCCGGATCCGGCTCCTCGGCGGTGGAGGTGGCGGTCAGCTCGTCGACGATGGCCTGGACGTCCTCGGCGGCGAGGCCCTCGGTGCCGCCCGAGTACTCCTCGAACGCGGCCTCGATGACGGCCTTCGACTCGATGCCGATGCCGGGGAGGATGACCGTCGCGAACGGCGCGTACGGCTCGATCAGCGTGAACTGGACCGTCGAGTCATCCAGGGCTTCGACGTTCGACGCGAAGTCCGTCAGGCAGACCGACGGGTTGTAGGTGCAGTTCGGGCTGATGGCCAGCTGATAGGTGTACACGACGTCGTCCACGGTGATCGGGTCACCGTTGTGGAAGAACGCGTTGTCGACGATCGTGCAGGTCCAGGTGATCTCGTCCTCGCTGACGTCGCAGAGGTCAGACGCGAGCTGAGGCACCGGGGTCAGGGTGTCGTCGAGCGTGTACAGGAAGTCGTAGATCAGGGCGGTGATGCGGCCCGTCGGAACGTCGGTGTTGGCGTTCGACATGTTGCCGACCTGCGCATCCAGCGCCATCGTGATCGTATCGGCGAATTCGCCCCCAGTGGGCTCCTCGCCACTCGCCGCGGGCTCCTGGCTTGCAGGCTCCTCGCCGGCGGATTCCGAAGCGCCCGGCTGCTGGCCACAGGCGGCCAGGATCAGCGCCCCGGAGAAGAGGAATGCAAGCGCATTCCACTTGGTCCGTCTCATTGCTCCCTCCAGTGGATGGGGATGGGGAACGGTGTGCGGGCCCTCGATGACGCGCAAAACTAAAGCGTCCGGCCCGACCGGCCGTTGATTATATCTGCGGTGTCCACCTCCTTGCGCGTCATCTCTCGAGTCGCGGAACGTTAGCAGATGCGCGGGCTCGGCAGCGCGGCAGGCGCATGCCGATGTGGAGGCAGACGCACCTCCTCGCATTACGCCTTTCTAACCAACTTACCTCAGCAGTCGGCGTTTGGTTCATTCTTTTTCGGTGTCTCCCGGCGGTTGCCAATCGCCAGGGCCAGCACGCGACTGCCATCGTCGGCGGTCGCCTCCGCGAGCGGGACGCCGAACGTGCGCTGGGCGAGGGCCGCGTCGATACTGCCCGGCCCTCCGGCGGCAACGACCCGCCCATCGTGAAGCAGCAGGGAGCGGTCGGCGAAGGCAGCGGCCAGGTTGAGGTCGTGGAGCACCGCGATCACGGTCAGCGGCCGCGTCGCACGCAGACGCTCGAGCATCCGGACCAGGGCGACCTGGTGGGCGAGGTCGAGGTGCAGCGTCGGCTCGTCCAGCAGCAGCACGCGCGGCTCCTGCGCCAGCGCCATGGCCAGCAGGACGCGCTGGCGCTCCCCCCCTGACAGCTCATCGGCGCGGCGATCGGCAAGCTCCGCGGCGTCTGCGTCACGCAGAGCGGCCGCGACCGCGTCGGCATCGCCGGCGTCGGCGCCGAACCAGCTGCGGCCGTGCGGGATCCGACCCAGGGCGACGAGCTCGGCCGCCCGCATGCCGGCGGGAACGTCCGTCGTTTGTGGCAGGACCGCGACGCGGCGGGCGATCTCCGGGCGCGACCACTCGTGGATCGGCCGCCCGAGAAGCCGCACCTCGCCCGCGGTCGCGCGGAGCGTCCCGGCCACGATGCGCAGCAGCGTGGTCTTGCCACTGCCGTTGGTGCCGAGCAGCGCGATCATCTCGCCTGCGTCGACTCGCAGGCTGGCGCCGTCCAGCACGCGACGCCTGCCGCCGACCGCCGGGTAGCCGGCCGACACGCCGATCAGCTCGACCGCCGGCTCAGCCACGCAGCACCAGCGAGCGGCGGAGGAGCCACAGGAAGAAGGGCGCGCCGATGAGCGCCGTCAGCACGCCGACCGGGATGCCGCCCAGCAGCCTGGCTCCCAGGTCGGCCAGGACGAGCAGGACCGCGCCGTACACCATGCTGGCCGGCAGCAGGAGCCGATGATCCGGCCCGAAGGCAAGGCGCAGCAGGTGCGGCACGACCAGGCCGACGAAGCCGATCGTGCCCGACACCGCCACGCCGGCCGAGGTGGCAAGCGCCGCGAGGCCGGTCAGGATGCGCTTCTCGCGCTCGACCTCGAGGCCGAGGTAGGCGGCCTGCTGCTCGCCGAGCAGGAGCGCGTTCAGGCCGCGCCAGCGGACGACCATCAGCGCGAAGCTGACCACGATCAGCGGCCCGGCAAAGGCGAGCCGCGGCCAGCTGGCGCCACCCAGCGAGCCGAGCAGCCAGCTGACGACGGCCGCGAGCCGATCGCCGGAGACGAACATCAGCATCGCGACGCCGGCGGCGAGGAGCGACGAGATCGCGTACCCGGCCAGGAGCAGCGTCACCACCGGCGTGCCGCCCTGGCCGCGCGCGACGGCGTACACCACCAGCACCGTGCCCAAGCCGCCGGCGAAGGCGAGGATCTGGACCAGGCCGAGCCCCATCCAGCCCCCCACGGCGAACGGCAGCAGGGCCGGCACGAGGAGCGCGGCGACCGCGCCGAGGGAGGCGCCGGCCGCGGTGCCGATGATGTACGGATCGGCCATCGGGTTCCGGAGCAGCGCCTGGAAGACCGTGCCGGCACAGCCGAGCCCGGCGCCGACCAGCATGCCCGCCAGGACTCGGGGCAGCCGCAGGTCCCACACGATCGTCTCCGACGAAGCCGGCCAGCTCACCGGGCCGATCCCGAGCAGCCGGTGCAGGACGATCGCGACCGCGTCGCCGAGCGCAACGCCACTCGTGCCGAGGGTGACTCCGACCGCGCCGATGACGAGGAGGAGCACCACGCCGGTCCCGAGCACCAGCGACGACCGGCCCAGGCTCGGCCCGAGCGCGATGGGTGGGGCGGCGGCTGCGGCGCGCATCGGTCAGTCGAACCGATCCGGATGGATCGCGCGGGCCAGCGCCTCGAGGCCGTCGACGATGCGCGGCCCCGGGCGAGTGGTGACGATGTCATCCGTGTACGGCACCACGCGTCCGTCCGCCACCGCCGACAGGTCCGCCCAGCCCGGACGGGCAGCGACCGCCGTCCGTGCGGCGTCGGCGTCGGCCAGGGTCGGGTCGTACGACGCCGTCCCGAGCAGGATGAGCTGCGGGTCGGCGGCGACGAGGTCCTCGGAGCCGATGAGCCCCTGGGCGTCACCGGTGACCGGCTCGCCGCCGGCAAGGTCGATGAGCGACGCGAGGAAGGAGCCCTCGCCCGCGGTGTAGGTGCTGCCCTCGGCGTAGAAGACCTCGTACAGCGTGCGCGGTCGATCGGCATCGGCGACCGCCTCGACGACGGCGTCGACACGAGCCTCCATGCCGGCGATCAGCTCGTCTGCACCGGCCTGCGCGTCGAGCAGCGTGCCGACCAGGCGGATGTCGTCGTACACCTCGTCCAGGGTCTCGGGGTACAGCACGAGCACGGGCAGGTCGAGCTCGACCAGCTGGGCGATCACGGCCGATGGCGTGATCTCGTTGCCGGCGGCAATGACGAGATCGGGCTCGGCGGCGACGACCCGCTCGACGTCCACCTGGGCATTGATGACCACGTCGTCGATATCGGCGACCTCTGCCGGATAGTCGTCGAAGTCGGTCACGCCGACCAGCCGGTCGCACGCCTCGAGGGCGCAGACGATCTCCGTGCTGGACGGCGCGAGGCTGACGATGCGCTCCGGTGCCGCGTCGAGGGTCAGCTCGGTGCCTGCGTCATCGGTCACCGTGACCGGGTATGCGGACGGCGCTGTGCTCGCGGACGGCAGCGGGGTTGCCGGTTGGGTTGACGCCGGCGCCGGCGTGGCCGCCGGTGCGCTGCAGGCAGCCAGAAGCAGGGTCAGGAGGGCCGAGAGGAGGAGGGGTGCGCGGTGAGCCATGGCTGATGCCGTTCCCTTTCACACGAGGGTGGTGACATCGCGATCGGGCTGGTCGACCTGGCTCCCGGCTCCATGGATGGAGCGCGGATACAGTAGCGGGACTGCGCCGGCATCTCACCGGCTTCGCCATTTATCCGTCCGCCTTTCGGGGACGGCACCTGTCGCTTCGTCTTCGGTTGATGGAGGGATCGTAGCACTCGGCCCCGTCAGGCGCGGACCTCGGCCGCTGGGCTGGGCGACATGCTCGCCTCTCCACGGATCTCTGCCGCGACGCGGTCGCGGAGCTCGGCCGAGGAGAACGACAGGTAGGCATCGGTGCCGCCCTGGCGCAGGTGCACCGCTGGAGCGCTGGTCGCGACGCGGTACAGGCGGCCGATGTCGACGCGCACGTCGTCGGCCGCGTGCGCAATGGAGACCAGCGCCGACTGGTCGCGTTCGTGGAGGACGAGCCGATCGGACTCGCCGCGCGCCTCCGCCAGGAAGCGCTCCTCCGCCTCGCGACGCGACAGGTCGCGCGGCAGGAGCCCGTACCGCCACATGCGCAGCGCCAGGTCGGGGATCGAGAGCCGCTCGATCGCGCCCGGGCTGCCGTCGAGGACCAGGGGCCGGGTCGACCGGGCCAGGCGACCGGTGATGACGAGGTCGACTCCCTCGCCCGGCTGCAACGACCGCGCCGGGCTGACCGCGGCGCGTCCGCCGAAGACCGGGTACCCGATCAGCTGGCTGGCGAGCAGGAGCAGGGTGAGCACACCGAAGACGATCGTCGGCACCCACGTTGCCTCGACCATGATCGGCGGTCGAGAGCCGGCGGCGAAGGCTCGGTCCGTGGGGACGTCCGCATCGAGATCGGCATACCAGTCGCTGTCGAGCACCGGGCCAAGGTCGAACGTGTCGCGCGTATAGAGGCCCTGGAGCCGCACCGGCTGTGCGTCGGGCGGATGCGGCGAGCGGAGGATGATCGCGTCGCCGCCTTCGGGATCGGCCAGGTAGTAGAACCAGGCCGCGTCATCCCCATCGCATCCGGCCTCCACGGCGCAGGCTGCGTACGTCGCCGGTGTCACCACGCGACCGGTGACCAGCGGCTGCGAGCCGTCGGGTTCATCCGCCAGCTGCGACGGGATGAACGCCTCGTCGGGCTCGCCGCCGAAGTCGACCTCGTCCAGGAAGCGGCCCTCGGCCAGATCGAAGCCGGGCGGCACCGAGCCGAGCGCGTCGACCGCGGCCGCCACGACGTCGGGGTCCGCTACCAGCTCCGCGGTGATGACGCGCTGGCGGATGAACGCGTCGCCCAGCGAGCTGCGCACCAGGAGGCCGGTGGACTGGTCGTCCGGGTCGCGCGCGAGGTAGAAGAAGGCGGCCGGCGTCGACAGGCTCGACTCGGCCATGACCGCGTCGAACTCGAACCAGATGCTGCCGGTCGGATCCTCGAGGGCGGCGACGCCTGCCAGGGTGGTGTGCTGGACCTCCGGCCGCTCGGCCAGGATCGCTGCGGTGTCCCGCGCCGAGATGAGCGTCGCCGCTGCGAGCGCGACGATCACGAGCGGCACACCGAAGCGCGCCAGCTCGCGCAGCCCGACGAAGCTCAGGAGCGACGCGAAGAGCTGGCGGATGGCGAAGGCGATCGAGCCGAGTACGGCCAGAAGGCGGTACGTCATACGGGCCGGCGCCCACCTGGCCGCGACCCGACGACCTGCAGCCGGCGGGCTCCTGCAGCGGAGGCGGACCTACGCCGGGACGGGCTCCTCCTCGGGGCTCTCGACGTGGTGGTAGAGCGGAGTCTCGCGACTCGCGTCCGTGAGCATCGGGTCGAGCATCTTCTGCATGGCAAGGGTATGAGTGCAGCCGCCGGCCGATTCGAACAGGTGGCAGTCACAGTGCCACGCATCGGCGTCGAGAGATACGGTGTGCGTGCCGTTGTCACCGGCGAAGCTGGCCCGGAAGGACTGGAGCTTCACGCGATCGGGCTCGTGTGCGTAGCGCATCGCCTTCTCGACCTTGCCGATCATGCTCGATTGCACGTCGCGAATACCTCCATGGCGCCGTCGCCGGCGCCCTACTACGTGGCGCCCGCCCTCACCCGGTATCCGGGTCGCTGCCGGTGGCCCTGGCGAGCCGCTCCTTGAGCATTGCGAGCAGTGTAACCGGCGTCGGGTCGGTCTGGTAGAGGATCGCGAGATACACGCTCACCAGGTCACCATAGGCGACCGTGGTGAGGACCCGTGCCAGCCGCGAGGGGCCCTCGGCCCAGACCTCGGAGCGGTTCGTTGCGCGCTCGCCGAGCAGCTCCTCCACGACGCGGTAGCGCGCGGCGAGCTCCTCCGGCTCATCAGGGTCGCGCAGCTGGACCACGTACAGCGCGTCGCTCAGCTCGCGCGGATTGAGGCTGCCCTCGATGGCGTTGTGATTCGCTTCGGGCATCGACTCCCACGCCGACCAGGCCTTGGCGTTCTCGTTGAGCTGCGTCTTCCAGCGGTGCGCGACCGCCGCCATCGGCCCGTGGCCGTAGATGACCGGGATGCGGCCGAAGATCGCCCAGGCCAGCTGCTTCGCCGGATTCGCCTCGGTCTCCACCGATGGCGCAAAGCGCTCCATCATCTCCTCGAGCGCCTGCACGACCGGGCCAATCGGGTCGGCATCGGCGATCAGGCCGGCGGACGACAGCAGCTCGTGGACGAGCCCGACGCCGAAGCCGATGGCCGCGCGCGGCTGACCGCCGAGCCGGTACTCGAGCAGCGGGAGCCCTGCCTCGCGAGCCTGCGCGGCGAGGCGGCCGCCGGTGGTGATCACGGCCAGCGGCAGCTTCGCTTCGCGCGCGGCGGCGAAGCCCGACAGCGTCTCGGCCGTCTCGCCCGAGTGGCTGCTGGCCACGATGAGCGTCCGCGGCCCGGCGCCCGCCGGCAGGCCGTAGTCGCGGTGCACGATGAGCGGCACGCGCAGGCGCTCCCCCGCCGCGGCGGCGACCAGCTCGGCTCCGATGGCGGAGCCCCCCATGGCCAGCACGATCACGGCGTCGACGTCGCCGAAGGTGGCGGGAAGCTGCGTGGCGGACGCCACGCGGCGAGCCTGCGACAGCTGGCCCGGCATGGCCGCGACCTTCGCGAGCATGTCCTCCGGGTCGATCCGGCGCAGCGTTGCCGGGTCGTCGAGCGTCACCGCCTCCTCGAACAGCGGCGGGCTCGTGCCGTTCGCGTCGTCCTCAGGATCCGGCCGGCCAGGCTCCTCGTCAGGATTCTTGTAGCCGAAGAAGTCGCGCGCGTCCATCAGGTCGCGGCCGCAGCCCTCGGCCGCTCCGCGCCGGCGATGCGACGGCCCTCCGCCAGCAGCGCCTCGACGTCCTCGGGAGAGCGAGCCTCGACGTAGACGCGCAGCAGCGCCTCGGTCCCGCTGAAGCGGATGAGCAGCCACGAGCCATCGGCGCGGTAGAACTTGAAGCCGTCGTTCGTGTCGAGCGCCTTGCGCTCGACCACCTCCTGGCCGGACAGCGTGGTGGGCGCCTCGTCCTGGAGGCGCGCCAGCATATCGGCCTTGACCTGCTCGTAGCCCTCGCGCGCGAAGCGAATGTCGATGCGGTCGTAGTACGACGGGCCGGCCAGCGCCTGGAGCTCGGCGAGCACCTCGGACGCCTGCTTGCCCTTGGTCAGCCACAGGTCCATCAGGAACAGCCCCGATGCGAGCCCGTCGCGCTCCGGGATGTGCATCCCGAACCCGAAGCCACCCGACTCCTCGCCGCCGATGACGGCATTCGTCTCCGTCATCTTCGGCCCGACGAACTTGAAGCCGACGCCCGTCTCGTACGCCTGCGTGCCGTAGATCTCGGCAAGCTTCTTGGCCATCGAGGTCGTCGTGACGGTGTAGACCGCCGGGCCGATCTGCCCGCGGACGTCGAGCAGGTACCAGTACAGCAGCCCGTACACCTGGAGCTGGTTGACGAAGACGCCCTGCTCGGTGGCCATCCCGACCCGGTCGGCGTCCCCGTCGAAGGCGATCCCGATGTCGGCGCCCCAGCGCGGGATCTCATCCAGCCACTCGTCGACGTTGGGACGGATCGGCTCAGGGTTGACGCCGCCGAAGTACGGGTTGCGCTCTGTGTGCAGCTCACGGACGGTCAGGCGGCCATCCCCCAGCAGGCGGGTGTACCAGCCCGATCCCGAGCCGAACAGCGTCTCGACCAGCACCCGCTTCTCGGCGGCGCGGATGCGCTCGATGTCGACGATGCTGGCCAGCTGGTCCCGGAATCGTGGGTACGGATCGAAGGTCTCCACCAGGCCGTTGGCCACGGCGTCGTCATAGTCCCGCCGCGGCGGCAGCTCGTCCTCCGGATGGGTGTTCATGGTCGCCTCGATGGCGGCCAGCATCTCGGGTGCGGCAGCGCCGCCGGTATCGGCCTTGACCTTGAATCCGTTGTCGGTCCATGGGTTGTGGCTGGCGGTGATGACGATCCCGGCGCCGGCGCCCAGCTCGCGCGTGAAGAAGCTGCCGACCTGCGTCGGGACTGCCTCGGGCGGCGTGTAGCTGCGAATGCCGTGCGCGGCCAGCACCTCGACGCAGGCACGCGCGAAGTGCTCGGAGGCGAAACGGCGGTCGTGGCAGACGACGACGCCGCGGTCGGCGGCGCCGGTCTGCTGAAGGTGCTCCGCCACGCCGCGCGCGCAGCGACGGACGTTATGGAAGGTGTAGTCCTCGGCGATCGCGGCGCGCCAGCCGTCGGTTCCGAACTTGATCTGCGTCATGTGCGGGCGGCACTCGTCTACGGGATCGGTCGGATGTGTTGCACCCATCGTACCGGCATTTCGCACCCTAGAACGATCGCTCTCGGCTCGCGACGTCGTCGAGTGACGCCTGCAACTGATCCACCAAGGGGCGGAGGCGGTCGCGCGGTCCGACGACGATCGGCGCGCCCTCCTCGACCCGCAGCCGGCAGAAGGGCAGCGGCACGACGTGACGATCCCAGCGGCCGGTCAGCCGGAACGACGGCGTCGCCGCGACCGCCCACGGCTGCAGCGGCAGGCCGGCCTCGCGGGCGACGATCAGGGCGCCCGGCTTGGCGCGCCGATACGGACCTGCCGGCCCGTCCGGGCTGACCGCCAGAGACGCGCCTTCGCGGCCCAGCCGCGCCAGCTCACGGGACAGGCGGGCCGCCTCTGCGCGATCGTCCTCGGCCGGCAATGGCACCGAGCCTGCGTCGAGCGCCGCGAGCATCGCGTTCATGACGTCGCCACGAAACGTCTGCGTGCTGAAGCTCACGTGACGGTGTCGGCGCCGCAGGCGCCAGGCCGCGACGGCGGCGACGAGGTTGTACTCGTGCCAGAAGGCGAGCACGACCTGATCCTGGGTCGGTGGGCTGCCGTCGAGGCGGCAGGTCGCCGCGACCAGGCGGACGTATGCGGCCATGGCCAGGCCGACCAGGTTGGCCAGCGGACGCATCGGTCCTCGGGCGTCAGAGATAGCGATCGCCGGCCGTGCGGGCGATCTCGTCGAGCACCGGCTTGATCTCCTCGGCGCGATCGCGGCTGCAGACGAGCAGTGCGTCCGGCGTGTCGACGATGATCACGTCCTCCAGCCCAACGGTCACCACCAGCCGATCGCCGCCATGGACCAGCACGCGGTGCGAGTCCCGGTCGAGGTGGCGTCCGCTCGCCACGAGGTCCTTGCCCTCCGCGGCCGAGAGGGCCTCGAGCAGCGACGACCACGAGCCGATGTCGGACCAGCCGGCTTCGAGCGGCACGACCGCCATCCGTCCCTCGGCCGCAGCGGCCTCCGCGATCCCGACGTCGATGCTGATGGCCGGCACCTCCTCCAGGATGTCGCGAACCTCGGCCAGCCAGCCCGGAACGCGATGAAGGTGCTCGATCCGATCGAGCGCCGCGCCGAGCTTCGGCTGGAAGCGCTCGATCGCCTGGCGAAAGGCGTACACCCGCCAGACGAAGATTCCGGAATTCCAGTAATACCCGCCCTCGGCGATGAACGCGTCGGCGGTAGGCGCATCCGGCTTCTCGACGAACCGCTCGACGAGGGCGGTGCGGCTCGAGGCGTGCAGCGGCGCGGCGGCCTTGATGTAGCCGTAGCCGGTCGCGGCATGGGTCGGGACGACGCCCAGGGTGACGAGGTAGCCGCGCTCCGCCGCCCGGGATGCTTCGCGGAGGCCGGCGGCGAAGGCCTCCTCGTCGGCGATGAAGTGGTCGGCCGGCAGGACGAGCGCGACCTCGTCGCTCTCACGCCTGGCCATGACCGTCGCGAGCGCCGCGGCGACGGCGGTCGAGCGCGCGAGCGGCTCGCCGAGCACGTTGTCGGGCGGGATGTGCGGAAGCTGCTCCTGCGTCGCGCGGACGTGCGCCTGGCTGGTAATGACGTAGATGTCGTGCGGCTTGAGCAGCGTCTGCAGGCGTCCCACCGTCTGCTGCAGCAGGCTGGTGTCGCCGGTCAAGGCGAGGAGCTGCTTCGGGGTGCCGCGCCGAGACAGCGGCCAGAGCCGCGTGCCCGCCCCGCCGGCCATGATGATCGCGAACATGCGCTGCGAGGCTAGCAGAGGCCGACGCTGCCCCGGTGCCTGTGCTGGTTCGGGGGCGGTCTATTTGGCGCCACCCAGCAGGAGTCTGAGCAGTGTTCAAGAGTCTTGAACACTGCTGCCCGGCACAACATGGCAGAGGGCGCTTACCAGCCGATTAGCAGACGCTTACCAGTGGCCGATCAACAGCCCGCCTTCAGGAGGGGTCGCGCGCGACCTCCGCCTCCAACGCCTCGCCAAGCTCGAGCGTGCGGCGGTAGGCGGCCCAGACCGCATCGGAGAAGACAGTTCGGATGCGGCCCTTCTCCAGCTCGTAGATGGCGGCCGCGCTCGTGCCGCCCGGAGAGGTCACGGCGTTACGGAGCTGTGCTGGATGGAGCTCCGACTGGCGCGCGAACTCGGCCGATCCGATGAGCGTGTCGACCACGAGGTCGTGCGCGAGCTCGCGCGGGAACCCGAGGTGCACGCCGGCGTCGATGAGCGCCTCCATCACCGCGAACAGGTAGGTCGGTCCCGTTCCGGAGAGTGCGGTGGCCATCGCCACGAATGCCTCGTCGGCAACCTGTCGTTCCTCGCCGAGGGCCCGGAGCACCCCGCGGGCGAGGTCACGCTGCGCCGCGCTGCACGCCTCCGACGCGCTCCAGACGGTGATGCCGCGTCGAATCTGGCTCGGCGTGTTGGGCATCGCGCGCACCACGGCCGCGTGCTGGAGCCCGTCGACCAGCGTCCGAACGGTGGCACCGGCCACGATCGACACGACGACCTGGTCGGCGTCGAGCCGGCCACGCAGCTCGCGCATGACGCGGCCGAGCATCTGTGGCTTGACCGCGATGACGACCACCTGGGCATCGGCCAGTGCCTCCCGGTTGGTGGCGACCGGATGGATGCCGTGGCGCTCGGCCAGAGTGTCGCGTCGCTCGCGCCTGGGGTGCGACGCCGTGAGCTGCGCGGCCTGCACGGCGCGATCGGCGATCAGCCCCGAGATGATCGCCTCGGCCATCACCCCAGCGCCCACGATCCCGACCCGCATCGTCCGGCGTGTCATCGGTCGTCCTCCGCTCCCTCGCCTACCGGCCGCTCCTCACCGAGCAGCTTCCTGGCCTCCTCGATCTGTGCGGCCGGCGCGGCTGCCCTTCCGAGCAGGTCGACCGCGGCCGAGGCAAGGCGCCGGGCCGAGGTCACGTCTCCGAGCTCCAGGAACGCCCGCCCGAGGCCGACCGCCGCGAGGCCCTGCTCCTGCTCGGCGCCGAGGTCGCGGGCCTCGTCGATCGCCTCGGCATAGTACCGGCGCGCGCTCGTCGGATCGCCGGCCGCAGCGCGCAGGTCGCCGATGCGCCGCGCCTGGCGCGTCGCCTCCAGCGCCTCGCCGGCCTGCTCGTAGTGCCACAGGGCACGGTGCGCCCACACGTCGGCCGGCCACCAGTCGCCGGCCGTGATTGCCCGCTCCATCGCCTCGACGGCCACCGATGCCGCCCTGGCATGGTCGCGGTCGCGGGCCGCATCGAGGTACGCGGGCGCCAGCGGGCCGCGGCGAAGCGCGACGGGCAGCTCGCGCAGCCCGGCCACCGGCGAGCGATCACCGACACCCAACGACGCGCGAAGTTGCTCGAGCCAGCGGCCGAGCCGCCCGCGGGGACGCTCGCCCCAGGCCGGGCGCTCGTGCGAGGGCGAGTGCGCGTGCCCGGCGTGCATCGGTCAGCCGGCGGCGGCGGCGCGCAGGTCGTCCACGCGATCGACCCGCTCCCAGGGCAGGTCGAGGTCGTCACGTCCGAAGTGGCCGTAGGCGGCCGTCTGGCGATAGATCGGGCGGCGCAGGTCGAGGTCGCGGATGATCGCACCCGGGCGCAGGTCGAAGGTGCGCTCGATCAGCGCGGCGAGCCTGTCATCGGGCAGCGTGCCGGTGCCCCAGGTCTGGACGTTGATCGCAAGCGGATGCGCGACGCCGATCGCGTACGCCAGCTGGAGCTCGCAGCGCCGCGCCAACCCGGCCGCCACGACGTTCTTGGCGACGTATCGAGACATGTAGGCGCCGGAGCGATCGACCTTCGTCGGATCCTTGCCGCTGAAGCTGCCGCCGCCGTGACGCGCCATGCCGCCGTAGGTGTCGACGATGATCTTGCGGCCCGAGAGGCCCGAGTCACCCATCGGCCCGCCGATGACGAAGCGGCCGGTTGGATTGACCAGGTGGCGCGTCTCGTCGTCGAGCAGCTCGGCCGGGATGGCCGCCTCGACCACGTGCGTGCGGATAGCGGCCGCCAGCTCATCCATGTCGACGTCGGGGTCGTGCTGGGTGCTGACCAGCACGGTGTGCACGCGGCGCGGGCGGCCATCGGCGTCGTACTCGACCGTGACCTGGCTCTTCCCGTCCGGCCGCAGGTATGGGAGGGTGCCAGCGCGCCTGACCTCGGCCAGGCGGCGTGCGACGCGATGGGCCAGCATGATCGGCATCGGCATCAGCTCGTCCGACTCGTCGCTGGCGTAGCCGAACATCATCCCCTGGTCGCCGGCACCCAGCTCATCGGCCTCGACGCCGGCACGCGCCTCGAGGGCGTGGTCCACCCCGAGCGCGATGTCGGGCGACTGCTCCTTGATGGCGGTCATGGTGCCGCACGTCTCCCAGTCGAAGCCGAGCCGGCTGTCGTTGTAGCCGATCTGGCGCACGGTCCGGCGCACCACGTCCTGCACGTCCACGTAGTGCTTGGTCGTCACCTCTCCCAGCACGATCACCAGGCCGGTGGTGGTGGCCACTTCCACCGCGCAGCGGGCCTCGGGATCGTGCTCGAGGACGTCGTCCAGGATCGCATCGGCAACCGCGTCGCACAGCTTGTCTGGATGGCCCTCGGTGACCGATTCGGACGTGAACAGGATAGGGATGGTCGGCTCTGGCATGGAACTCCCTGGGGCGGCGATTCGGCGGCGAGTGTAGCGCCGATGATGCTAGCGGCTAGCCGACGCCCAGGCCGATCCGATGCGCCACCGCGGCCGCCTCGTGGCGCCGGCTGACGCCGAGCTTGCCGAGGATGTTGCTGACGTGGACGCCGGCGGTGCTCTCCGCCATGAACAGCTGCTCGCCGATCTGGCGGTTGCTCCGGCCGCTGGCCAGCAGCTCCAGCACCTCGCGCTCGCGGCGGGTGAGGCCCAGCCGATCCGCCTCGTCGTCCGCGGTATCGACGCCCTCGAGGCCGATGCGCGCGCGGCGCGCGAGTGCCTCGGTCCGCGCCCGCAGCGGCGCGGCCGCCAGATCGACGGCAATCGAATGGGCCTCAGCCAGGGCGGCGGCGCCATCGTCACGACGGCGATGCGACAGGTGCACCTCCGCCGTGTCGGCCAGAACGACCGCGAGCTCCCACGGCCGTGCCAGCGCGCGCCGCGCCGTGACCGCCGCATCCCACGCCGCCGGGTCGTTCGTGCCCCGTGCTCGCTGCGCGAGGGCGATCGCCAGAAGGGCGTCGGCCTCGATCACGGGCGAGCGGCGCGCGGTCAGCTCTCCGACGCGGGCCAGGTAGCGACCGAAATCGGCCTCGAGCTCGGCGGTGCGCTTGACCGCCGCGGCAACGCGGGCTCGGTCCCGCGCCGAGCGCCCGGCAACCGCCTCGTCGGCCTCCGCGCGCAGCCCGATCATCAGCAGTGCCCGGCCATCGGTGTCCACCTCCGGCTCGATGACTCGCGCGAACGTGTCGCGCACGATGTCGCGCGCCACCAACGGCTCGCCGGAGGCGATGGCGAGCTCCGCGCGCCGCGCGTGGAGCAGGTCGGGATCGGGACTCACGACCCGTTCGCCGAGCGACTCGTACGCATCGAAGTCGGCGCGCGCGCCGTCGAAGTCGCCGCGTGCGACGCGCAGCCGGATGCGATTCGAGAAGAGCCAGCGCATGGCGTAGCGCGTGGGATTCGAGGCGATGGCCTCGTCGATCATGATCGCGGCCTCGTCCCAGCGGCCGAGATCGAACAGTGCGCGCGCCGCCTTCGACGTGATCTGGCCGCCGAAGCGGGCCTCGGCGCCGAGGTCACGCAGACGGGCGAGCGTGGCGAGCGCCAGCTCGAGCGACTCGGCGTGGTGCGCCATTTCGTCGAGCACCCAGCCCAGTCCCACGGCGGTCAGGTACACGGCCAGCGGATCGCCGAGTGCGACCGCCTTGGCGTGGCCCTCGCGCAGGATCGGCAGCCCGCGTTCGAAGTCGGAGCGCGACGCGAGGTCCAGCCCGAGTGCGTTGAGCGCCCTGGCCTCGGCCACCTCGGCGCCGACGGCGCGCGAGATGGCGAGCGCCGCTTCGGCCAGGCCCAGCGACTCGCTGAACCGACTCCGGACCATGAGCGAATGCGCCAGGTCCGAGACGACGCGGGCGCGCTCGCTGGTGGGCGGGTCGATCGGTATGAGGTCGACCGCTCGCTCGAGCGCGGCGACTCCGGCCTGCCAGTCCCCCGCCTCGTTGAAGTACCACGCCAGCCGATGCTGGAGGCCGCCGGCACGCATCGGATCGGCGACGGCGTCCGTCTCGCCGAGCGCCTCACGGATCAGGTCGATGGAACGCCGGGGGTCGCCGCACTGCGCCGCCGCCTCGGCCGCCTCCTGGAGGATGACGGTGCGGTTGACGCCTGCCGGCAGAACGCCGCTCGGCACCTTCGGCCACAGCTCGAGCGCCCGCTCCAGGAAGGCCTGCGCCTCCGCGAAGGCGAAGCCGCTCGCCGCGGCGCGGGCCGCCGCGAGCGACGCCGGCAGCGCGCGCTCGAGGTCGTGGGCCATGAACCAGTGGTGCGCCAGGAGCGCCGCCGACGCGGAGGGGTCACCCGGCGTCAGCTCGGGATGCGACTCGATGGCCTGCGCGTAGGCCGCGTGCAGCTGCGTGCGCTCCGACGGCAGCAGGTCCTCGTACACGGCCTCCTGCACCAGGGCGTGCCGGAACGCGTAGCCGGGCGCCTGATCGGGCGTCGACGGGACCAGCAGGTGGTGCTCGACGGCCTGTCGCAGCGCATCGGTGAGGTCGATGCCGGACGGCTCGACCACCGCCGCCAGGAGCCGATGATCGACGCGCTCTCCGGCGACGGAGGCGATCTTCAGCACCTGCTGCGCCTCGTCGTCGAGGTGCCGCACCCGATCCTCCAGGGTGTCACGCAGGCTCCGCGGCAGGGCCAGGCCGGCCTTGCCGGCGGCCATCAGCTCTTCGGCGAAGAAGGGGTTGCCTCCGGAGCGGGCCAGAACGGCGTCGACGAGCTCCGGTTCGGCACGCTCGCCGGTGATGCCCGCCAGCTGCTCGGCCAGGTCCTCGTGCCCAAAGGCACCGAGCTCGATGTCATCGACGCTGTCCAGTCGTCCGAGCTCCGCGAGCAGCGGGCGCAACGGGTGGCGGCGGTGCATCTCGTCGGAGCGGTAGGTGGCGACGAAGAGGACGCGCGCATCGCGCAGGTTCCGGACCAGGAAGCGCAGCAGGTCGCGGGTCGAGGCATCCGCCCAGTGGATGTCCTCGAGCACCACGACGACCGGGCGCTCGTCCGAAAGCCGCCGGAGCACGCCGAGGATGATCTCGAAGAGCCGCGCCTGGGTGGCGGTGCCGGTGAGGGATCCGTCGGGACGCGTTGCCGATCCCACCTCGGGCGGGCCGAGGTCGGGAAGGAGCCTCGCCAGCTCACCGCGGCCCGGGCCGATGACGTCCGACAGCCGCTCTGGCGGGAGCGAGCGCAGCAGCGGCCGCAGCGCACCCACGAAGGGCGCGTATGGCAGCCCGGTCTCGCCGAGCTGAAGGCAGCCGCCGAGCAGCACCTGCGCCCCCGCGGCGCGCGCCTGGTTGGCGAACTCACTGACGAGGCGCGTCTTGCCGATACCGGCCTCGCCCGCGATCAGGCGTGCCGCCGGCCGATACCCGCGAGCGTGCTCGAGCGCATCGGTGAGGCGCCCGATCTCTGCGGCGCGGCCCACGAAGACGGGGCTGCTGACGCGAGGCATGGTGGGGATCATAACCATCGAAGCCTCGAAGACGCGACGTGCGCCCAGCGGACGCCGAGATCGTCAGTGCGTGCGCGCCTGCCGGTTCGACGGAGCGTCCATCCGACGCGGAGTGGAAGACAAAAGAAGAGAGATGGCCAGGACGGCGACCGGTTCCCCCCTTGCTCCCCCGGTGCCCCGGTCACCGCGCGTCTCCCCCCGGGCCATCCCCATGGCCTCACGGTACCCCTAAAGGCGGAGCCTGCGCATCTGGAGAACCTTTATTTTTGTGGCGCGACAGTCTAGGTGCCCGACTCCCAGGACTCGCTGTACGCCTGCTGCTCGGCCGTCATCGGATCGATGCGGATGCCCATGCTCTCCAGCTTGAGGCGTGCCACCTCGCGGTCGATGTCGTCCGGGATGCCATAGACCATCGGCTCCAGCTCTCCGACGTGCGCCCGCAGCCACTCGAGCCCCAGCGCCTGGTTCGCGAAGCTCATGTCCATGACCATCGCCGGGTGTCCTTCGGCGGCGCCGAGGTTGACGAGGCGTCCATCGGCCAGGACGTAGATCCGGCGGCCGTCGGGCATAAGGTACTCGCGCGTGAACGGGCGAACCTCGCGCGACGAGGACGATTGCTCCTCCAGCGCGGCGAGCTCGAACTCGTCGTTGAAGTGGCCGGCGTTCGCCAGGATGGCGCCGTCGCGCATGATCGGGAAGTGGTCGCGGCCCCAGACGTTGAGGTTGCCGGTGCCGCTGATGAAGAGCTCCCCGACCCGTGCGGCCTCGGCGGCGTTCATGACGCGGAAGCCGTCCATGGCCGCCTCGAGGCCACGGATCGGATCGACCTCCACGACCACGACGTTGGCGCCCATCCCGTGCGCGCGGGACGCGATCCCCCTGCCGACCCATCCATATCCGCCGATGACCACCGTCTTGCCGGCGAACAGGATGTTGGTCGCGCGCAGCACGCCGTCGATCGCGCTCTGCCCGGTGCCGTAACGGTTGTCGAAGAGGTGCTTGGTAAGCGCCTCGTTGACGGCGACCACGGGGTACGCCAGCTTGCCGGCATTGGCCATGGCGCGCAGCCGGATGACGCCGGTCGTCGTCTCCTCCGTGCCGCCCACCACGCCATCGAGCAGCTCCCGACGGTTCGTGTGCAGCTCGTTCACCAGGTCGGCCCCGTCGTCCATCGTCACCTCCGGCCGGTGGTCGAGGGCCGCGCCGATGTGGGCGTAGTAGGACTCTCGATCCTCGCCCTTGATGGCGTAGGTCGGGATGCCGTAGTGGGCCACCAGCGAGGCCGCCACGTCGTCCTGGGTCGAGAGCGGGTTCGACGAGCACAGGACCGCATCGGCCCCACCGTCGGCCAGGGTGCGCATCAGGTTGGCCGTCTCGGCGGTGACGTGCAGGCAGGCGCTGATGCGCCAGCCCTCCAGCGGACGCTCCGCCGCAAATCGCTCGCGGATGCCGGCCAGCACCGGCATCTGGCGATCCGCCCATTCGATCTTGAGCCGTCCGGCATCGGCCAGGCCGATGTCAGCGACGTCCGACGTCTTCATCTCGATTCGCGTTGCCACGGAATTCGCATCGCCTCTCGTATCGGTCGCATCAGTCCCCAGCCACCGGCGCGCCGTCGTGCGAGGCGCTCGATGAGCTGGCAGTGGGTACGGTAGCCGAGGCGGGTGTAGGCCGCGACGGCGGGTTCGTTATCGGCGTGGACGTTGAGGGCGACATCCGGGACGTGGTCGAGCAGCTCGCTCGTCACGGCGCTCGTCACCATCTTCGCGAAGTCGTGGCCGCGGAAGTCGGCGTGGGTCATGACGTTGCCGACGACGGCGATCCCCTCGCCCGGGTTGATCGCGTGGGTGCCGGCCGCGCTCACCAGGCGGCCGCGGACGCGGACGCCGTAGTACACGCCTTCCTCCACCACGGAGCCCGGGAAGCCCGCTCGGAAGCCGAGCTGATACAGGCGGTTCAGGTCGTCGATGTCCAGCGCGGTCAGCCGCTCGGCCGGCCCGGCGAAGGGTGTGAACGTGTCGCGGCCGACCACCATCCGCAGCATCCGGAGCGGGGCGTCCAGCTCGTACAGGTCGCGGACCGCGGCCTCGTGCAGCTCGGTGCCCTGGAGATAGGCGTCGCGCGGCTTGAGGACGTTCTCGAGGATCGCGTGGCAGCCGTCGTTGGCGCCCATCAGGAAGAGCGGCTGCGGCACGAGCCCCTCGTGATGCATCGCCAGCGCGGTCGGCCTGCCGGCGTCGTCGTAGGCCATCGCCCACGCCACGCGGGCGCGGTTCGGGCCGTCCAGGTCGCCGAGGGCGTAGGCGGCGTACAGCCGATCGCGACGCAGGAAGGCCGCGATCTCGCCACGGTCCCCCACCGCGCGGGCGCGGAGCCGATGGGTTGCCGCGACCGCCATCGGTATCGGTGCCCCGGCGGTCAGTAGCTCAGGAGGGTGTGAATCTCGAACTCGCCGAGCTTGTCGCGCCCGTTCAGCGCCGACAGCTCGACCATGAACGAGAGCCCGGCGATCTCGCCGCCCAGCCGTCGGACCAGCTCGATGGTGCCCATCACGGTGCCGCCGGTGGCAAGCAGATCGTCGACGATCAGCACGCGCTGGCCCTTCTCGATGGCGTCGGAGTGGATCTCGAGCGTCGCCGTGCCGTACTCGAGCTCGTACTCGACCTCGATCGTCTCGGCCGGCAGCTTGCCGAGCTTGCGCACCGGGACGAATCCGGCGCCGAGCTTGTAGGCCAGCGGCGCACTGAAGATGAAGCCGCGCGACTCCATGCCGACCACCAGGTCGACGCGCGTGTCACCGACCTGGTCCGCCATGCGATCGATGACCTCGCGAAACGCGTCGGGTTGCTTCAGCAGCGTGGTGATGTCGTAGAAGCGGATCCCCGGCTTGGGGAAGTCCGGCACCTCGCGAATCAGGGCGCGAAGGTCGTCGACGCTGGAGACGGTCACGATGGTTGGGGCACTCCCGATGAGTCGCTCGCGCTAGAACGGCGCGCGGTGAGTCTAGACCGATGGGTTCCGTCGCGGCAACGGAACGCCCGTGCCGGACTTGGAAAGGCGCACGCTGGCCGCGCATTCTTCCAGTCGCGGCTCGCGAGCGAATCCGGCGTCATCGACCGGCCAATGCGTTGCCGAACGCGCAATTTTCAAGTCGGTGGTGACGTGAGGCCGTCGAAGTCCCAGGCGGAGTCCGTTGGAAGCTCCGGAACTGGCCACGACGGGTCCGGACGCCAGGCGCCTCACGCCGAGGCGAGTCGCCGGAGCACGGTCTGGAGCACGCCGCCGTTGCGCATGTAGCTGACGTCGATCTCGCCATCCAGGCGCGCAACGGCACGGAAACGGATCTCGCGGCCGTCCTCGCCGAGAGCGCTGACCGTGACCTCCTTCCGCGGCTTGAGGCCATCGGCCAGGCCGGAGATCGAGAAGGTCTCGCGCCCCGTCAGCCCGAGCGACGACGCGCTCTCGCCCGGCATGAACTGCAGCGGCAGCACGCCCATGCCGACCAGGTTCGATCGATGGATGCGCTCGTACGACTCGGCGATGACGGCGCGCACGCCCTGGAGCATCGGCCCCTTGGCGGCCCAGTCGCGAGACGAGCCCGACCCGTACTCCTTGCCGGCCAGGACGATGAGCGGCGTGCCATCGGCCCGATAGCGCTCGGAGGCCTCGAAGATGCTCATCCGCTCGCCGCTGGGCAGGTGCTCGGTGACGTTGCCCTCGGCGTCCGGCGTCAGCGCGTTGCGGAGCCGGATGTTCGCGAAGGTGCCGCGCATCATGACCTCGTGGTGTCCGCGCCGCGAGCCATACGAGTTGAAGTCCCGTGGCTCGACGCCGTGCTCCATCAGCCAGGCGCCGGCGGGAGATGTCCGCGCGATCGAGCCGGCGGGCGAGATGTGATCGGTCGTGACGCTGTCGCCCAGCACGGCCAGGGCGCGCGCGCCGCTGATGTCATCCGGGTCGGCCGGCGCATCGGCGATGTTCTCGAAGAAGGGTGGCCGCGCCACGTAGGTCGAGGCCGGATCCCAGGCGTAGCGGTCCCCCGCGGGCACGGGCAAGCCCTTCCATCGGTCATCACCCTCGAAGACCGATGCGTAGTTGCGCTTGAAGACGTCGCCGCTGACCGCCTTGAGGACGACGCTGGCGACCTCCTCGGCCGGTGGCCAGAGCTCGGAGAGCATCACCGGCGTGCCGTCAGGATCGGTGCCGATCGGCTCGGTGGTCAGGTCGATGTCAATGCGGCCGGCCAGCGCGAAGGCGACCACCAGTGGCGGCGACGCGAGGTAGCTCGCCCGCGCCAGTGGATGGATGCGGCCCTCGAAGTTGCGGTTGCCCGACAGGACTGCCACGGCGGCGATGTTGTTCTTCTCGATGGCCTCCGCAATGGGCTCGGCCAGCGGGCCGGAGTTCCCGATGCAGGTCGTGCAGCCGTAGCCGACCAGGTTGAAGCGCAGCGCCTCCAGCGGGTCCATCAGCCCAGCGACCTCGAGATAGTCGGTCACCGCACGTGAGCCCGGCGCCAGCGACGTCTTCACCCACGGCTTCGTCCGGAGGCCCCGCGCGACCGCGTTCCGAGCCAGCAGCCCGGCGGCGACCATGACCGATGGGTTGCTCGTGTTGGTGCAGCTGGTGATGGCGGCGATGACCACGGATCCGGTGCGCAGCTTGTGCGTGGCGCCATCCAGGGTCACCTCGACCGCCTTGTAGTGCGCATCGGTGGGGAGCGGTTCGGGGTCGTGGCGTTCCGGTGCCCGCACGGCATTCGCCCCGGCGTCCGGGTCGCGCGTGTACGCCGGCGGATCGGATGCCGGGAACGACTCGTCGCTCGCCTCGTCGACCGTCCCGCGCGGGCCGTGGACGCCGACCCCGGGATGCGCGTGCGTCGTCCCGTCCTCGTGGCTGTGCAGGCCGTTCGGGAAGGCCGCCTGGAAGCTGGAGCGCATGTCGGTCAGCGCGACGCGGTCCTGCGGGCGCTTCGGCCCGGCCAGCGACGGTGCCACCGTCGACAGGTCCAGGCTCAGCGTCTCGCTGAAGGCCGGCTCCGGCGAGTCGTCCGTGCGGAACAGGCCCTGGGCCTTCGCGTAGGCCTCGACCCGCTCGACCACGTCGTCGGGACGGCCCGTCATGCGCAGGTAGCGCAGCGTCTCGTCGTCGATCGGGAACAGCGTGGCCGTTGCCCCGAACTCGGGCGACATGTTGCTGATCGTGGCGCGGTCGGCCAGGGGCAGCCTGGAGAGGCCCGGACCGTAGAACTCGACGAACTTGCCGACGACGCCGTGGGCGCGGAGCATCTCGGTCACGAACAGGACGAGATCGGTGGCGGTCGCGCCGGCAGGGAGCTGGCCGTCCAGGCGGAAGCCGACGACGATCGGCATCGGCTGATACAGCGGCTGGCCGAGCAGCGCGGCCTCGGCCTCGATCCCGCCGACGCCCCAGCCGACGACGCCCAGCCCGTTGATCATGGTCGTGTGCGAGTCCGTGCCGACCAGCGTGTCGGGCACCAGGACGCCGTCGCGCACGCTCACCACATCGGCGAGGTACTCCAGGTTCACCTGGTGGACGATGCCCGTCCCGGGCGGAACCACGCGGAAGTCCTTGAAGGCGTGCTGTGCCCAGCGCAGCAGTGCGTAGCGCTCACCGTTGCGCTCGTACTCGCGATCGACGTTGATGAGGAAGGCGGCGTCCGAGCCGAACTGGTCGACCTGGACCGAGTGGTCGATGACGAGGTCTGCCGGCACCAGCGGGTTGATGCGTGAAGGATCGCCGCCGATATCGGCCACCGCGTCTCGCATGGCGGCAAGGTCGACCACGCACGGGACGCCGGTGAAGTCCTGGAGGATCACGCGCGCCGGCATGAACGGCAGCTCGGCCTCACCGGGTGCCGATGGATCCCACGTCGCAAGCGCACGCACGTGGTCGGCCGAGACGAGCTCCGGCTGCGTGGCCGACCCGCGCAGCATGTTCTCGAGCAGGATCTTGACGGTGTACGGCATGCGCGCCAGGTCGCGCGCGCCGGCGGCGTCGAGCCGGAAGTAGTCGAAGGAACGGTCGCCGACGCTCAGGGTGCCGCGTGAAGCAGTGGGATCCCCAGCGGAATCAACGGGTGGATGGGACGTCACGGTCGCCTCCTTTCGTGGGCCGCCCCTCGCCTTCTGGCGCGGGCGGCTTCGGTCGAAGATCGGCGCCGGACGGGTGCGCCCGTCGCGGGTCGAGTGGACACCACAAGTATAGCGATCAGGCGGCTCGGGTGGCCTCGAGCGCCTCGAGCGCGCGAATCGCGACCTCGATCGGATCGCGCCCGGCGCCGACCGGGATGCGCACCTGGTTCGACGCCGTGTCCGGCCGAAGCCCGGCGACCTGGAGCGCGACGCTCATCTCGCGGCGGTCGGGCATGCGGCCGGTCCACTTCAGCGTCACCTGTCCGTCCTCGGCCCGGACCTCGGGCACCCCGGCAGCCTCGGCAGCCAAACGCACGCGAACGGCCGTGAAGAGGCCCTCGACGGTCGACGGGATCGGCCCGTAGCGGTCGCGCAGCTCGTCGCGGAGCTTGTCCGCATCGGCCGGAGACCGAACCTGTGCGAAGCGCCGGTACGCCTCGAGCTTTGCGCCCGAGTCCTCGATGTAGTCGTCCGGCAGGTACGCCGAGCCCGGCAGGTCGAGGCGCACGGGCGCCGGCTCCGGTGCCGGGCGTCGACCGCGCAGAGTGTCGACCGCCTCGGCCAGCAGACGGGTGTACATCTCGAACCCCACCGCGGCCATGAAGCCGTGCTGCTCCGCGCCGAGGATGTTGCCCGCGCCCCGGATCTCCAGGTCCGACAGCGCGATCTGATACCCGGCGCCGAGATCCGACGCGCTGAAGATGGCGTGCAGCCGCTTGCGCGCGATCGGCGACAGCGGCATGCCGCGCCGATGCAGCAGGTAGGCGTGCGCCCGGCGATCGGATCGGCCGACGCGACCACGCAGCTGGTAGAGCTGGGCGAGGCCGAAGGTGTCGGCGCGCACGATGATGATCGTGTTTGCGTTCGGGATGTCGAGGCCGGACTCGATGATCGTCGTGCAGACCAGGACGTCGAAGCGGCCCTCGCTGAAGTCGAGCATGACCCGCTCCAGCATCCCCTCTGACATCTGCCCATGACCGATGGCGACGCGCGCCCCGGGCACCAGGCGGCGAACGCGCTCCGCGGCCGCCTCGATCGTCTCCACCCGGTTGTGGACGTAGAAGACCTGGCCGCCCCGATCCAGCTCGCGCGAGATGGCGTCGCGAACGAGGCCGTCATCGTCCTCCGCGATGCGCGTCTGGATCGGCAGCCGCGCCTCGGGCGGCGTCTCGATCACCGACAGGTCGCGGATGCCGACCAGGCTGAGGTGGAGGGTGCGCGGAATGGGCGTGGCGGACAGCGTGAGCACGTCAACCTCTTTGCGCAGGCTCTTGATCCGCTCCTTGTGGGCGACGCCGAAGCGCTGCTCCTCGTCGACCACCAGCAGCCCCAGGTCGGCGAAGGCGATGTCCTTCGACAGGATCCGATGCGTCCCGATCAGGATGTCCACCGTTCCGTCGCGGACGCCGTCGACGATCGCCTCCTGCTGCTTGCGGCCGACGAACCGGCTCAACATCTCGACCCGCACCGGGAACGGCGCCAGACGGCGCTGGAAGGTGAGCAGATGCTGCTGTGC
>DASTTX010000117.1:0-18256 GCA_035759945.1 Candidatus Limnocylindria bacterium | reverse complement strand
TTCGGCGCGCCGTTCCTGCCGCGCCATCCTGGCGAGTACGCGCGCATGCTCGCGGATCGGCTCGAGCAGTACGACGTCCCCGTCTGGCTGGTGAACACGGGCTGGACGGGCGGCGCGTATGGCGCCGGCAAGCGCATGCCGATCGACCACACCCGCAACATGGTGCGGGCCGCGCTGAGCGGGCAGCTGGAGGACGTCGAGTACGAGACGGATCCGATCTTCGGCTTCTCCGTCCCGACCTCGGTGCCCGGAGTGCCCGCGGAGATCCTGCGGCCGCGCGACACCTGGTCGGACGCCGCGGCCTACGACGCCAAGGCGCGCGAGCTCGCAGGGATGTTCGCCGAGAACTTCGACGACTACGCCGATGGCGTGAGCGCCGAGGTGCGCGCCGCCGGTCCAAGGCTGGAGGGCTAGCGCCCCGCCATGGGCGCGGTGAAGATCGCGTACATCGGCGGCGGCAGCACCCGCGCGCCGGGGACCGTCGCCGCGTTCGTGCAGCGCGGCGAGCACTTCGCCGGCTCCGAGATCACGCTCTTTGACCTCGATCCCGAGCGGCTCGACGTGGTGCGTCGTCTGGCGGAGCGGATGATCGCCGTTCGGAGCCTGGACCTCCGCGTGCGGGCAACGACCGACCGTCGCGACGCGCTCGACGGCGCCGATACGGTCCTGACCAGCTTCCGGCCCGGCGGATTCGAGGCGCGCGCCTTGGACGAGACGATTCCACTGCGGCACGCGGTCATCGGCCAGGAGACGCAGGGACCGGGCGGGTTCTTCATGGCGCTGCGGTCGATCGCGGTCATGCGCGACATCGCCGAGGATATGGAGCGTCGCTGCCCCGACGCGTGGCTGGTGAACTACACCAATCCGGTCAACATCGTGTCGGAGGCGATCACCCACCACTCGCCGATCCGCTGCGTCTCGCTGTGCGAGGGTCCGCTCGTCTTCCCGGCCGGGATCGCCCGGCTGGCTGGGCTCGATCCGTCTCGGCTGGATGCGACCCTGGTCGGCCTCAACCACACCGGCTGGACGGTGCGCCAGCTGTACGACGGCGCGGACGTCATGCCGCTGATCGTTGAAGCCGATGAACGCCAGGGCCAGCCGACGACCCGCGGCGAGCGCATGCTCCACCTGGCCGCGGTGATGGGCGCGCTGCCATCGGCCTACCTGTACTACTACTACTTCGCCGACGACGCCCTGGCCGCGGCGCGCGAGGCGCCGCGGACCCGCTCGCAGGAGATCATGGCCGAGGTGGATGACTACTGGGCGCACTACCGCGAGCAGGCCGATGCGTCGGACCCGAAGCTCGACCCCGCCCGCTCACGGGGCGGCATCCTGGAGCTCGAGCTGGCCGTCGATGTGATCGAGGCGATCGTCAACGACCGCGGCACGGTATGGCCGGTGAACGTCCCGAACCACGGTGAGGCGATGCCCCGATTTCCGGAGGACCTGGTCGTCGAGGTTCCCGCGAGGGTCTCTGGTGCCGGCGTCGAGCCGCTGGCGGTGCCGGCGCTGCCGGTCCAGGTTCGGGGCCTGATCGAGGCGCTCGGCGAGTACCAGGCGTTGACCGCCGAGGCGGCCTGGAGCGGCACGCGGCGCGATGGTGTCCGCGCGCTGGCCACGCATCCGTTGGTCGGGACGTTGCCGAAGGCGGAGGCCATCTACGACGAGATGGCGGCCGCGCACCGCGCGTATCTGCCCGACCGCCTCCTGTCCTGACGTGGAGCTGCGGCGCGTCGACGATGCGGCGGCGCTGGCCATGGCCGCGGCCGCCCTCGTCGTCGACACGGTCCAGGCTCGGCCCGATGCGGTGCTCCTCGCCGCCACCGGCGAGACGCCGATGGGCTGCTACGCCGAGCTCGCGCGCCGGCCGTTCGACTCGTCTCGCGTCCGCGTGGCGCAGCTGGACGAGTACACGGGCATCACGGAGGTCGACCCACGCTCGCTGTATGGCTGGATGCGCCGATCGCTGTGCGATGCGCTCGGGATCGGCGAGGACCGGATCATCCGGCTGCGGCCCGACGGCGATGAGGCCTCGGGGTGTCGAGCGTACGAGGCCGCTGTCGCCGCTGCGGGCGGCATCGACCTCGCCATCCTGGGTCTCGGGCCCAACGGCCACCTTGGCTTCAACGAGCCGCCGACCGATGTCGACGCGCCAACCCGCGAAGTGGCGCTGACGGCGTCGAGCATCGAGAGCAATGGTCGCTACTTCGCCGAGCCGGTCCCGAGACGCGCCAGGACGGCCGGGATGGACCTCATCCTCGCAGCGCGACGTGTCGTGCTGCTCGTGTCGGGGTCCCGCAAGGCCGATATCCTCCGCCGCGTGCTCGATGCCGAACCGACCCGATGGCTCCCCGCGTCGTGGCTGCACCAGCATCCCGACGCCATCGTGCTCGCTGACGCCGCCGCGCTCGGCGAAGCGACGCACCCGTGAAGCTGATCCTCGGCGTTGACGGCGGGAACAGCAAGGCCATCGCGCTCGTCGCGCGGCCGGACGGGTCGGTGCTCGGTGCCGCACGCCGGCTCGGCGCGGCCGACATCTACGCCGAGGGACCCGAGGCCGCGCTGGCGGTGACTCGCACCGCGGTGAACGAGGCGCTCGGCCGCGCGGGTGCCGCGCCAGCCGACATCGGCCCTGCAGTCTTCAGCATGGCCGGCGCCGACTGGCCGGAGGACTTCGAGCTGCTGGCCGATGCGCTTGCCCCCGACGGGTTCGGCGGACCGATCACGGTCGTCAACGACGCGATCGGCGCGCTCGCTGGTGCGGTGCCCGAGGGCCCGGCCGTCGTGGTGTCCATCGGCACAGGCGCGGCCACCGGCGCGCGCGGCCGCGACGGTTCGGTGTGGCACTCGAGCTTCTGGCAGTCGCCGCAGGGTAGCCACGAGCTCGCGCACGCCGCGCTGTCGGCCGTCGTCCGCAGCGAGCTCGGCATCGGCCCACCGACGCCGTTGCGCGAGGCGCTGCTTGCCGCCACCGGCGACGCCGACGTGGAGGCGGCGCTTCACCGCTTCACCGCGCGAGCTCGCTTGTCCGCCGCCGTGGTGGGGCCGGTCGTCCGCGGCCTGCTGACGACTGCCGAAGCCGGCGACCCCGTTGCCCTGGGGGTCGTGGACCGGCATGGAACCGGGCTCGGCGAGGTCGCGGCCGCCGCCGCCCGACGCGTCGGCATCGGCGAGAAGGCGTATGCCCTGGCCTTCTGTGGCGGCCTCGCGCGCTCGGGCGCCGAGGTCCTTCTCGAGGCGGCCATTGCGGCAGTGAGGGCGGCCGGCCAGTCGCCGAACCGGGTGGTGCCGCGCTGGGAGCCAGCGGTCGGCGCGTTGGTCATCGGCCTGCATGCCGCAGGCGTCGTCGTGCGAGACGCCGTGGCGGAGCGGCTGGACGAGACGGCGCCGGACGGCCTGATCTACGACGTGCACGCCCCGGATCCACCCTGACGTGAAATTTGGACCGATGGGCGCGCATGCGCGCCGCCCGACTCAGGAATCGGGTCCGAAGAAGAGCTCCACCCACTGCTGGAGCAGCGGCTTCGGCGGTGGCGCGGCGAGCTGAACGGGGAGGGGCTGCTCGGCACCGGGCGGGATGATCAGGACCTGCTCACCGGGCAACCCGAGGTTGGTGAGGCGCCGCGCCTCGGCGCTGACGTACGCGTCCGAGCGCAGGTAGTCGAGCTCCGCCTGGAGGTCGGCGTTCTCGGCCTCGACCGCGGCGATCTGGGCCTCGATCGCATCGGCGCGCTGCCCGATCTCCCAGTTGAGATAGACCTGCCGCCCGAACTGCACCGCCAGCAACGTTCCGACGATGAGGAGGACGACCAGCCAGGCGAGTCCGCCGCGCGAGGCGGGCAGGCGCAGGCGACGACGAGGTGCGGACGGTGGAGGCGCCTCCGCTGCGATGTCGATGCCGGTCATCGCGCGCCAGTCTAGCCGACCACCTCACCGCGGCGCGCGCTCGCGACAGCCGAGCTGTCGCATCGGCCTCCGACGATTCGAACACGTGTGCTATGTTCGCGCCAGAACGGATGTTCTATTTGTCGGAGCTGGAGGAGCCGATGCTGACCGCCCCACTTACGAACGCTGACGAGGCGATCGCGGCACTCCTGGCCAGCCCGGACATGGCGGCGCAGGTCGTCGCCCACCGTGTCCTCGATCCCCGACCGCCGCGCCACGCGCCGTGGCCGGAGGGCATCGATCCGCGCATCGTGGAAGGGCTGCGCTCGCGCGGCATCGAGGCGCTCTACACCCACCAGGCAGCCGCGTTCGCAGCCGCGGCGAGCGGACGGAATGCCGTCGTCGTCACGCCGACCGCGTCGGGCAAGACGCTCTGCTACAACCTCCCCGTCCTGGACGCCGTGGCCAAGAACGAGGCCGCTCGAGCGCTCTACCTGTTCCCGACCAAGGCGCTCGCCGCCGACCAGCTGGTGGAGCTGCGGGCGCTGGCGGATGCCGCCGACATCGGCCTCAAGACGCACACGTACGACGGCGACACGCCGGCCAACGTCCGCTCGGTGGTCCGAGCCGCCGGGCAGGTGGTGATCACCAACCCGGACATGCTCCACTCGGCGATCCTCCCCCACCACACGAAGTGGTTCAAGCTGTTCGAGAACCTCGAGTACGTCGTCATCGACGAGCTGCACACGTACCGGGGGCTGTTCGGCAGCCACGTCGCCAACGTCGTGCGCCGGCTGCGACGGATCTGCAACCACTACGGCGCCAACCCGACCTTCATCTGCGCCAGCGCCACCATCGCCAACCCGCGTGAGCTGGCCGAGCGCGTGCTCGAGGCACCGGTCGAGCTGATCGACGACAACGGCGCACCGTCCGGCCGCAAGCACGTTCTCATCGTCAATCCGCCGGTCGCCAACGAGCAGCTCGGCATTCGCAGCTCGTCGCTACTGACCGCGCAACGGCTTGCCGAGCGGCTCATCGGTGGCGGGGTGCAGACCATCGCCTTCGCTCGCTCGCGCACGGCGGTCGAGGTGCTGACCACCTACCTCCAGGAGACCTTCGCGCCGCCACCCGGCCATCCGCACACCATCCGCGGCTATCGCGGCGGCTACCTGCCGAACGAGCGCCATGCCATCGAGGCGGGGCTGCGTGACGGTCGCGTCCGCGGCGTGGTTGCGACGAACGCGCTCGAGCTGGGCATCGACATCGGCAGCCTCGACGCCGCCATCAGCGTCGGCTACCCCGGCACGATCGCCTCGACCTGGCAGCAGATGGGCCGCGCCGGCCGGCGCAGCGGAACCAGCATCTCGGCGCTGGTCTGCTCATCCGCGCCGATCGACCAGTTCCTCGCCGCGCACCCGGAGTACCTGTTCGACAGCTCACCGGAACACGGGCTGGTGAATCCCGACAACCTCTACGTGCTCATGAACCACCTGCGGGCCTCGACGTTCGAGCTGCCAGTGCCCGCCAGCGAGCGGTTCGGGCTCGAAGAGACACCGATGCTGCTCGATGTGCTGTCCGAGGACGGCTGGATCCGGCGCGCCGAGGACGACCGCTACTACTGGAGCCACGAGAACTTCCCGGCCAGCGACTTCAGCCTGCGGCACGGCGCGCCGGAGAACGTCGTGATCATCGACACCACCGGCGACCGTCACCGGGTCCTGGGCGAGGTCGACCTGTTCGCCGCTCCGCTGCTCGTCCACGAGAAGGCCATCTACATCCACCAGGGCGTCCAGCACCACGTCGACCGCCTCGACTGGGAGGAGCGCAAGGCCTACGTCACGCGCACCGACGTCGACTACTACACCGATGCCGACCTCGGCATCACGCTCAAGGTGCTGGAGGTCCTCGACGAGGCCGATCCGCCACCGGCCGGCCTGCGCCAGCGCGGCGAGGTGATGGTCGCCTGGAAGGTGACCATGTTCAAGAAGCTCAAGTACCACACCCACGAGAACGTCGGCTGGGGCTCGATCAGCATCCCGGAGCAGGAGATGCATACCACCGCCACCTGGCTGGTGCCGCCGGCCGAGCTGGTGAACCGATACGACCGCGACACGCTGGACGGGGCGCTGATCGGGCTCGCGCGCCTCGCCCGCACCACCGGCGCATTGCTGCTCATGTCCGATCCGCGCGACCTCGGCGTCCTGGCGCAGGTGCAGGCACCGTTCACCGGCCGGCCAACCCTGTACCTCTACGACGCGGTTCCGGGAGGCGTCGGGCTGACGGAGCGGCTCTTCAGCCTCGTCGACGAGCTCATCCGCGCCTGCCGCGAGGCGGTCGAGTCATGCCCCTGCGCCGATGGCTGCCCCGCCTGCGTCGGCCCGGCCATCGAGGTCGGCGGGCGCGGCAAGCACGTGGTCGCCGAGCTGCTGGCCGGGATGAGCTGAGCCGATGCTCACGCAGCGGTCGCTCACCGATCGACTCGCCGCCGTCCGCGCCGTTCAGGGCGCCGTGTCACCGCCACGTCCGGCGCCGGGCGACGACCGGACCGCGACGCTCGCCCGCTGGTTCGATGCGCGCGCCGAGCCAACCGCCGACGGCACCACCCTCGTCGTGGAGCGGAGCGTTCAGCTCGCGGACGACGTGGCCGCGGCGCTGGCGCCCCTCGATCCGGCCGCGTACTTCGACACCGAGACCACCGGCCTGTCGACCGGAGCGGGCACCGTCATCTTCCTCGCCGGCATCGCGCGGGTCGACGCCGGGCGGATCCACGTTCGCCAGTACCTCCTGCCTGACTACCCCTGCGAGCGGCCGCTCCTCCGCGGCGTGGCCGCCGAGCTCGCCACGTTTCCGCGCCTCGTCACCTACAACGGGCGCGCCTTCGACGTGCCGATGCTGGCCGCACGGCTCACCTTCCACGGCCTCTTCCGGGAGCAGGCGGCGCTGCCCGGGGCGCACGACGACCTGCTGCCCGATGCGCGTCGCCTCTTCCGGCGCCCGCTCGGTGGAGCGCGCCTGGCCGACGTCGAGGCCGGCGTCCTCGGGGTTCGGCGCGCTTCCGATTGTGCCGGCAGCGAGGTGCCCGCCCGCTACTTCGGCTACCTGCGCGGCGGATCACCCGACATCCTGGCCGAGGTGCTCGACCACAACTTCCAGGACGTCGTCAGCCTCGCCCTCCTGGAGGCCGAGCTGTGCCGCCTGCGAGCCGGCGGCTGGCGGCAGGCTCGTGTGCTCGACCCGCGTGGCATGGCCCTCGAGCTGCTCCGCGCCGGCGCCGTGGACGATGCGCTCGAGCTCGTCGAGACGGCACAGTCGCTCGCCACCGACCCGGCGGAGGCCAACGCCCTTCGGCGGGTGGCGTCGCGGCTGCTCATCGCCCTCGGGCAGGTGCATCGCGCCGAGGAGCTGTGGACCCTGGGCACGCGGCGCGCGTCGGTCGACGCCGCCACGGCGTGGATCGAGGTGGCGCGCATCCGCGAGCGGCACCGTGGGGACCTGCGCGGCGCGCTCGAGGCCGCCGCCGCGGCGTCACGGGTCCTCGACATCGCCTTCGCCCTGGGCCGCGGCGGCTCGATGGCCGAGGTGGGCCGCACCCGACTCACCGTCGAGCGTCGCCTGCGCCGCCTCCGATCCTGGGTCGATGCCGCCGAGCGACGGGCAGCGCGTGAGCGGACGCGACAACGCGCCGTGGCCTAGGAGCGACGCGCCTCGAGCACGCTGATGACCCGTTCGGTCGCGGCATCGGCGGCGGCGACCGCCGATTCGCCACGGCCCAAATGAACCGCCAGCGCAGCGCCGAACGTGTCGCCGGCGCCGACGGTCGGCACGCCCTCGATCACCCGCCGCGGCACTGCCGCCACCATCCGATCCAAGCCCGGGTCGTCGAGCAGATAGCCATCGGTGCCGAGGGTCAGTACCAGCAGCGGGCCCGGGCCGAGGCGGACGCGCAGGGCGGCGGCCTGGGCGAACGGGTCCTCCGCCGCTTCGGCGAGGTCCTCGGTGGAGAGCACCACCGCATCGGCCCGGCCGAACGTCGACCACAGGTCATCGGCCACGCCGTCCAGCGGGAGTGGGTGCACCGGGGCGCCGAGCTCGAGCCGGCGGAGCCAGCCCTGGATGAGCAGGACGGTCCGTCCGGGTCGAAGTGCGCGCTCGAGGCGCGTGAGGGCGGCGGCGCCCAGCTCATCGGCGATCGGCGCGATGAGGGCGACGTCCGGCGCGGGCAGCCCATCGGCAAAGGAGGGATCCATCGGGTCGGTCGCGGCCTCGTACAGCAGGATCCGCCGTCCCGTCGTCTCGTCGTGCCGGTATGTCGTCGACGCCGTGGCTGGTTGGTGCACGAGCCGGCCCATATCGGCCAGGAGGGCGAGGCCGGTGCGTGCCTCCGGCTCTGCGCCCGCAACGGTCAGGAAGGTAAGCTGGGCGCCCTCGTCGGCGGCCGCGCGTCCCGCGTGTAGCACCGACCCACCGGGCGCGGAAGTGCCGTCGGTGAAGTGGTCGACGGTCAGGCCGCCAACGATCAGGAGCCCGTTCACCGGTCTATGATCGGCACATGCAACTCTTCTTCTACGAGCTCCACGAGGGCGCGACGGATCTGATGACCGATGCGCTGCTGGTGTCGGAGCGCGACCATACCCCAGCCCAGTTCGAGGCGATGGTCCAGGCCGCGCGCGCGGCGGTGATCGAGGACTTCGAGGAGGACACGCTGGCGGAGGCAATCGCCCTCGAGCTCGAGCGGAACCACGGCTTCACGTACATCAACGACGAGAAGCTGCGCGCCAGCATGAGCGTGGGCCTCGAGGAAGAGGACACCTACCTGGTCGAGCAGAGCGGCGACTACCGCACCATCGTGGCGGAGATGGAGCGCTCGTAGCTAGCGCGCGACGTTGAACAGGACCTCGATCACGTCGCCGTCGGCCACGCTGTAGTTCTTGCCCTCCTGCCGCAAGGTGCCCCGCTTGCGAGCCTCCGCCATCGAGCCCGCCTCAATCAGATCCTCGAACGAGATGACCTGTGCCCGGATGAAGCCACGAGCCAGGTCCGAGTGGATGGCGCCGGCGGCGTCCACCGCCGTCGAGCCGCGCGTCAGCGTCCAGGCGCGACACTCGTCCTCGCCGGCGGTGAAGAAGCTGAACAGGCCGAGCAGCTCGTACGTGAGGCGGATGACCCGGCCCCGGGACGGCTCGGAGATGCCGAGGTCGTCCATGAAGAGGCGAGCGTCGTCCGCCGGCAGCTCGCCGATCTCCGCCTCGATCTTGGCGGCCAGCGCCGCCACATCGGTGTGCGGCTGCGCGTAGCGCTCGCGACCGGCCGATTCGAGCGCATCGGCCTCCGGCAGGCGACCATCGTCGATGTTGAGCACGACGAGCACCGGCTTCTGGGTCAGGAAGCGGTAGCCGCGCAGCAGGAGCTCCTCGTCGCCGGTGAGGCCGAATGACCGGATCGGCTTGCCCTCGGACAGGTGCGGCTCGATGCGCCGCAGCAGCTCCTCCTCGCGCTGCGCCGCCTCGCGCTCGGCCTGTGAGCCGTGGCGCCCCTGCGTGGCGAGCTTCTCGAGCCGCTTCTCGATGACCGACAGGTCGGCCACCGTGAACTCGAGGTCAAGATCGTCGACGTCTCGCCACGGATCGGCAGGCGCGGCCGCAGGATCGTCGAAGGCGCGCGCAACGTGCAGCAGCGCGTCGGCATTGCGGATCAGGGCCAGGACGTCCGGGTTGACGCTCCCCTCGCGGGCGGCCCCGGCCGGGATGGCGACGTCGACGTAGGTGACATCGGCGTAGACGGTCTTCTTCGGGTTGAAGAGCTCCGCCAGGCGATCGACGCGGTCATCGGGGACCTTCACCACGCTGACATTCGGTGCGGCACGGCCACCGGAGAAGCCACCCGTCTCGGCGTGACCGCCGGTGAGCGCATTGAAGACCGTGGTCTTGCCGCTGCCCGGCAGCCCGACGATCGTGACCTGCATCTAGTAGCCGGCCTCGAGATCGACCACGTTGCGCAATACCTCGCCGGCGCGATCGCGCCGCAGGTTCTCGACGAACAGGTCCACCGAGCGCTCGATCACGCGGTCGGACGCCCACGAGGTGTGCGGCGTGATGACGACGTTCGGCGTCCGATACAGCGGCGAGTCGGGCGGCAGGGGCTCCTCGCTGAAGACGTCGAGCACGGCACCGCCGATCCAGCCCGACTCCAGCGCCCTGCGCAGCGCAAGCTCGTCGATCAGGCGGCCGCGGGCGATATTGATGAGCCAGGCGTCCTCGCGCATCTCGGCCAGCTGGTCGGCGCCGATCAGCCCCGCCGTTTCCTCGGTGAGCGGCGCCGCGACGACGACGATGTCGCTGGCGCGCAGCACCTGCGCCAGGTCGCCGAGTGCGAAAAGCTCCACGCGACCCGCCTTGCCGACACCGCGGTCAACATGGCGACGGGTGGCCAGCAGCCGGCAGCCGAACGGCTCGAGCAGCCGCGCCACCTCCTCACCGATGCTTCCATAGCCGATGATGCCGACCGTCAGCTCCGACAGCTCGCGGCCGCGAATCGGCTGCCAGGTGCGCTCACGTTGCAGCTCGAGCAGCTGCGGCAGCCGTCGCGCAATGGCGAGCGACATCATCACCACGTACTCGGCGATCGGGCGGCTGAAGACCCCGCGGGCGTTCGTGACCAGGAGCCCGCGCTCGCGGACCGCCGGGGTGGAGATCCGATCGACGCCGGCCGAGGCCGAGTGGATCCAGCGCAGCTTTGGGGCGCGCGAGACGACGTGATCCAGGACCGATGCGGGGACTGACCCGAGCAGCAGGATGTCCGCCTCGTCGAAGGCAGCCTCCGCCGCATCCCCGTGGATGTGGCCATCGGAGCCGATGAGCACGCAGCGCACGCCATCCACCGCCTCGATCCGGGCCACCAGCTCGCGCGTCAGCTGCGCACCGAGGATGGGTGTGGCGAGGACGGTCGATGGCCCGCTCAGGATGCGGTCGCCTCGATGCGCGCGATCCATGTCTCTGGCGCCCGGATCTCGTCCAGTGACGGAAGCATCTCGGGGGCGGTCCAGACCCGATTCAGGAAGGCCCGGTCGCGATCGCGGATGACCGCATCGGCGAAGCGCTCGCCGGCGGCGTACTGCTCCATCTTGAGGTCGAGCCCGGTGATGCGCATGATCGCCCGCTCCAGCGCGCCGCGGCGCTCACCGCGACGCTCGAAGCGGTCGTGGATCTCGGTGAAGTTCGGCAGAATCCGCTCGCCGGCCGCGTTCATGACGTGGTTGGAGTAGCCCTCCAGCAGCGACATCAGCGCCTGCGTCTTGTTGAACGTCTCGCGCTGCCCGGGGGTCATGATCCGCTCGAGCCAATGGCCCTCGCCACCCTGGAGTGCCTCGCGCACCCGCTCCATCAGCCCTCCCGACTCGGCGGCCAGCTGCTCGACGGTGCGCCCCACGAGATCGGAGAAGTACGGTCGCAGCCACGGGTGCGCCTCGAACTCGAAGGCGTGCGTGGCCTCGTGCAGCGCGATAAAGGTTCGGAACTGATCGCGCGGGATCCGCATCGTCGACGCCGTGCCGACGATATTCGGCTCGACGAAATGGAGCCGGCCACGGGTCGGGCCGGCGGCGAGAAGGCTGACGTCATATTGGCCGAGGACCTTGCGCCCCAGGAACGCGAGCATGAAGCCGAGCTGCTGGTTGCCGAGGGTGCGGTTCACCCAGCGCGAGACCGCCCGGCCGGCGGTATCGGGTCCCGTCTGCGCCTCGAGCAGCGTCCGCTCGATGCGCTCGAACAGCACGCGGAACGTGGCGATGTTGAGGTCCACCCACTGGAGGCGGTCGACGACGGCCGGCGTCTCCAGCGCGGCCGGAAGCTCGGAGCCGATCTCCTCGGCCACGATCGGCTCGATCTCGAGCAGCGTGGCCCGATAGAACGATTCGGCCTCGGCGCGCTGCGTTGCGGACAGTGGCGCCGCCGCGTCGCCGAGCCGGCGATGCGCGATCTGGCGCACGGCCTCCCAGTCGATCATGCGCGTCCCGGCGCGACGCATGATCTCGCGTCCCGCCACGCTCGCGCCGAGCGCGAGGAGGCCGCCGACGATGATGCCGGCGCGAAGGTGCGAGCTGTTGCGTGCCATGCGCCTCAGTCTAGGGGAAGCGCCGGGATCGGCTCGATCTCGACGGCCTCAACGGCCGGCAGCTGCTCGCCGAAGAGACGCTCGGCGACGCCAACGAAGGCGGTCACGTCGCCGGTCGTTGCAACGCGATGGATCGCTGCCGCCTCGGCGCCCGACGCTCGTGCGCCGAGTGCATCCAGGAGATCCTCCACCGCCAGAGCGGTCGTGAACGCGGAGTCGACCACGGCGACCCCGTCGCCCACGATGCGCTCGATCGGCGCTCGCAGCAGTGGGTAATGCGTGCAGCCGAGAAGCAGCGTGTCGATGTCCGGATCCTCAGCCAGCATCGGCTCGAGGTAGGCCCGCAGCACGGACTCCGCACGTCGCCCGTCCAGGATGCCCGCCTCGACCATCGGGACCAGCTCCGGACATGCCAGCTGTGCGACGTGCGTCGCCGCATCGGCCTCCACGATCGCTTCGTGATAGGCGCCGGACTCCACGGTCCCGGCGGTCGCGATGACGCCGACGTTGCGCGTGCGCGTCGCCGCGGCGGCCGCCAGCGCACCCGGCCGAATGACGCCGATTACGGGCACCGACGAACGGCGCCGAACCTCGTGCAGCGCGCGGGCCGTGGCGGTGTTGCAGGCGATCACCAGCAGCTTGACATCCTGGCCCAGGAGCCAGTCGGCCGCCTCGAGCGTGAAGCGGAGGACCTCGTCGGCGGGCCGTGGACCGTACGGCGCGCGAGCGTTGTCACCCAGGTACAGCGTCGGCTCGGCCGGCAGGCGGCGCCGGAGCTCGGCGAGAACGGTCAGGCCACCGACACCGGAGTCGAAGACGCCGATCGGCCGGTCGTCGAAGTGCTGCGGCATGCGGCCGCTCAGCGCTGGACGAGCGCCGGCGACCGCTCGCGCAGGTGAGACGCCAGTGAGTCGGCGATGCGCATCACGTTCTTCGCGATCGGCGCATCCGGGCTCGAGGTGACGAAGGCGATGCCCTCGTTGTTCGAGGCGAGCACCAGGTGCCCGTCGGAGACGACCTCGAAGTCGATGCGGCTGCCGAGCGCCTGCTCGACGTCACCCTTGTCGAAGCCGCCGGACGCATCGGACCGATTGAGCACCGTCGTCAGCTTCGATGGCGGATAGCCGATGGCGGCGAACGTCTCGGCCGACATGGCGAGGCTGCGAATGGCCATCGAGTCGTAGGTCAGGACCTGCAGGATGACGTCGGCCGCGTCGAGGAAGACGAGCACGTCCTCGGACAGCGCGGCCCGCGTATCGATGATCACGAACTCGTACATCTGTCGCAGCAGCGACAGCACCTTCTCGACGTCGCGGGTGGTCACCATCTCGGCCATCTCGACGCGCGGGGGCGCAAGCAGGATGTCGATCCCGGACGGGTCCTTCCAGGTCACCTCGGCCAGGTCGGAGTCGCGAATGCGGTCGGTGGGCAGGTTGACGATGCTCGGCGCCACCGCCGGCACGCGGAGCAGGCCGCGCAGGTCGCTGAACTGGAGCGAGCCGTCGATGAGGCAGACGCGGTGGTCCTTCCCGAGGCCGACCGCCAGGTTGTACGCGAGCGTCGTCCGGCCGACGCCACCCTTCGGGCTGAACAGCGTCACCACCAGCGAGCCGGAGCGCGCTGACTCCACTGCGCGCTCCTCCCCCACCTTGCGGACCATGGTGGTGAGGTCGAAACCGGTGAACGGCATCTTCAGCACGGCGTCAATGCCCCGCTGCGCGTTCTCGGACACGGGGTTCTGCGGGACGGTGAGCATGATGATGCCAACGTGCGGCTCCGCCTCGCGGATCTGCTGGGCGACCTGCTGGCCGCTCACGCGGCCCTGGAGAAGCGCGTCCACCAGCACGACGTCGGGGCGCATCTCCGAGACGCTGGCCACGGCCCGGTCGCCGGCGGTGACGACGTCGAGCATCTTGATCTGCGACTGCGCCTGCAGCAGCGATCGGACGTGCGACGCGACCTGCGGAACGTCCTCCACCACCAGGAGCCGGATCTGTTCGCCTGCCATCCCCTCACCCCATGCCGGAAGCCGATGTCGATGTCGGGCGCCGCAGCACGATGATGCAGCGCTCGCTCTCATCCTCGAGCGGATCCAGGTCGTGCGACCCGAATGCCGCCTCGACCACCAGCTCCGCCTCTTCGGCGAGGCCGATGAGCCCGCCCGGTGATGGATACCAGAGCCGGAAGCTGGCCGGAAGCCGCGTTATCGTACCATCGGCTTCGACGCGGTCCGTGAGCGTGCGGTAGTCGACCCGCATCCCCTCGGGCGCCTCGTGACGCGTCAGCTGGCTGCGCCGTACCACGCGGCGATCGCCGACCGACCGCTCCCAGTCGATCGAGAGCGGCAGATCGTGCGGCGGCAGCGCGCCGGGGCCCAGCATGTCGACGATCAGCACGCCGTCACGCTCGAGCAGCCGGCGCGCCGAGTCGAGCGTGCGGAGCGCGTCCTCCGGACCGTCGAGATGCGCGAGCACGCCAGCCAGGATGGCAAGGCTGAACCGCTCCGCGCGGCGGACGTTGCGCACGTCGCCCACGTCGAGCTCGATGCGACCCGCGTCGCGCGCTGCACGAAGGCGCTCATCGGCTTCGATCCGCGCTCGAGCCCGCGCCAGCAGGGCCGGCGAGCCGTCGATGCCGACGAGGCGCGCGGCACCGCCCTCGAGCAGCACGCCGAACAGGCGGCCGGAGCCACAGCCGAGATCGAGAGTGGCGCCGCCCTGGCGGCGAGCCCACTCGCGATAGAACGCGAGGTCCTCGCTGATCTCGTCGTGCTCGAGGTCGTAGATCTCGGCCAGGGCTGCGTCATCGACGGGCTGGCCGGCCAGGATGTCGCTCAGCCGGACGTTCCCCGCTGGCGTCCACTGCCGGCGGCGCGCAGCTCATCCCACGCACGGTCCACCAAGGAGGGATCGCGGATCAGGTCGAGGGCCGTCGCGGCCAGCACGCGAATGGCATTCGGGAGCATGCGGTCGCCGTCCTCGCCGCCGGCATGGGCGGCGAGCGTGCGGGAATGGCCCGGCGTGCCACGTGGCGCGATCTGCATGTAGGGGTGGATTGTCGGGACCTCGTGGCTGACGTTGCCCATGTCCGTGCTGCCGGCGTTCGGGTCGACCGGGTCATCGGCGATGCCCGCATCGGCGAGGTGCCGGCGCCAGAGCTCGAGCAGGGTGGGGCTGTTCAGCATGGTCCGGTAGCGCGTCATCTCGTCGAACGCGAGCTCGACGGTGCACCCGGTCGCCGACGCGGCCGCCTCGGCCATGGCGCGGAAGCGCTCCATCATGGCGTCGAGATCCGCGTCCACCGGCGTGCGCAGGTACCAGCGACCCGAGGTCAGGTCGGGAACAATGTTCGGCGCCGCCCCGCCGTGGGTGATGATGCCGTGCACGCGCTCGCCGGGCTTCAGATGCTGGCGCCACTGGGCAACCATCGTGTACAGCAGGACGATCGCGTCGAGCGCGTTCTTGCCGAGCCACGGGTCGGCGCTGGCGTGGGCCAGGGTGCCGTGGAACGTCACCACCACCTCGATGATCGCGAGGCAGTGGATCTCGGCGCTGTTCGAGTCGGACGGGTGGATCTGAAGGCAGGCGTCGACGTCCTCGAACAGGCCGGCATTGATCAGATACACCTTCCCGCCGCCCGCCTCCTCGGCCGGCGTGCCGATGAAGCGGATTTCGCCGCCGAAGTCGCGACCGAGCGTGCGCGCGGCGGCCATGGCCGCGCCGGCGCTGGACGAGCACATCAGGTTGTGGCCGCAGCCATGGCCGACCTCCGGGAGGGCGTCGTACTCGCCGGCGAACGCGACCACCGGCCCCGGGCGGTTCCCCGTCCAGCGCGCAACGAATGCCGTCTCGAGGCCCCCGGCCGGCGCGGTCACCTCGAATCCGTCGCGCTCGAGCAGCTCCGCCGTCCAGCGCGATGCGTCGCGCTCCTCGAACGCGAGCTCCGGGTTGGCGTGGACACGATGCGACAGGTCGAGCGCGTCCGGGAGGACGCCGGCGACGGCGTCCTCGAGAGCAGGGGCCGTGTCGGTCATGAACGCCTCCATTACGCGTCGTTGCGGACGAAGAACCATTCCAGCACGCCGGCCAGCAGGAGCACGAACAGCGCGACCGGCACGCTGAGCGCGCCACCCAGCCGGAGCCCGGCGAACGCTGCCACGATGAGACCCGCCAGCACGCCGCGCCGGGCGGCCCGGCTCCAGGCGCCACGATAGACGATGCGCCGCCTGGCCATGACCTCGCCGAGGAACGCGAACGGCGTCACCAGCAGCCCGACCGCGGTCGCGGCCAGCCCCACCCCCAGCGCGAGATTGCGCGTCGCCCCCGGACATGGCTGCAGGACCGTCTCCACCGGGCAGGTGTTCCCCGCGAAAGCGACGAGAACGACGACCGCCAGGATCGCCAGCAGCAGCAGCGCGGCGACGATCGTGCGGTTGCGCCCGCTCATCGAGCGGCGTCGGGGCAGATCTCCCGGAACGGGCAGTAGCCGCAGCGCATGGCCGATGGGTTTGCTTCGAAGCGGCCCGCGCGAATGCCCTCGGCCGCCTCCGTCAGCTTCTCCTGGGCCTTCTCGAGGCGCTTCTCGGTCGGTGCGACACGCCCCACGACGCCCGATTCGAGGAAGTGCAGCGCGAGCTCGTCGGGGAGGCTGCCGTGCTGGGCCTCGTGGGCCAGCGCATAGATCGACAGCTGGAGCGACTCGCGCGCCTGGCGATTGGCCGTGGCGAGGTCGCGAACGTCGCTCGACTTGTAGTCGGTGATCACGACCCGGCCGGTCTCGTCGCGATCGACGCGGTCGTACCGACCGCGCAGCCGGTCCGGGCCGAAGGTGACCGTGAAGTCCTGCTCCACGGCGATCGGCCGCGCCGGGTCCCGCTGCTGGTCGTCCCAGAACAGGGTGATCGCATCGTGCGCGGCAGCGCGGCGCGCCTCCTCGTGCTCGCGCGTCAGGAAGCCGACCGACTCCCAGTTGGCGTCGAGCGCCGCGTGGAGCTCGTCGAGGGTCATCGGCCGTCCGGCGAGCTGGCGCCGATGAAGCGCCTGGGCGGCCGCGTGCAGCGCGCGACCGTAGACCATCTGGTGGCTGACGGGCGTCGGGATGCGAACGACGTGCCCATATCGGTACCTTGCCGGGCAGTCGAGGTAGTCGTGGATCTGCCCGTAGCTGAGGACCAGCGGGCGATCGCCGAGCGCCTGGCGCGGCATGGGGGCGGTCGGCTCAACCGGCGACCCCGCGTGACGGGCAAGCTGCTCCATGACGGCCGGGCGGACGGTCTCGGCCGGCGTGGCGGGCGGCAGGTCGAGCGCTTCGATGACGAACTGGCTCACCGAGCGCGATCGCCGGCCACCGTAGTCGCGCGCCCACGTCAGCACCAGCTCCTCGCGGGCGCGCGTCATGCCGACGTAGAACAGCCGGCGTTCCTCGGCGGTGTGGTGATCCGTGTCGGCGGCCGGCGCGTCGCGCAGGAGCTCATCGGGCATCTCGAGCCCATCGCGCCGCTCCCAGCCAGGGAAGCGGTCCGAGACGAGGCCGACCAGGAAGACGACGTTGAATTCGAGCCCCTTGGCCTTGTGATAGGTCAGCACGTGGACCGCGTCGCCTTCGTCGGGCTCGGCATCGGCGGTGGACGGGTCGTCGCCGGTCTCGATCAGCGTATCGAGCTGCGCGACCAGGAACGGGAGCCGGTCGTCGCGCAGCAGCCCGCCCTGGCGGCGAACGATCTCGAAGAAGCGACCGACATTCGCCAGGCGCTCCTCCCCGGTCTCGCGTGCCTCGTGGTCCAGGCGCGCCAGCCAGCCGGAGCTCGAGATGAAGTGGTATAGCAGCTCGCCGCAGCTGCGCTCGGTGCTCAGCGCGCGGTGGGCGTCGAGGCTCGCGAGCAGCCGCTGGACGACATCGATGGCGCGCAGCGAGAACGGCGACTCCTCGGGGTTCTCGACAGCATCGCGCAGTGCCACCGCCAGGCTGCTGCGCCGACGGCGCGCTCGGTTGAGCGCCAGCGTCACGTCCGATGGTGAGAGGCCGAAGATTTCCGACGTCGCCAGGTCGTAGAGGCTGATCGAGTCATCGGGATCGTTGACCGCGCGCAGGAAGCTGATGAGCACCCGCACTTCCGGCTGGCGGTAGAGGCCGGCAGTGCCGCTGAACCGCCACGGGATGCGAGCCATGTTCAGCGCGCGGATGTACTGGTCGGCGTCGCGGTTGCCGCGCACCAGGATGGCGTGGTCCCCCGCTCGACGGCCCGCGCGCAGCGACGCGGCGA
>DASTTX010000116.1:0-6329 GCA_035759945.1 Candidatus Limnocylindria bacterium | reverse complement strand
GATGCGGTCCTCAGTGGCTGGTCCTACATCCGTCCGCCGCTCCTGCCGATGGTCGCCGCCCTTCCCGTTGCGGCCGGCGGCGCCGAGTGGCAGCTGCGCGCGATCGGGCTCGTCTCCGGCGTGGGCCTCCTCGTCGCGGCGTGGTGGACGGCGCGCATGCTGGTCGGCCCGGTTGCGGGCGTGCTCGCCGCGGCCGTCCTGGCGGGCAGCCCGACGCTCATCAAGGAGAGCGGCACGCTGCTGACCGACGTGCCCGCCGCGGCCCTCCTGCTGGCGGCATCGGCGCTGGTGTGGTGGAGCCTCGACGAGCGGCCGCAACCGGGTCGAGGGCTGGCGCTCGCCGCCGCGGTCGGTGGGCTCGCCTTCCTGATGCGATACGGATCGGTCGTGGTGCTCGCGCCGATGGCGTTCGTGACCCTCGTGCTGTGGTGGCGCCTGCTTTGGGCACACCGCGGTGCCTCGCTTGCCGCGCTGGCCGTGGCCGCGGTGCTCGCGGCCGGCCACGTCGTCTGGTCGATGATCCAGACCGGCGCGCCGCTCGGCATCCTGATCGACGCGCAGAATGTCGTCTCCGGGGACCCGCGGGACCTTCCGATCCGCGACTACCGCGGCTACATGGGGTTCAGGCTGGCCGGATCGATCGGCGCGACGGTGATGCGCCTCGGCGTCGACAGTTTGGCGGCGGCTGCCCTGGCGGCCGCCGTCTGGCCGCGCTGGAGACGCGAGCTGCGCGGGGCCCTCTTCCTGCTGCTGCCCGCGTTCGCGCAGATCGTCCTCGTCACGCGTGGTGTCGGCCACGCCGAGCCCCGCTTCTTCATCTACTCGACCGCGTGCCTCGTCATCGGCGGCGCGGCGCTGGTGGCGGCGGTGCTGCGCGCGTTTCCCGCGATCCTGCGGTGGCCGCTGGTGGCCGCCATGGGTGTTGCGCTGGTGCTTGCCCTGCCAGCCGCGATCGACGACGCGCGGACGCGCACCGAGGACATCGCCCGCTATTACCGCCAGTTCGAGGTTGCCGCCGACGCCATCGCGGCCGAAGCTGGCCCTGACTGCGGCATCGTGGGCGGCGGCTATCCGATCCTGGCGTGGTACTCCGGCTGCGAGACGAACGTGCTGCGCGCGCCTCCAGGCGCCAACCTCGAGGCCTCGGATCGCTGGGCGGTCATCTTCGGCGACCCCGATGACATCGATCTGACCGCGGCGATTTCGGCGGCGATCGTGGAACGGGCCCAGGGCGAGTCGATGATCATCACGGACCCCACTTCAGGCATTCCCCTGGCTATGGCATGGCGGCTGATGGCTCGCCCCGCGGAGTGAGTGCTCGAGAGAATGCCGCGGGGTCAGCGCTCGGTGAGCGCTTCGCGCACGATGCGCTCCTGCTCCACCTGGTGCACTGCGGGATAGCCCTCGGCCGGGCGTGACCGCTCGGGACGGCTGATGTCGCCGAGCGGGATCTTGTACGGCACCAGGTGTCGGATGCGCGGCAGCACGAACTTGCGGGCGCCCATGTTGCGCGGCTCCTCCTGGACCCAGGCGAACGACTCGATCTTCGAGTAGCGGTCGAGGACGGGCTGGAGCTCGTCGGTCGGGAAGGGATACAGGCGCTCGACGCGGACGACAGCCACGTCGGTGGTTGCCGCGAAGGCATCGGCGCCGATGAGGTCGTAGTACACCTTGCCGCTGCACAGCAGCAGCCGGCGAACCGTGGCGGCCGCCTTGGCATCGGCGAAGCGCGGGTCGTCGAGGACCGGGCGGAAGGTGCCGGTGGTCAGCTCCGACGGACGAGACGCGGCGGCGGGCAGGCGCAGCAGCGACTTGGGCGTCATCACCACCAGCGGTCGTGCGTCGTGGTGGCGTGCCTGGCGCCGCAGCAGGTGGAAGTACTGGCCGGGCGTGGTCGGGTTGACGACGCGAATGTTGCCCTCGGCGCCCAACGCCAGGAAGCGCTCGAGCCGCGCGGACGAGTGCTCCGGGCCCGACCCCTCGTAGCCGTGCGGCAGGAGCAACGTCAGGCGCGAGGTCTGTCGCCACTTGGCGAGGCCGCTGACCAGGAACTGGTCGATGATGATCTCGGCACCGTTGACGAAGTCCCCGTACTGCGCCTCCCACAGGACCAGCGCCTCGGGGGCGGTAACGGCGTAGCCGTACTCGAAGCCGAGCGACGCGTACTCGCTGAGCGGAGAGTTGTGCAGCTCGAAGCTGGCCTTGCTGCCGGGCAGATGCTCGAGCGGCACGTGCCGCTCGCCCGTCTTCGCGTCCCACAATCCGGCGTGGCGCTGGCTGAACGTGCCGCGCACCGTGTCCTGGCCGCTGAGCCGGATCGGCGTTCCCTGGCGCAGCAGCGTGCCGAAGGCGAGGAGCTCGGCGTGCGCCCAGTCGATGTGCGGCTCCTCGGAGTCGAGCGCCACCGCACGGCGCTCGAGCTGCCTGACCAGCTTGGGATGCACCGTGAAGCCATCGGGAACGGCGCCGATGCCGGCATTGACCTCGCGCAGCACGTCGAGCTTCACCGCCGTCTTGGGCTCCGCGATCTCCTCGGGGGCGATCGCCTCCGAGCCGCGGTCGAGCTCGCGCTCACCCTCCTCCGGCCCCTTGCGCAGGGCCGCCTGGCGCTTGGCGAGGTCGCGCTGCATCTGCTTCGCCATGGCCTCGGCGTCGTCGCGACTGATCACGCCGAGCTCGACGAGCTGCGCCTGGTACAGCTCGCGCACACTCGGGTGGTCGTCGATGCGCGCGTACATCGCCGGCTGCGAGTACGCCGGCTCGTCACCCTCGTTGTGGCCGTACCGCCGGTAGCCGACGAGGTCGATCACGACGTCGTGGCCGAACTGCTCGCGGTACATCATCGCCAGGCGCGCGGCCGCCAGGCACGCCTCCGGATCGTCGGCGTTGACGTGGATGATCGGCGCGTCGAAGCCCTTGGCCAGGTCGGAGCTGTAATCGGTCGAGCGCCCCTCGCGCGGGCCCGTGGTGAAGCCGACCTGGTTGTTGGCGATCAAATGGACGGTCCCGCCCGTGGCGTACCCGTCCAGGCGCGCGAGGTTGAGCGTCTCGGCCACGACCCCCTGCGCCGCGAAGGCGGCGTCGCCGTGAATGAGGAGGGGGAGCGTCTTGGAGTGGTCGACCTTGGCCACCGGCCCGCTGCGGTCGGTCTGGTCGGCGCGCGTGCGGCCCTCGATGACCGGGTCGACCGCCTCCAGGTGGCTCGGGTTGGGGGAGAGGATGACCCGCACCTCGGCGTCATCCTCCGCCAGGAACGAGCCCTCGGCACCGAGGTGGTACTTGACGTCGTCTGAGCCGCCCTTCGGCGCCGTCGGTGCCTCGCCTCCGGCGCGACCCGCCTCGAACTCGGACAGGATCGCTTCGTAGCTGACACCGACCACGTGAGCCAGCACGTTCAGCCGGCCGCGGTGCGCCATGCCGATGACGACCTTGCGCGCGCCGTGATCGGCGGCATCGCCCAGGATCACGTCCAGCATCGGCACCATGGTGTCCAGCCCTTCGATGCTGAACCGCTTCTGGCCCAGGTAGGCCCGGTGCAGGAAGCGCTCGAGCCCTTCGACGCTGATGAGGCGTTCGAGGAGCGCCACGCGGTCCTCGGACTCCATCGGCGCACGGTGCTCGCCCGACTCGATGACCTGACGCAACCAGACCCGTTCGGTGTGTGAGCCGATGTGCTCGACCTCGTAGGCGATGGTGCCGGTGTACGTCTCCTTGAGGTGCGGCAGTGCCTCGGCCAGCGTCGCGCCCGGGACGTAGATGCGCAGCAGCTCCGCGGGGATTGCGGCCATGGCCGCATCGGTCAGGCCAAGCGGCCCGGGATCCAGCGCCGGATCGCCCACCGGCTCGGAGCCGAGCGGGTCGAGCCGCGCGGCCAGGTGGCCGAAGTGGCGGTAGGCCTTGACGAGGGCCATCGCGGCGGCGACCGCCTTCAGCTGCTCGTAGGTATCGGTGCCGGTGGCGGCCGGTGGGGGAGCGCCGGCGGACTCGGCCGGCGCCGGCATCGGCGTCGCGGTCGTGACGTCCGACGCTCGAGCGCCCATGGAGGCGAAGACATCGGCATAGAAGCCTTCCTCGCCGCTGAGCAGCCCGTCCATCCGGCGCAGGAAGATGCCCGACTCGGCGCCCTGGATGATGCGGTGGTCGTACGTGCTGGTGAGCGTCATCCGCCGCTCGCCGCCTATGGTGCGGATCGTGCCGGTCGCCACGATCGTGCCCTGGTTCGGCATCAGGCGCGGCACGCTCATGGTGGTTCCCAGCGTGCCGGGATTGGTGAGGGTGATGGTCGCGCCGACGAAATCGTCCGGCCCCAGCTTGTTGGTCCGCGCCTTCTCGACCAGCTCCTCGTAGCGAGCGTGGAAGCCGGCAAAGTCCATCCCGTCGGCGCCCTTGATGACCGGGACGACGAGGAAGCGGGAGCCGTCCTTGCGCTCCACGTCGACCGCCAGGCCGAGGTTGATGCGGCCTGGATCGACCCGGTAGGCCTGGTCCTCGATGGTGGTGAAGTAGTGGCTCATGGAGCGCTGCTCCTTGGCCGCCAGGACGATCGCCCAGCCGATGAGGTGGGTGAAGCTCACCTTGCGGGGCGCGATCTGGCCGTTGAGCTCCTTGCGCCTCGCCTCGAGCGTCGCGACGTCGATGTCGCGGAAGCTCGTCGCGGTCGGCACGCCCAGGCTGGCGACCATGTTCTGCGCCAGGCGGGCTGCCGGTCCCTTGATGGGGGTGGCGCCATCGGGGAGTGACGGCGCGGGTGGTGCGGCCTCTGCCGCTGCCGCCGCGGGCAGCTGGTTGCCGTTTTGCCCAGCCGGACGGGCCTGAACGGGCTCGTACCCGCCGGCGCCCGAATCGAAGAGCTCGCGCCACTGGTCGCCCACGCTCGACGGATCCGCCCGGTACTGCTCGTAGAGGTCGGCTACATACCCGGCGTTGACGAGATTGAGCGTGTCGAGTGCATCCGATCGAGGGGCGGCCATGTCACCTCAAGGATACGCGAGGTGGCTGCGGTGGTCCGCTTGGCACGTGCCTCGTACGCGGCCGCTGTCGCCAGATTCACATGCAGTGTGCGCGCGGAGCCTCGCCCAGCCCTGGTTGCGCCGCAGGTCCCCCTTCGCGCACCGAAATTCACGCCAGGGCGACATTTCGGCGACGCCAAGACCTCGAATCGCGCCGCGTGTCGTCCCCGTGTGAATCTGGCGACGACATCGCGCCGCCGCGACCGTCAGGCGGCGGTATTGCCGCGCGACAGGAGCCCTCGCGCCAGCAGCACCACGCCGATGGCGATGACCGCCGCCGGCAGGACCCAATCGGCGAACGGCAGCCGCTCGCCACTGAGGCCGACGACTCCCTCGAAGAACAGGAAGCCGACCGCGAACAGCGCCAGGCCGCCCAGGAATCCCCAGAAGCCGTTGCGCGTCGCGCCGCCGTCGCCGCTGCGGATGCCCCAGATTGCCATTCCGAGCCCGCTTGCGGCCGGCCCGACCAGCGCCCACGCGTACGCCCACGTCGCCCACAGGCCGGTGGCGTTCTGATAGGCCAGCACAAGCCCGACGGTGGTGACCACCGTGCCGCCGATGACCATGCCCTGCTCCAGGTTGACGAACAGCCCCAGGAACAGCAGCACCGCGCCGACGGCGACGATGATGAACGGCCAGCCGATGTCGCCGATGCCGATGTCGGCCAGCTGTCCGACGAACAGCAGCGCGCCGATGACGACGAGCACGAGCCCGAGCGCGATGGCCGGCGAGCGTTCGCCGCTGCTGGACGGCATGTCGGTCACGCCTGAATGGTAGCGCTCGTGCGCGACCTCCCGCCGTAGGATGACCTCCATGGATCTCAACGCCGATCTCGGCGAGAGCTTCGGCGCCTGGACGCTCGGTGACGACGCCCGGCTGGTCGAGCACCTGACCAGCGCGAACCTGGCGTGCGGCTTTCACGCCGGCGACTTCCGCGTCATGGAGGCAACGGTCGCGCTCTGCCGCGATGCGGGCGTCGCCGTCGGTGCGCAGCCGGGATACCCCGACCTGCTCGGATTCGGTCGGCGTCCGCTAGCCTTCGAGCCCGACGAGATCGAGTCGCTGGTGCGCTATCAGATCGGCGCGCTCGAGGCGTTCTGCCGCGCCGCCGGCGTCGACATGCAGCACGTCAAGCCGCACGGCGCCCTCTACAACCAGGCGGCTGCCGATCCGATGCTGGCAGGGGCAATCGCCAGGGCGGTGACTCGCTTCAGCCGTGACCTCTGCCTGTTCGGCCTGGCGTCCTCCGAAACGATGGCAGCCGCGGCAGCCGATGCCGGCCTTCGCTTCGTGCCCGAGGCCTTCGCTGACCGACGCTAC
>DASTTX010000115.1:0-9860 GCA_035759945.1 Candidatus Limnocylindria bacterium | reverse complement strand
GATCGGCTCGAGCTGAGCGCGCGCTTCCTCGTCGAGCTTCGGGAGGACGACGCGGGTGGTCACCACCAGGTCGCCCTTCTGCGAGTTGCCGCGCTTGGGCAGGCCACGGCCCTTGACCGTGATCTCCTGGCCGTTCTGCGTGTTGGGCCGAATGCGCAGCTTGACGCTGCCGGTCGGCGTCGGGACCGGCACCTCCGCGCCGAGCATGGCCTCGGCCAGGGTCAGCGGCAGCTCGGTGCGCAGGTTCTGGCCATCGCGCGTGAATCGTGGGTCGGGAGGCACGCGGACGTTGATGACGAGGTCGCCACCGTCCACGGCGCCGCTGAGCTTGACCTTCGAGCCGTCGCTCACGCCCGCCGGAATCTTCACATGCAGGCGCTTGCCGTTGACGTTGACCATGCGCTCGGCGCCGGTCATGACTTCGGCCAGGGACACCTCCGCCGTCGCCTGGGCGGATGGAATGCTGCGCTGGCGCTGGCGCCCGCCGCCGAGGTCGGAGAGGTCGACGTACTCGAAGCCGCCGCCGCCGCCGGCCGAGCCGAACGGGCTGGCGCCGCCGGCCGCGCCGCCGAAGAACTGGCGGAAGAAGTCGCTGAAGCCGCCCATCTCCTCCGCCGATGCCGTCCGATACGTCCAGCGCGTGCCGCCCGGCGCGCCGCCGAAGCCGCCCCAATCGGTTGCGCCACCGGATCCGAAGCCGGCCTGCTGGTAGGCCTGCCAGTTGGCGCCGAGCTCGTCGTACTGCTTCCGCTTTTCTGGGTCGGCGAGGACGGCGTGGGCCTCGTTGGCCTCCTTGAACCGCTTCTCGGCATCCGGGTCCTTGTTCGTGTCCGGATGAAGCTCGCGGGCCAGCTTGCGGTACGCCTTCTTGATCTCGGCCTGGGACGCGGTCTTGGGGACGCCCAGGATGGCGTAGTAGTCCTTGTATTCCATCGGTCAGGCCTCGATGAATCGAGGCGCCTTCACATCAGGCCTCGTTGGCACGGTGTTGCCGCGATCTATCGAGCCTGGAGCAGTGTGAATTGCGCCGTCGCGCACCGCTCGGGCGTGGGAGGACTCGATGTATCGAGGATTCGCAGCGCGACGAGCGCGTCGTGCCATCCGGGCTCGATACATCGAGTCACGCATCGAGATCAGGCGGGCTGGCCCGCCGGCGGCTGGTCGGTGGCGCCGTCACCGGTCGCGGCGATCGGCGCCTCCTCCTTGGCTGGCTTGCGCGGACGGCGCGGGCGGCGCGCGTTGCGCTGCTGACGCTCGTCACGCTCCGCCTTGATCCGGGCGGCCGGCCGCGGCGCGTCGATGAGCGCCTCGGCCAGCACCTGGTCCATGTTCTCGACCGGCACGATCCGGAGCTGCTGGCGCACCTCATCGGCGACCTCCACCAGGTCCTTCTCGTTGCGCTTCGGGATGAGCACGGTCTTCACGCCGGCGAGGTGCGCGGCGAGGAGCTTCGACTTCAGCCCGCCAATGGGGAGGACGCGGCCGCGGAGCGTGATCTCGCCCGTCATGGCGAGGTCGCGTCGCACCGGCTTCCCGGTCAGCAGGCTGGCCATGGCCGTGGCCATGGTGACGCCCGCGCTCGGGCCATCCTTCGGCGTTGCGCCGGCCGGCACGTGGATGTGGATGGTGTGGTTCTCGAACGCCTTCGGCTCGATCCCCAGCTCCTTCGTCCGCGCCCGGATGTAGCTCATCCCGGCCCGTGCGGACTCCTTCATCACGTCGCCGAGCTGGCCGGTGAGCAGGAACTCGTCCTTGCCCTCCATGCGTGTCGCCTCGACCTGCACGATGTCGCCACCGGCGTCGCTGACGACCAGTCCGGTCACCATGCCGATCTGGTCCTCGGCCTCCAGCTCGCCGTACTCGAAGCGAGCCGGCCCGAGGTACTCCTCGAGATCCTCCGGCTTGACCGTCACCGTCGTCTTCGCGTCGTCCGCCACGCGGCGGGCGACCTTTCGGGCGACGTTGGCGATCTCGCGCTCCAGGTTCCGGACCCCCGCCTCGCGGGTGAAGGCCTGGATCAGCCGCACCAGGGCGGCCTCCTCGAACACCAGGTTCTTCTCGGTCAGCCCGTGAGCCTCGAGCTGCTTGGGCACCAGGAAGCGCTCCGCGATGCGAACGCGCTCGAGCTGGGTGTAGCCCGGCAGCTGGATGACCTCCATCCGGTCTCGGAGAGCCGGCGGGATGGTGTCGAGCATGTTGGCCGTGGCGATGAAGAGCACCTTGGACAGGTCGAACGGCACCTCCAGGTAGTTGTCCTGGAAGCTGTTGTTCTGCTCCGGGTCCAGGACCTCCAGCAGGGCCGATGACGGGTCGCCGCGGAAGTCCATGCCGACCTTGTCGATCTCGTCCAGCATGAACACCGGGTTCGAGCTGCCGGCGGTCTTGATGTTCTGGATGACACGACCCGGCAGTGCGCCGATGTAGGTGCGCCGATGGCCGCGAATCTCGGCCTCGTCGTGGATGCCGCCCAGGCTCATGCGGACGAACTTGCGCCCCATGGCCCGCGCGATGCTCTTGCCGAGCGAGGTCTTGCCGACGCCGGGCGGTCCGACGAAGAGCAGGATCGGCGAGCGGATCTTCTCCGCCAGCTTGCGCACGGCCATGTACTCGACGATGCGCTCCTTCGGCTTCTCCAGGCCCCAGTGGTCCTCGTTCAGGACCTTCTCGGCGTCCTCGAGGTCGAGGTTGTCATCGGTCTGCACGCCCCACGGCAGGCTGACCAGCCAGTCGACGTAGGTGCGGATGACGCCCTGCTCGGGGCTGGCGCTGGGGATGCGGCTCAGGCGGTCGACCTCCTTGAGGGCCTTCTCCTTGACCTCATCGGGCATGGCCGACTGCTCGACCTTCTCGCGCAGCTCGGAGGCCTCGGCGACGGCGGGATCGTCCTCGCCGAGCTCCTTCTGAATGGCCTTCATCTGCTCGCGCAGGATGTACTCGCGCTGGGTCTTGTCCATCTCGGACTTGACCTCGGACTGGATGCGGCCCTTGAGCTCGAGCACCTCGATCTGCTTGGCCAGGAACTGGCTGGCCAGGCGCAGTCGATCGGCGACGTCGATGGTCTCCAGCAGCTCCTGTCGCTGCTCGGTCGTCATCTCCGGGCTGTAGGCGGTCATGTCGGCCAGCAGCCCGCCATCGACGATGTTGCGCGCGGCAACTGCCACCTCCGGCGGCACGGACGCCCCGGAGTTGATGTACTGCTCGATCTGCCCGTGGATCGACGCCATGAGCGCCTCAACCTCGAGCGTCTTCTCAGCCTTGTCCTCGATGAGCTCGACGCGGCCCTCGAGGTGTGGATCGTTCTGGACGAGGTCCAACAGGCGGATGCGGCGCTGACCCTGCACGATCGCGCGGATCGTGCCGTCCTGGAGGCGGATGACCTGCGCGATCTTCGCCAGGGTCCCGACGGCGTAGAGCTCGTCGACCTGGCTGATCTCTTCCTGCTCGCTGGAGCGCTGGGTCAGGAGCGCCACCGGCTGGGAGGTGCGCACGGCGCGATCGAGCGCCTTGACGCTGCGGTCGCGGCCGACGGTGAGCGGCACGATCATCTCGGGGAAGATCACGGTGTCGCGCAGTGCGACCAGCGGCAGCACCTGCACGCGGTCGAGCGGCGCGCCGTTCTCTTCCTCCGAAGCGTCGATCTCCGGGATCTCCTGGTTCTTGTCGTCAGTTGCCACGCTGGGTTGCTCCTTCAGCCAGTTGCTCGTCGAGCTCCGGCTCGGTATCGGTTACGGTCTCGTCGTTCTCTTGGGCGAATCGCTCAACGTCGTCCTCATCGAACAGATCGTAGACCCGGATCTTCCCGGCCTCCTCGAGCTGAAGGATGACCCGCACGCCGGCGAGGTTCACTCGCTGTCGGCGCGTGAGAAAACGGATGATTCGAACGCGCTGGATATCCGCCTCGCTGTAGAGGCGCAGATTGTTGCGACGCTGCGGTCGGAGGAGGCCCTCCTCCTCGTAGATCCGCAGCGTCCGGGGATGACAGCTCGCCAGCTCGGCGGCGATGCTGATGATGTAGCGCGGGCGGGTCAGGTCGTTGCGGCCAGAGAGGCCGATGCGCGGCCGCCCGCGCCGAGCATCGTCCATGTCAGGAGTCGCCACCTGCATCGGAGGTGCCGGGGTTGATGCGGATCTGCCGCGGCTTGACCTCGTCCGCCTTGGGGATGCGAAGGGTCAGGATGCCATCGGTGAAGCTCGCATCGGCGCGGTCACCGTCGACGCGCACCGGCAGCTGGAAGCTGCGGTTGAAGCTGCCGAACCGGCGCTCGCGGTAGATGTACTGATCGTTCTGCACGGTCTCATCGGCCTTCACGTCTCCCCGCAGGGTGAGGTTCTGACCGGTGATGGTGACCTCGATGTCGTCCGACTTCATGCCGGGCAGGGCCGCGGTCAGGACGATGTCGTCATCGGTTTCGTGGATGTCGACGGCGGGGCTGATGCCGTTTCCGTTGGCGACCGTCCGCCAGGTGAGGGGGCTCACGAACGAGTCCTCGAACAGGCGGTCCATCGCCGATCGAAGCGACACCATCTCGTTGAATGGATCGAATCGGGTGATGTTTGCCATGGTGCTGATCTCCTTCACGCGAACGTATGCCAATACACGAACGGGTGAACTGTTCGGGTCGTGGGTTGACCATAAACCCTGACAATAGTGCTGTCAAGGGTTATGCCAGGTTCTGTGCAGTTGCTGGCGTTAGTCCGCCACGGCGGATTAAGCCGTGACGCTACGGCGCGTCGGCGCCGACCAGCTCCCAGCGCACGGCGCCGATGTCACCGCCGCCCGGCAGCTCGACCGGGCGCGCCACGAGCTCAAGGGACAGCAGCCGCTCGTCGGCCACCGGCTCGAGGGCGGAGCCGGGGAAGATGCCCAGGAAGGTCGCGTCGCGTCGCTCGTAGTGGATCGACTCGGCGATGGCGCCGGCGCGTGATGGACCGATATCGGCGATGCGGACGCGGAGGTCGGCACCGGCCACCGGCGTGGTGGCACGTGCTGCGCGGGTGACGGCGGCGGGCCAGTCCGGGCCCAGTGATCCGGCGGTCCACTCGCTGACGAAGCGATCCAGAACCGCGGCCGGCGTGGCCGAGTGCGCGCCGATGAGCCAGAAGCCAGTGCCCCATACCAACAGCGGCAGGCTCAGCCAGCCGATGGCAGCCGCCGGCGAGCGCTCGGGCGTTGGCGATCGGGCCGGCATGGCGGCGTGCGCCGACCGATAGGCGTCGACGGCCTGCCAGGCCCAGGCAACGATGAAGGCGGTGCCCGCCAGGAACGGCACGAGATACGCGCTCGTATCGGCCAGGCCGATGGTCAGCCATGCCACCAGGGCCAGGCCCACGACCTCCGACAGCAGCAGCGCTCGACCGATGGCGTGGCGCCCGAGCGCGATGTGCCCGAGGCCCCAGCCGACCAGAGCCAGTCGCAGGACGCGCCCCGGCTCGGGCGGCGTCACTCGCCGATGAGCAGGCTTCGGAGCTGCGACTCGTCGCCGGCCGATGTGACGGCCAGCAGCTTGTCGCCGGCGCGCAGCCGAGTGTCCGAGCGTGGTGACTGCGCGCGGTCGTCGCGGATGACGAGCGCGATGGTGCTGCCCTCGGGCAGCTCCAGCTCGCGCAGCTCGCGACCGATGACCGGCGACTCGGCGTCCAGCTGCGCCTCGACGATCTGCACCTCGCCACCCTCGAGCTCGGCCAGGTGGAGCAGGTCGTGAATGGGGATCTCGTGCTCGATGACGCCGAGGATGGAGCGCGTCGGGCTGACCGTCTCGTCGATGGCGAGCTGGCGGAACAGGTCGTCATGCTTCGGGTCGTTGACCCGTGCGATGGCGCGCGGCACGTTGAAGCGCATCTTCGCGACCTGCGAGGCGGCCAGGTTCACGGCGTCGTCGCCTGTCACCGCCGCCACCACATCGGCCCGGCCCATTCCGGCCTCCGCCTGGTAGCGGCCCTCGCAGCCGTCGTTGGCGATGACGATGCTGCCGAGCTCATCGGCGATGAGCCGCGCGCGCGCCGGATCCTCCTCGATCACGACGACCTCGTGCCCGGCGGCCAGCAGCTCCTTGGTGAGGTGATATCCGACGGTGCCCCCGCCGATGATGACGACGTACATGGCTAGAGCGCTCCCTCTCGGCCGTCGCCGGGCTGCAGGACGGTGGCCTCGGGCTGCGTCTCCTCGGCGGAGGGCGCAGCCGGTGCACCGGTCAGCGGCTGTGCGGTGGGTGGCTCGACGAAGCCGTTCGTCGCCTCGGCGCCCTCGATGGCGGCCGTGACCAGGGCGTCGCCCAGGATGATCGTGCGGCAGATGGTCTCGAGGCCGAGCGCGCGGTAGGTCTCGCCGCGCAGGGGATCGTTGATCTTGGCGATGACGCGCGGCACGCCGAAGCGGTGCTTGGCCAGCTGCGCGGCCAGCGCGTTGCGGTTGTCGCCCTCGGTGAGGGCCATGACGACGTCAGCCTGCTCGGCGCCCGCACCACGCAGCACGTCCTCGTCGGTGCCGCTGCCACGGACCGTCTCGCCCTTGAAGGTGGTGGGCAGCCGGCCGAACGCGCGTTGGCTGGTGTCGATGACGGTGACGTTCTCGCCACGGCTGTCGAGCTCGGCCGCGACGCGTGCGCCCACACGGCCGCAGCCGATGATGATGGCCCTCATGAGGTCTGTGCCAGCTCCTTCGTCTCTGCGCGCAGGCACCAGACCGGCGCCGTCGAATTGCGCATCACGTACGGGACCGTGCGTCCCGCATCCCATTGTCCCCCGAAGCGCTTCTTGTAGCGCAGCCCCATGACGATGAGGTCGGCGCCGAGCTCGTTGGCGTCGTCGACGATGGCCGGCCCGGCTGCACGCGCCTGGACCGTGCTGGTCCGCGCATGGATGCCGCGCTCGGTGAAGAGCTTCTCGGCCGCGGCCAGGATGACGTCCGCCTCGGCCACGGCGTTCTCGTCCTCGGCGTCGAGGTTCCGCTCGAACGGCACCTCGATCACATGCAGCAGCGACACCTCGGCGCCCTCGCGCCCGTCGAGCAGCAACCCGGTCACCTTCAGCGCCGCACCGTCGACGCTCATGTCGCCGAGGAGCGGAACGAGGATGCGAGCGTGCTCGAAGGCCGCCGCCTTCTTCTCGGAGCGTCGGAAGAAATCCATGCCTGCGGCTATCCTACGGCGCCCGATGCTGCGCCGCGACGTCGCGCGGGGCGCTCAGCGGCCATAGCGCAAGCGCTCTGCCAGGCGGGGCGGCAGGCCCGCATCGCGCATCAGGCGCTGCGTGCGATCGATGTCGTACCGCACTCGGCGGAACTCGAAGGTGGACTCCGTGCCGGCGTCGAGATCCAGGAGCGCGTAGGCCGCATCGGCCAGGCCATCGCGCGGCTGCCCGACGCTGCCCGGGTTGAGCAGCGCTCGCGCCTCGCCCAGCCGCACCGGCTCGCCGGGCAGCCCGCCGGCCGCATCCACCTGGCCGTCGATCGACTGGTACACCACCGGCAGGTGGGTGTGGCCGAACAGGCAGAGGCGCGACTCGAAGGCGCCGAAGTTGAGCGCGGCGATGTCCGGGCCGGTGATGTACTCCCAGATCGGGTCGCGCGGCGAGCCATGCACGGCGGTCAGCACGCCGTCGCGGCGCACCTCCGGGAGCGTGCCGATGTAGGCCCGAGCGTTGTCGTCGATCGCGGACGCGGTCCACTCGATGGCCGCGCGCGCATCGGGGTTGAAGTACGCCGCGTCGACGGTGCCGATAGCGGCCCCATCGTGGTTGCCGAGCACGCTCCTGGCACCCATGGCCTGCAGCGTGGCGATCACCTCGTTCGGCTGCGGGCCGTAGCCGACGGTATCGCCGAGCACCCAGATCTCATCGACCGGGGGAAGATCGGAGGCGACTGCTTCGAGCGCAGGCAGATTGGCGTGGATGTCCGAGAGGACAGCGATGCGCATGCGAACGCCGAGTATACCGATGGGCTTCGCCGGCGCGGCTCAGCGCGCGGTTCAGCCGGTTGGGCGGACTTGCCAGATCACACCCCAGCGACGCCCGCCAGTCAGGGAGCGCCTGTGCTCACCGGCATGCCGTCCGTGCGTGAACGGTGGCAACCAAGGGGCTGATTCCGGTCGTCCGGGCTTGAGGTGAGCGCCGGGTGCCCACACGGTGTGAATCCGCTGATGTGGCCGCGCTCACCCGAGGGGGCGGCGCCCCGGCTCGCCCGGTCGCCGCGGGAATCGCGAGGGCGTCGGTGCCATCTTTCGCACCACGACGAACCGATGGTCGCCAAGTTGCGGAACGCCGCTTGGATGCACCTGAGCGGCCGAACCGCCGAGCTCACTTGCCGCCTGCATTCCGCCAGATAGCTCGTCCTCGCCGATGCGTCCCTTCCAGGCGAGCAACGATCCGTTGACAGCGAGCAACGGCAGGCCGTACTCGACCAACACCGGCAGGGGAGCGCAGGCGCGGGCGGTGACGAGGTCGTGACGCTCCCGATGTTCGGCGTCGCGGCCCAGCGTCTCGGCACGCTCGGCAAGGACCGCCACGTTGCGCAGGCCGAGGGCGTCGGCGAAAGCGCTCAGCGCATCGGCCTTCTTGCCGACCGAGTCCACCAACGTCCACGAGATGGTCGGCCGCGCCAGTGCCAGCACCAGGCCGGGCACGCCCCCGCCGGAGCCCAGGTCGAGGGCGCGTCGCGGAGCGATGACGTCCACCAGCGGCAGGGCGGCGAGTGCATCGAGCAGGTGGAGGCGGGCGACGGCGGCGGGCTCCACCACGCGGGTGAGGTTCAGGCGGCGGTTGGCGTCGAGGAGCAGGGCGACGTAGCGCTCGGCGGCATCGGCGAAGCCTGACGGCAGGTCCCATGCGTTGGGCGGAAGCAGCCGCTCGAGCTCAAGGCGCGCGGCGCGCGCATCGGATTCCGACAAACGAAAATGCTCCTTCGAGCGACCTTTCGGTCTTCCCGGCGAATGATCGGCGTCGCGGCCGGCTCTCGCATCGGCCCCGAATCACCCGCGGTTACCGTACTCGGTCGCCCGCAGAAGCAGGACGGCGACCGTAGCAGTGCCCCGCGGTGGATCACAAGCGAAGTTATCCACGAAACGCGCTCATCGGCCGAACCTGTGGATAACCGGCCCGGATATACTCGAAACCGATGAGGTCGAGACGACGCGCGGACGCTACGATCGAGGTCTGGTGGCGGATCGCGTGACCCCTGACCCGCCACCGCGCTTCGCTCACGCGAGCGAGGCAGAGCTGGCGAGGATCTTCGACTTCTACGGTGTCGCATGGCGATACGAACCAGACGTTTTCCCCATCTCCTGGAACGCCGACGGCGAGGTCATCGAGTCTTTCGCGCCCGACTTCTACCTGCCGGAGATCGACCTCTACGTGGAGCTCACGACCCTCAAGCAATCGCTGGTGCGCAAGAAGAACCGCAAGCTGCGCTACCTGCGCCAGCTCTATCCCGAGATCAGGGTGAAGCTGTTCTACGCGCGTGACTTCCGGGCGCTGATGGTCAAGTACGGTCGGCTGAACTTCCTGACCGATGTCACCGCCGCCAACGGCGCCTACGCCCACACCGGTGCCGGCAGCGCCAAGGATGAGACGCCGAGCGCGGTGCCTGGGCCGGCCGTGGCGTCCGCGTCCGCGGCGGCGGGCCGATGAGCCTGCACGACGACGTCGAGGAGATCCTGCTCGACGCGCGAACGATCACCGATCGGGTTGCCGAGCTCGGCGCTGAGATCTCGTCGGACTTCGCCGATCGCGATCCGGTGCTGGTCAGCGTCCTGAAGGGCTCGATCATCTTCCTGGCCGACCTGATGCGGGCCATGGAGCTGCCGACCAGCATCGACCTCATGGAGGTCAGCTCGTATGGCGCCGGCACCGAGTCGTCCGGCCAGGTG
>DASTTX010000114.1:0-7189 GCA_035759945.1 Candidatus Limnocylindria bacterium | reverse complement strand
CAGCCTCGATGGCCCACTGGAGCATCCCTGACCCGTCCGCAGCGGACGGGGCACTCGACGCGAGGCTCGAGGCATTCCGAGCGGCGCGGGACACGATCGCCGATCGCGTGCGCCAGCTCGTCGCCGCCCCCGAGCCAGACTAGCTCAACAGCAGCCGCCGGTTCCGCAGCCGCATCCGGGGCTGGCGAGAGCAAGCTCGTCGAGCGCGGGCCGCGCACGCGTGGGCTCGGCCGGCGACATCGGCTTGGTGGCCTTGGCGATCACGCTGTGCATCCCGTCCGCCACGTGGTGGGTCGACGTGAGCGAGACGTTCTCCAGACCAGCGCTTCGGAGACCACGTTCGAATTCGCTGAACGAGAGCGCCCCGGCGATGCAGCCGACGTACGAGCCGCGCTCGGCGCGCTGGTCGGGCGTCAGGGCGTCCGCGGCCACGATGTCGCTGATCCCGATCCGGCCGCCGGGGCGCAGCACGCGGGCGATCTCCCTGAACACCGCGGCCTTGTCCGCGGCGAGGTTGATGACGCAGTTGCTGATGACCACGTCGACGGACGCAGCCGGCAGCGGAATCTCCTCGATGTTGCCCTTGAGAAACTCGACGTTGGTCGCTCCGGCCTCGGCGGCGTTGTGCTGCGCCAGGGCGAGCATCTCGTCGGTCATGTCCAGCCCGAACGCGCGTCCGGAAGGACCGACCCGCCTGGCGGAGAGAAGGACATCGATCCCGCCGCCCGACCCGAGGTCCAGCACGCGCTCTCCTTCGCGCAGCTCGGCGACGGCGGTCGGGTTGCCGCACCCCAGCGAGGCCAAAACCGCGGCACCGGGCAGCTCGGCCTGCTCGAGCGCGCTGTACAGTCCGGCGCCGATACCGTCCTCCGGCCCGCAGCAGGCGCCCGAACCGGCGGCGGCCTGCGTCGCGGCGAGGGCGTACCGCTCGCGCACCATGTCGTGAATCTGATCGGTCACGGCGGTTCTCCTTCGAGCGTCAGGCGACCTGCACCAGGCCGGCCAGGCTGGCGCCGATGGCGGACCATCGGCGGCTGAAGTCGGGCGAAAGCGAGTAGACGATGTTCGTGCCCTGGCGTTCGCTCACCACCACGCCGGCATCGCGCAGCACCTTGAGGTGATGGCTGATCGTCGGCTGGCTGACGGTGCAGCACTCGCTGAAGTCGCAGGCACAGACGCCAGCGTTGTCGACGAGCTGGCGCACGAACGAGAGCCGCACCGGATCCGCAAGTGCGGCCAGGAGGGCGACGTCGGGATCGGTTCGCTTCATGGCTGCGGCGGAGTATATCGATATCTGTCCATATTGACAATGATCAATATCTGCGCGTACCGTGGCCGCCGAACGTTCAGCGATGAGGACAGACGACCAATGAGCCTGATGATCGAGCTGCTCGCCTCCGCCCACGAAGCGGATCTGCAACGCGAGTCACACGAGCGCCGGATGAAGGATGCAGTCACCGCCTGCCGGCGCCGGTTCTTCGACGTCCTGAAGCCCGAACGGCCCTGCGACCCGCAACTCTGCTGAGGCGAGAGGAGGTGAGGACGATGCGACACGACGACGGATGCTGCGACGGCGGCTGCGACTGCGGTCCCGGCTGCTGCTGAAGCGGCGGCCGGTCCTCGCGACCGGCCCACTCGCACGCCGCCCGACTTGAAAATTGTGCGCTCACGGAGCGCCGATTCAGGTCGGCGCGGCGCGCCACGGCACCGCGCGGACGGCGTGTGGATTGACGCAGGGATGCCCCGGCGCGAGTAGGCTTGCGATGGCGCCGTCGACCGAATGGAGTGCCCATCGGCAGCGCGCCCGCACGGGGTCCTGAACGCGCTCATGCGCCTGCCCTTCATCCCACGCGAGGAGAAGTTCTTCGAGCTGTTCGTCGAGGACGCGCAGAACGTCCTTGCCGGCGCGCGCCTGCTGGAGGAGTTCTTCCGCTCGTACGACCAGCGCGAACGGCTCGCGAGCCAGCTGCGCGACCTTGAGCGGCGCGGCGACGCGCTCAGCCACGACATCGGCCACAAGCTCGAGAACACCTTCGTCACGCCCTTCGACCGCGAGGACATCCACCAGCTCATCAGCCGCCTGGATGACATCCTCGACTTCATCGAGGAGATCGCCGACACCTGCGTCCTCTACAAGATCGACGAGCCGACCTCGGTCGCGCAGAAGCAGGCCGGCATCATCGCCAAGCAGTGCGAGGAGCTGGTGAAGGCCCTCTCCAAGCTGAAGGGTTTCAAGGACATCGGCCCACACTGGATCGAGATCCATCGGCTCGAGAATGAGGGTGACCGCATCACGCGCCAAGCCATGGCCGACCTGTTCACGAATGGCATCCAGCCCATCGACGTCATCAAGTGGAAGGATGTCTACGCCCTGCTCGAGGACGCCATCGATGCCTGCGAGGACGCTGCGAACGTGATCGAGCGCATCGTCGTCAAGCATGCCTGAGGGCTTCACCCTCACCCTGATCGCCGTTCTCGGCCTGGCGGTCGCCTTCGACTACATCAACGGCTTCCACGACACCGCGAACGCGATCGCGACCAGCGTCAGCACGCGCGCCCTGAAGCCGGGCTACGCCATCGGCATGAGCGCGGTGGCGAACTTCATCGGGGCGCTGACCGGGACGGCCGTGGCGCACACGGTGGGGGCCGGCCTGATCGATACCAGGGTCGAATCGCAGTCGGTCATCGCGGCGGCCCTGGTGGGCGCCATCATCTGGAACCTGATCACCTGGCGGCTCGGCATCCCGTCGTCGTCGAGCCACGCGCTCATCGGTGGGTTGCTGGGCGCCGCGCTGATCAGCGCCGGATTCGGGTCATGGCAGCTGGACGGCGTGATCAACAAGGTGCTCGTGCCGCTGGTCGGCTCCCCGATCATCGGCTTCACGCTGGGCCTGCTGTTCATGGCGCTGCTCTTCAACGTCTTCCGGCGCGCGCACCCGGGGCGCCTCAACGCAGTGTTCCGCCGGCTGCAGGTGCTGTCGGCGGCCTACATGGCCTTCAGCCACGGCAGCAACGACGCGCAGAAGACGATGGGAATCATGACCCTCGCGCTCGTCACGGCCGGTGTGATTCCGACCTTCGACGTGCCGCTGTGGGTCATCCTGCTCGCCGCCTCGGCGATCAGCCTCGGCACGGCCGCCGGCGGCTGGCGGATCATCCGCACCATGGGGACCAAGGTCGTCAAGCTCGACCCGGTTCATGGTTTCGCGGCGGAGACCACGGCAGCGAGCGTCATCTTCGGAGCCAGCCACTTCGGCATGCCAGTCAGCACCACGCACGTCATCAGCTCGGCGATCATGGGCGTCGGCTCGTCGGATCGGCTGCGCACCGTGAACTGGAGCGTGGCGCGCTCGATCGTCACGGCGTGGATCTTCACCATTCCGGCGTCCGGGTTCACGGCCGCAGTCGCCTACCTGATCCTGAACCCGATCCTCGGCTAGCGGGCTAGGGCTCCGGCAGGGCGCCGATCATGTCGGCGGCATCCTCGGGCGTGAACGCCTCGACCACGATCAGCACGTCGTCGCAAACGACCAGGTAGTACGTCCCAAGGCGCGCCGTCGCCGCCGGATCGGCCACCGCGGTCACGGGCTCGCCTGCCAGCTCGGTCGGCGAGGCCTTAACGAGTCCTTGAGCTTCCGCTCACGAACCCTTGAGGCACGCCCGCAACCATCTCCTCGTCAACGTGGCCAACGTCTGATCAAGGAGATGCATTGAAGCTACGGCGCACCTGGCAGCGGCCGGGTTCCACTCTCGCCCTGGTGCTCGGGGCATCGCTGATCCTCGCTGCCTGCTCGAGCAACCCCCATCGCTCCGGCAACGATGCCGGCGCCCTCGCTGGCGACATCGTCATCTCGGGCTCGTCGACCGTCGAGCCGATCAGCTCCATCGTCCTCGAGGATTTCGTCGCGGCCAATCCGGGCGTCGACGGGTCGGTCGACGGACCCGGCACCGGTGACGGCTTCGCCCTGTTCTGCACCGGCGAGACGGACATCAGTGATGCCTCTCGTGCCATCAAGGACGAGGAGGCGGCGACCTGCGAGGAGAACGGCGTCAGCTACGTCGAGCTCCAGGTCGCGATCGACGGCCTCAGCATCATCACCTCGCCCGACAACGCCGATGTGAGCTGCCTGAGCTTCGGCGACCTGTACGCACTGCTCGGGCCAGAGTCCCAGGGATTCGACGCCTGGAGCGACGCTGACGGGTTTGCCGGTGAGCTCGGCGATGGCTACGGGCAGATCCACGCGCCGTATCCGGACGCCGACCTGACGGTGACCGCCCCCGGCGAGGAGTCGGGCACCTTCGACTCTTTCGTCGAGCTCGTCATCGCCGGGATCGCCGAGGAGCGCGGCCAGGACGAGACGACGCGGCCGGACTACCAGACCTCGGCCGATGACAACGTCATCATCGAGAACATCGCCGGCGCCGCCGGGTCGCTCGGATGGGTGGGCTTCGCCTTCGCCGACGAGAGCAGCGACTCGGTCAAGTCGCTCGAGGTCGACGGCGGTGGCGGCTGCGTCGCGCCGACGCCTGAGACGATCGCGTCCGGTGAGTACCCCATCGCCCGGCCGCTCTTCATCTACGTCAACGCCGAGCAGGCCGCCGCTCGCCCCGAGCTGGCAGCCTTCGTCGACTACTACCTCTCCGATGCGGGCATCGCCGCGGTCAGCGAGGCCGACTACGTCGCCCTCGACGCCGATGCGCTCGCCGCGACCCGCGCGGCGTGGGACGGGCGTTGATGACGGCGTCCCCGCGCGAGTGACCATCCACGCGGCCGGGCGAGGCACGAGCCTCGTCCCGGCCGATCTGCAGATCGCGCCCGCCCGACGGCGCCGAGAGCGGCTCATCCGAGCGTTCTTCCTCGGCGCCGCGGGCCTGTCGATCGTGATCAGTGGCGCGATCGTGCTATCGCTGCTCGGAAACGCTCTCTACTTCCTGGTCAACGTCGACCAATCGGCCCTCTTCACCGACGGGTGGTTCCCCCGCCGCGGGATGTACGACATCGCCACCATCGTCGCTGGCACGGTGGTGATCTCGGCGGTGGCCATGCTGGTGGCCGCCCCGCTGGGTCTGGGGGCAGCCGTCTACCTCTCGGAATATGCCAGCGCCGGCAGCCGCCGGCTGCTCAAGCCGGCCCTCGAGATCCTCGCCTCGATCCCGAGCGTGGTGCTGGGGTTCTTCGCGCTCACGTGGATCAGCCCGAACCTGGTGCAGCCGCTGACCGATGCACCGCTCTCGAACATGGCATCGGCCGGGCTGGCGGTCGGCATCCTGATCACCCCGCTCATCGCATCGATCAGCGAGGACGCCCTGCACGCGGTTCCCAGCTACCTGCGCGAGGCTGCGTACGGGCTCGGTGCCAGGAGGCGCACGACCAGCCTTCGCGTCGTCGTGCCGGCAGCGGTATCGGGCATCATCGCCGCCCTTCTGCTCGGCGTCTCGCGCGCCATCGGCGAGACGATGATCGTAGCCATCGCGGCGGGCGGGACGGGCGGATCGCTGTTCGAGCTCAACCCGCTGGAGCCGGGGCAGACGATGACGGCCGCCATGACCGCGCTGGCAATCGGCTCGGACAGCGTCCGAGGCGAGGCCCTGACCTTCGAAAGCCTCTTCTTTGTCGGGCTGCTCCTGTTCGCCATCACGCTCGGCCTCAACCTGCTCAGCGAGGCGTTCGTGCGTCGCGTGCGGAGCAAGTACTGATGACGGCGCCCGTCCAGGCGCTCTCAGCGCGCGATGTCGTGGAGCGGCGCCTCCGGTCCGCCGGAGGCGATCGGCTGGGCCTGGTCCTGCAGGTGGCCCTGCTCCTGAGCCTGCTGATCTCGCTCGGCGTGCTGGTGGTCCTCATCGGCGACATCGTCGTGCGCTCGCTACCCGTCTTCGCGGAACGCCCGGTCGACTTCCTCGGATCGGCGCTGTCATCGCGTCCCGCTCGAGCCGGCATCATCCAGGGCATTCTCGGGTCCGTGCTGCTGATGGGCTTCGTCGCCGCACTGGCCCTGCCGCTCGGCATCGGTGCCGCGGTGTACCTGGAGGAGTACGCGCGGGACACGCCTGCGGCGCGGCTGATCCGAACGAACGTCCGCAACCTGGCCGGCGTCCCGGCCATCGTCTATGGGCTGCTGGGTCTTGCCGTCTTCGTCAGCAGCCTGGGTCTGGGGAGGACGCTCGTGGCCGGCGGCCTGACGCTCGCCGTGCTGGTCCTGCCCATCGTGGTCATCACCACGTCCGAGGCGCTGCGCGCGGTGCCCGCCACGATTCGCGAGGCCGCCTTCGGCGTCGGCGCGACTCGCTGGGAGACGATCCGCAGCCACGTCCTGCCGTACGCCGCCCCGGGCATCCTGACCGGCACGATCCTGTCGCTGGCTCGCGCCTTCGGCGAGACGGCCCCGCTGCTGATGGTCGGCGCCATCGCCGGCACCTTCACGAGCACGGCCGTCGGCGACATGCTGACCGGCTCCTATACCGCCCTGCCGACCATCGTCTACAGCTGGTCCGGCCAGCCGCAGGACGAATTCCGAGCCCTGACCGCCGCCGCCATCGTGGTGTTGATGGTCGTCATCCTGCTCGTCAACGCGAGCGCCATCCTCCTGCGGAACCGATATGACCGAAAGTGGTGACCCCGTGACCGTCGACACCCACCCGACCACGCCGCCGATGGGCGAGCAGGTTCACGATTCAGCGCCGACAATACGGCTCGTGGACAGTGCCGCGGCACCGACGGCCGAGCGACCGGCGAGCGAGGGGATCGCGGGGCTCGCGGCTGACAACGCCGTCTTCGAGCTCGACGAGCTCTCCTGCTACTACGGTGCGTTCCGCGCCGTGCGGGACATCAGCCTCGCCATTCCGCAGAACCAGATCACCGCGATCATCGGTCCATCGGGGTGTGGCAAGAGCACGCTTTTGCGCAGCTTCAACCGGATGAACGACCTGGTCGACACAGCTCACATCACCGGCTCGATCCGCTATCACGGCGTCGACCTGTACGCCGATGGGATCGACCCGGTCGAGGTCCGCCGTCGCATCGGCATGGTCTTCCAAAAGCCAAACCCGTTCCCGAAGTCCATCTACGACAACGTGGCCTACGGCCTGCGCATCAACGGGATCAAGGGCAACCTCGACGACCAGGTCGAGGAGGCGCTGACCGGTGCGGCGCTCTGGGACGAGGTGAAGGACAAGCTCCGCAAGAGCGGAC
>DASTTX010000113.1:0-21590 GCA_035759945.1 Candidatus Limnocylindria bacterium | reverse complement strand
GCCCGCCGGCAATCGCGTCCTCGGCCAGCGCGCCGACGGTTGCGATCTGTTGGGCCATCCGCGACGGATCGCCGGGCCCCGGCGAGAGCACCACGAGGTCGGGCGCCAGCGCACGGACGTCGGCGGCCGAGGCCGAGGGTGGTAGCGCCAAAATCTCGATGCCGCGCGCGGCGAGTGCGGCCAGGAGCGAGCGCTTGACGCCGTAGTCGACGAGGGCCGCGCGCGCGGTGCGCGTTCCATCGGGTGGGACGGTGAACGGCTCACGCGTCCCCACCGTTGCGACGTGGTCGACCGCGTCCCAAGCCGTGCTCGCGCGCGCCCGCGAGATCGCGGCATCGTCGCCGCCGGCCGCCGGGGTGATCACTGCGCGGCGCGCCGCACCATTGCGCAGGGCGAGCGTGAGGGCACGCGTGTCGACGCCCGCAAGGACCGGGATGCCGCCCTCGATCAGCAGTTCGGTCAGCGATGCACCGGGACCTGGCGGCGGCTCGATCAGCCGGCTGACCACGAGGCCGCGAGCATGGACCCGCGAGGACTCCAGCTCGTCTCGCTGGATGCGGTAGTTGCCGGCCATCGGGTGCGTCAGCACGACGATCTGTCCGGCATACGACGGATCGGTCAGGATCTCGCCCCATCCGGTGGAGGCGGTGGTGAAGACGAGCTCCCCCTCGGCGGCCGTCGAGCCGCCGCTGATGGCTCCAGTGAGCACCATCCCGTCGGCCAGCGCGAGAAGGCCCGGACGTGAAAACGACGCCAGCCGCGGTCCGGCGGCGGGCGTCGCAGGTGTTTCGATCTCGTGCGCGGCGATCTGCATCGATCTCCTTCCCGGCATCACGGTGCCGGCCTTAAAGGACTCGGCGCGAGTCTAGCGCATCGGTTCGGTCCCCGGCGGCTCTGGCGCGACGTCCCAGCGGCGGCGCACCTCGAGCGCGACGCGCCAGACCACGACCCCGATGACGCCGAGCAGCAGGAGGATCGGGATCCACACGATGACGAACCAGATCAGCGCGTCGAGGACGCCCTGGCCGAACCCGACCAGCGCCGCGACCGCGCTCTCCAGCTGCGCGCCCGGGTCCCAGGTGGCCTGCACCGCCTGGACCGGCTCGCCGCGCGGGATCAGCGTGACCGTCAGCGTCGAGAGGTCCGCCTGGCCCTCGACGGTCTGGAGCTGCCCACGGAGCTGCTCGATCTGACCGCGCACCTCGTCGAGGCGCGACTGCACGCTCAGGATGTCCTCGATCCGCTCCGCACGCTCGAGCAGCGCGCGATACGACGCCTCCGAGGCCTCGAGATTGCGGATGCGCGCATCGAGGTCGACGATCTCGCGCGTCACGTCCTGCTCGGTCGTCGACTCGCCCATGACCTTCACCGACTCGAGCTCGTGGAGCCGGCCGAGCAGCTCCTCGAAGCGCGCCGCCGGGACGCGCAGCGTCAGCGTGGCGCTCTCCTCGAGCGTGCCGGCCTGCGACCCGCCGACATAGCCGCCGAGCGCATCGGCCAGGCTGCGGACTTCGCCCAGGGTCGAGGCGACGTTGTCCACCTCGAGCGTGACCTGGCCCGTCTTGATGATGCGCTGCTCGACCGGCGCCGCATTGCCGGGCGCGGACGCCGGACCGCCGCCCTCGGTCGGCTCCTCGGGCGCACCCGATGCGGCCGGGACCTGGAGGTCGCCGTCGCCTCCGGCGGCTGGCGCATCGACGAGCTCATCGCCGACGTTGGAGAAGATGCCCGAGCCGGCTTGCGAGCCACATGCCGCTAGGGCCAGGGCGATGGTGAATAGGACTGCGAGGAGGCCGATGGACCTCCGGCTCCGCTGGCGTAGGCGCATTGGGCTTCCCTCCCGAGCGATGTGGCGTCCCGGACGCTGCGGCGCCACGGAACGTTCCCTCACAGCGGATACGACGCTCGGCTAGCATCGGTTCATGGACGATCGCACCGCCGAGCTCCTGGCGAACGAGGACGCGCGCGCCACGATGGGTCCGGACGAGTTCGACCACGCGTTCCTCGAGGCCCACCTCACCGATGAGCGCCGCAAGGCGAGCCTGCTCGGCGAGATCCGCGAGGTGATCTTCGGGGCGCAGGACGGCCTGGTCAGCACGCTCGCCGTCGTCAGCACGGTGGCAGGCGCGTCGGACGATCGATACGTGGTGCTCGTCGCCGGCATCGCGTCGGCGCTGGCCGGCATCTTCAGCATGGCCGCCGGCGAGTACATCGGCAGCAAGAGCCAGCGCGAGATCTTCGATGCTCAGATCGTCGAGGAGCGCGAGGAGGTTCACCAGCGTCCGGGCGAGGCGGAGGCCGAGGTCGCCTACCTGTTCGAGCAGGAGGGGCTGCCACACGACCAGGCGAGGGATGTCGCGCGGATGATGGCCGAGCATCCGGACGTGCTGCTCAAGACGATGGTCGAGAAGGAGCTCGGGCTGGCCGTGGAGGAGGGCGGCGGGTCGCCGTTGCAGGGCGCGCTGATCATGGGCGCCGCCTTCGGGCTTGGCTCCCTGCCTCCGATCGTCCCGCATCTGTTCGTCACCGGCGAAGCCGCGGTCATCGCCTCCGTCGTAGCGACGCTGGCCGTGCTCTTCAGCATCGGGGTCGTCAAGAGCCGATGGACGCATCGGTCGTGGTGGTCGTCCGGCCTCGAGATTCTGCTGCTTGGCGCGGTCGCCGGCGTGGCGGGCTACTTCTTCGGCAGCATCCTGCCGGTGCTGCTGGGCGCACCGGAAGCCGCCGTCTAGGAAGTCGTTAGCGCCGCTCCGCAGTCGTCGCAGAACTTTGCGCTGGCGGCGTTGGTGGCGCCGCACGGGCGGATCACTTCCCCACGGTGAGCCAGCCGACCATGCCGTATTCCTCGTGCGACGGGAGATGGCAGATGTAGGCGACGCGGCCGGGATCGTCGAAAGTGATCGTGGTCGTCACGGTCTGGAGTGCCGGGATCGACACCTCGTTCGGGACTGCACCATGGCCAGCGTGCGTGCCCGTCCGGTGCTTCTGGTGGAAGGCCTCGTCGCCGATCAGCCACTCGTGATCGATCGGATCCTCGTTGACCAGCACGAAGGTGATCGGCACGCCGCGCGGCACACTGATCTCCGTCGGGTCGAAGCCGGAGTAGTGGATCGTGATCGTCACGGTCTGCGGCGAGGCGGCGCATCCGGCGGTCGTTGCCACTCCCAGCAGGAGCAGCGATACGACCACCGGACAAGCGATTCGGCTCATGCCGCGGCTGGCGGACCGGCGAACGGGCCGCGCCGCGCGACCCGGGCGAGCGCCACGGGCACCGCCACGATGGCAACCGCCATGAGCAGCAGGTACACGGCGATGGGTGAGCGGGGCAGCGGGTTGCCGCTGAACGGCGCGTAGCCTGCGTCGACCGGCGATGGATTGCCCGCGCCCGAGGCGTCGATGGCGAGGTCGAAGTCGAGCGCGTCGGCAGGCGAGTCGATCACCACCTTGGTGAGCCAGGCATCGTCGGGCACCCACTCCATGCCCACGTCGGAGCGCAGGTCGGTCAGCAGCGGCTCGGTGGCCGGGGCGCTGTGGTCCAGCAGCAGGCCATTTGCCTCCAGGAACGCCTCGGGGTTCGGCAGCATGGCCGGCTTATCGTCGGTCAGCAGGTACACGTCCGCCTGGACCGTCTCCGCCGAGGACTTCCCAAGGCCGAGGATGCGCAGCGGTACCCACGGATTGTCCGTCGGGATGGTGAGGTGGACCGGCGTCCCGTCGCCGACCGCCTGGCCACGGGCCGCGGCCGCATCGGCGTCGAACGCGGCAGCCATGAAGATCGGGCTGCGGTCCGCATAGAAGTCGAGGACCTCGGGCGCGTCAGGCGGCAGCCGGAATCCGTGGTTCTTGGCCCACAGCCCGACCTCGTCGCCGCCACCGCGGAGGATCGTGATGTCGAGCGCGTCGATCGTCGTCTCGAGCAGGACCTCGGCCTCGTCGGCCGCGGCCGCCTCCACGCCGCCGAGGGTGCGGAACGCCTCGAAGGCGGGCGGATCAGTCTCGAGGATGAGGCGCTGGAGCGTCCAGTCGCCTCCGCGCTCGACCTTCGACGGGATGTCCGGCAGCGGGGTAATGGACCCGAAGGCGCCGCCGCCACCGGCGAACTGGAAGGCGGTGACGTAGTGCTCGACCCCATCGTGGTAGCCGGCGAAGGTCGTGGTGCGCAGCAGGTTGACGGCACCGTTCGGGCCGATGAGCCCGCCACAGGCGAGGGCCGGGGCAGCGGTGATGAGCAGTGCGGCCGTGGCCGCCAGGAATGGTCGCCAGGGACGTCGCATCGATCGTCCTCCTCTGTGTGGGCGTTGATCGATGCTGCGCAGCGTCGTTTCGTGCCGGACGCGCTCCGGCGCCCATCGGTTCCCCCCTCAGCCGCCGCAGCGCTTCGGCGCGATCAGTCGGTAGCTCTCGGCGATCCAGCTGCTGGTCATCGGAACATCCTCTGCTGCTTGGCAAGCGGCAGCTTCTCGGCGATCCCGTCGAGGGTCTCGTCGACGCTGCGGAGCCGCTGGGCGATGACGTTCAGCACGGCACCCTCGACCTGGAGTCGTCCGTCGATGACCAGCAGTGGATGCCGGTGCAGCAATGCCCGATGCGCCTGGTAGACCTGCGGCCGCAGAGTCACGTTGATCATCCCGGTCTCGTCCTCGAGCGCGATGAAGACGAAGTTCTTGGCCGTCATCGGGTGCTGGATGCTGACCGCCAGGCCCGCCAACCTGATCTGGGACCGATCGCGACGCCGGGCGGCCTCACCCACCGTGATGACCTCGCGCGCCGTGAGCCGCTCGCGGAACAGCTCGACGGCATGGATGTGCGGGCTGACGCCGGTGTCGCGGTAGTCGGCGGCAACCTTCTCCGATGCCGTCATCGGCGGCAGCGAGGCGCCGATGGCGCGCTGAGCGTCGTCGGTCAGGCCCAACGCCGGCTTCGCGGGGTCGGCATCGGCCAGGGTGGTGCGCAGCTGCCAGAGGAGCTCGCGGCGAGGCGTATCGGTCCAGTCGAAGGCGCCGATGTTGATCAGCCGCTCGACCACCTGCTCACCGAGGCCGGTGCGGGCGACGAAATCGCGGACGCTGGTGTAGGGGCCGTTCGCTCGTTCGCGCTCGAGCGTCCCGCGGGCGCGCTCGTCGATGCCCTTGACCTGGCGCAGGCCGAGGCGGATGGCCCACGCGTCATCGATCCAGCGCGTGTCGTGCTCCCAGGCCGATTCGTTGACGTCGATCGGCAGGACCGCGATGCCGTGGCGCTTGGCGTCATTGATGACGACCGCGGGCGAATAGAAGCCCATCGGCTGGTTGTTCAGCACACCGACGGTGTAGTGCGCCGGGTAGTAGCGCTTGAGCCAGGCGGTGTCGTAGCTGATCTTCGCGAACGCGGCGGCGTGGGCCCGGGCGAAGCCGAACTCGGCGAAGGCGCTGCACTTCTCGAAGAGCGCGTTGGCGTCACCTTCCGTCAGGCCGGTGCGCATGGCGCCGGCGACGAATCGGCCGCGCTCGGCCTGCATCTTGGCGTGGGACCGATGGCTGCCCATCGCCTTGCGGAAGATATCGGCCTCGACGGCGGAGTAGCCGCACACCTCGATGGCCACCTGCATGACCTGCTCCTGGTAGAGGATCACGCCGAGGGTGTCGCTCAGGATCGGCTCGAGGGAGGGGTGCGCGTAGGTGACCGGCTCCTCGCCGGCCCTGCGGCGCAGGTAGGGGTGGACGGCGTTGCCCTGCACCGGGCCGGGCCGGATGATCGCGACCTGGACCACGAGATCCTCGAAGCGCTCGGGCCGAGCCTTGGGCAGCGCCTGCATCTGGGCGCGGCTCTCGATCTGGAACATGCCGACCGTGTCGGCGGCCTGGATGGAGTGGAAGACCTCCGGATCGTCGTGCGGGAGGCTGTCGAGGTCGATGCGCTGCCCCGTGTCGCGCTCGATGCGGTCCAGCGCGTCGCTGACGACGCCGAGGGTCCTCAGGCTGAGCAGGTCGATCTTCACCAGGCCGAGCTGCTCGATGTCCTCCTTGTCGTACTGGGTGACGACCCGGCCGGGCATGGTGGCGCGCTCGATCGGGACAAGGTCGATGAGCGGCGTCCGCGTGACCAGCATGCCGCCGACGTGGATGCCGAGGTGGCGCGGGAAGCCGTCGATCTCGGCGCACAGCTGGAGCAGCCACTGCCATCGGTTCCTCGGCGCGTGGTGAGGTTCGGCGTCGAGAGCCGGCGCCTCGGGCACGACGCGCACCCGTCGTCGCTCCTCGACCGCCATGCCGCTCTCGGGATCCAGCCGCACGATCGCCGGACGCCCGCTCGACGGACCGGGCGAGCCGTTGTCGCGCGGCGTCGGCAGCCGCAGCTCCTGCCCGACCAGCTCGCCGGACCGCGCATAGCGCTTGGTCTCGGCTGCCTCGTGCTTGACGCTGGTGACCGATGCGTCGAGCACGCGTGGCCGCTTCGGCGGAACCCACCCGCCCTCGTTGACCGGCCGAGGATCCAGGGTGGGCCGCGGGCGCGAGTTCCACGACGAGTCGGAGGTCGGATGCACGTGCGCCGAGCCCCGACCATCGCGACCGGGCGGGACGGCCGCATCGGCCATGTCGATGCCGAGCTCGTCGAACAGCCAGGCGAACGACCCATCGAGGGCGAGGTCGCGCGCCACGTCGCTCGCATCCCGGGTGTCGAGCGCCTTCGCCAGCGCATCGATGCCGTCGGGTGGGAAGCCGAGCGCCTTGGCAACCTCGCGCACGGCGCTCCGAGCGCGGTAGGTCACGATGGTGCAGACCATCGCGGCGTGGTCGGCGCCGTAGCGGGTGTAGAGGTACTGGATCACCTCCTCGCGCCGGTTGACGTCGAAGTCGATGTCGATGTCCGGCAGGGCGCGCGCCTCGTTGATGAAGCGCTCGAACAGGAGCTTGTGCTCGATCGGGTCGACCTTGGTGATGCCCAGGCAATAGGCCACGATCGAATCACCGGCGCTCCCCCGCCCCTGGCCGATGATCCCGCGCTCCCGCGCGAACTCCATCAGGTCCCACACGATCAGGAAGAACTCGGCGAGGTTGGTGCGATCGATGATGTCGAGCTCGTGCGTCAGCTGCTGGAGAGCGCGCTTGGTAAGCGGCCGATAACGGCGCAGTAAGCCGGCGTGTGCAAGCTGGTACAGGTATGAGAACGCGGTCTCCCCCTCCGGCACGCTGAACCCCGGAAACCGATAGCGCTCGAAGCCGAGCTCAAGGCGACACCCATCGCCGATGGCGGCGCTGCGCGCCATACCCGCCTGCCACGCGAGGCGGCTGCTCTCGTCCGGCAGAGCGGCGCCGATGCGGGCCAGCTCGCGGCCGGTCTTGAGCCGATATTCCGCGTTGGGCAGCAGTAGCTCGCGGGCTTCGTCGAGCGTCGCGCCATGTCGGATGCAGACGAGCACGTCCTGGAGCCGATGCCCGTCGGGATCGGCGTAGTGGACCTCGTTGGTCACGACCGTCGGGAGGCCAATCTCCTCGGCGAGTACTGCCAGCTGCGCGACGAGCCAGTCGTCGTCGGGCTGCAGATGGTGGCCGAGCTCGACGTGGAAGTCGCCCTCGGCGAAGTGGCTGGCCCATGCCCGGGCCGCAGCCAGCGCCCCGTCGCGTTCGCCCGCCAGCAGGCGGCGCGGGACCTCGCCGTTGCGGCAGCCGGTCAGGCCGAAGAGATGGCCGCGGGCATCGTCCAGTGCCGCCTCGACAGTCGTGCGCTCGAAGACCGGGAACTGCTTCTCGCCGGCGAGGTGGCCGCGTGATGCGAGCCGCGAGAGGGCGGTGTAGCCGTCGACATCACGGGCGAGCAGAACGAGGTGGTCGCCCGGCATGGGTCCGGCGTGGAACTCGCCGGGCCAGCCGCGGCTCGCCTTCTCCCCGCGCAGCGGGTCGTTCAGCTTGCGGCCGCGACGTGCCAGGCGGACCTCGTCATCGGTGCGCGGGATGGCGATCTCGAGGCCGATGATCGGCCGCACCGGCGACAGTCCCGCCTCCCGGGCGGCATCGGTCTCGGTTTCCTGCGCGGCCTTCCAGGCGCGAACGGCGGCATACAGGCCGGCGTGGTCGGTGATGGCCAACGACGGCAGCCCGAGCTGGGCCGCTCGGGCGATCAGCTCCTCGGGATGGCTGGCACCATCGAGAAAGCTGAAGTTCGTGTGCGCGTGAAGCTCGCAGTACTCGTCCGGCGTGCCCATCGGACGACGAATGATAGAACGTTTGTTCTATCGTGAGAAGAACCAGCCGTCGCGCGAGAGCCGATACAAGACGTGCCGCACGAGCTCCGGATAAGCGACCGGATCGACGCGGGGGTGATCGAAGTCACCGCTCGGGTCACGTACGAGGCCGATGCGCTCCATGATTCGCCACGATCGCTCGTTCTGCGGGACGGTGAAGGAGACGATCTCGGCCAGGCCGACGTCGGTGAACCCGTACTCCAGCGCGGCCCGAGCTGCCTCGGTCGCATATCCGTGACCCCAGTGCTCGTGCGCCAGCCGCCAGCCGACCTCGACCATGCCCGGCTGAACGTAGTCGGCCGGCCACAGGCCGACGTAGCCGATGAAGGGAGCGACCTCGGGCACCTCGACAGCCCACAGGCCCCACCCGTGCTCCTCCCAATGCGCCTCGATGCGGTCGATGAAGTCGTCGGAGCGCTCGCGAGACATCGGTCCCTGCAGATGCTCGACCACCGCCGGATCCGCGTTCATGGCCGCGAAGGGCTCCCGGTCGGCGTCGCGCCAGCGGCGGAGGAGCAGCCGCTCGGTGCGGATCACGACGCGGACGCCGCATCGAGCTGACGCCGCTTCGCCAGGAGCAGCGCGACGGGCAGGACGACCAGACCGATTCCGAGAAAGCCGAGGGCCGTGTACGACGCGCCGGCCACGATGATGCCGGACGACAGGCTCGACACCGCGGCCGTGCCCCAGATCAGGCTGTCGGCAACGCCCTGGACGCGCGTCCGCTCGGCGAGGGCGAGGCCGCCGGTCAGCATCGACGACCCGGCCACGAAGCCCAGGTTCCAGCCGTAGCCGAGCAGGAACAGGGCAAGGGTGAGCAGGATCCCGCCATTTGCCGGGGAGAGCGCGGCCAGGAGCGCGGCGATCGCCAGTGTGCACAGGCCGGCCGCGATGATGCGCGGGCTGCCGAACCGATCGGTCAGGCGCCCGGAGATGGGTGACAGCGCGAACATGCCGAAGGTGTGCGCCGAGAGCACGAAGCCGACGGTCGCAAGGCCATGGCCGTGGTCGATGAGGTGCAGCGGGGTCATCGTCATGATCAGCACCATCACCACCTGGGTGGCGACCAGTGTCACGAGCGCGACGAGGACGGTCGGGTGCGCCAGCAGGCGGCCCAGCGACGGCGCTGGGCCGTCGGCCTCCTGGCGAGCCGATAGCGCCGATGGATCGGCCAGGGCGTACGGTTCCGGGCGGAGCATGACCGCCGCCAGCAGCCAGGCGAGGCCCAGAAAACCGACGGTCAGCGCGTAGGCGCCCGCAAGCTCCGGCAGGCCAAGGGAGGCGGCAATCTCGCCGGCCGGCGCGACGAGGTTCGGGCCGCCGACGGCGCCGATGGTCGAGCCCCACACCACCGTGCCGATGGCCGAGGCACGTCGTGCGGGCGGCGCGAGGTCGGCGGCGATGTACCGCCCCAGGTTGCCGGTCCCGTTCGCAAAGCCGGTCATTGCGCTGCCGACGAGCAGCAGCGGGATGGAGGCCGCCAGCACCGATCCAAGCACCGTGACACCGCCGGCGACGCCGACCATGAGGCCGACCAATACGCCGTTCCGGCGGCCCACCCGCAGCATGAGCAGGGCGATGAACGCCGCCGCCACGGTCGTCCCGATGGTGGTGGTCGCCGTCGGAAGGCCGCCGAGCGCCGGGCCGCCGGCCAGCTCGGCCGCGACCAGCGTCCCGACCGTGACGGCCGCGATGTAGCCCGTGCTTCCGAGGGCGGCGACGGCGAACAGGGTCCATAGCGTCCGGCGTCGGAGCCGATCCATGTCCTCGGGCGGGATCGTCGCCGCCAGGCGACCTGCGGCTGCCACCGCGCGTGGCTGGAGCACCGACTCGCTCACGGAACCGCGAACCGCTCGAGGAAGTGACGGAGGTCGAGGCCGGAGGTGCGCTGCTCGGCGGCGGCGTCGCGCCCGATCCAGCGGAAGTGCCATGGCTCGTACGCGAAGCAGGTCGCCGGCTGCGAGTCGGGCGGGTAACTCATGACGAACCCGTACTCCCAGCCGTGCTGGGCCATCCAGACACCCTCGGCCGACTCGGTGGCCCAGTCGCCGACCCGGCCGCTCCAGCCGGGCGACGTGAAGTCGATGGCCGTGCCGAGCTGGTGCTCCGAGTGGCCGGGGCGAGCCGTGCGCAGGAGCGCCGCCGCGGGCCCGAGGCGGGCGGTCCAGATGTCGAGCGTGGCCGTCTGGCTCGCGTACGAGCGATACGCCGATTCGATGGCAATCGCCAGTCCGGCGTCCCGCGACGCGGCCAGAAGCTCACCGAGGTCACCGATGATCGCCGAGCGCACCAGCTTGGTGCCCGAGCCGCCGGAGAACCCGGCCGCCGATGCCGCCACCAGGTCGTCCGGCGCGTAGACAGCGTCCAGTCCGTAGGAGCGGTCGAGGATCGTGAAGACCGGATCGATCGCGTTCGGCGCGGGGAGATCGCGGTCGACGCAGTGATCGGCGACGAGCGCGACGCGGAACGTCGCATCCAGAACGGGCTGGTCCGGACGCTGGACCGGCCGGGGCACGACCTGCTCGGCGGCGAGCCCGCCGGCCGAGCTCACAAGCGCGCCCGCCGGTGTGGCCGACGGCGTCGCCACGCTCTCGGCGGGCGTGGGGGTCGGACTGCCGCATGCCGCCAGCAGCATCACGCCCGCGACGACGGCGAGGCGCAGCCTCATGCGCCGACGGCCTCCAGCGCGGGCAGGTGCTCGGTCGTGCCGTCGGGACCGATCGGGATGATCGCCACGTGGTCGGCTCCCGCGCCAAGCAGCTCCGCGACGCGGTCGCGCGCATCGGCTCCGGAGCCGGTCGCAACCATGGCCGCCACCAGGCGGTCGCTGCCGGGCGGCGCCCAGTCGGAGCCGTCGAACCCCTGGAGCTCCCACGATGCGTGATATGTCGGTGTGCGCAGGTACGGCTTGAGGTAGGCGCGCGCGGCGTGGCCATCGCGGTCGTCCATGGCGAACGGCAGTGTCACGGCCAGCGTCGGACGGCTGCCCGGAGCGGCGGCATCGAGTCGCTCGCGCATCCAGCGCACCCGCGCGGGCGTGACGAGGTACGGGAAGGCACCATCCGCGTCGGTCGCGGCCAGGTCGGTCATGCGCTCGCGCAGCGCGGCGACGAGGACCGGCGGCTCGCCCGCGTCGGCCATCGGTCCCTTGTAGACGGCGGACCGATATGCGGCGAGGAACTCGCGCATCCGCGACACCGGGCGATCGAACGAGTGGCCGCGGAGCTTGGCCGCGAGGTGCGGATGGCTGACTCCGAGCCCGAGCACGAATCGCCCGCGCGTTGCCTCCGACAGCGTTAGCGCCGCCATGCGGGTCGATTGGGCGTCGTGGCCCCAGATGCTCACGATGCTCGTGCCGAGGTTGATGTGCGACGTCTCGCCCGACAGCATCCCGAGCAGGGTCAGCGGCTCGCGTCCAACCGTCTCGGGCACCCACAGCGTGCCGAAGCCCAGCTCGTCCACGCGGCGCGCCCAGGCGCGAGCATCGGTCGCTGACAAGGAGTCAAGGTGCGCCCAGGCGCCGATGCGCCCGAGGTCGAAAGCAGCCACCCGCGGATGCTAGCGGTCGGCGTCGAATCGGTAGCGAACGAAGAGCTCGTCGCCGTGTCGCAGGACGCTGGTCAGGCGCCCATGGCGCGGCTCATCGGCATACGGAGAGCCGCCCGGCACCGGGGCGATCATGCGCAGAGCATCGGTGCCCAACAGGTGCGCGCCGATGGTCCAGTACACCTCGTCGATGAGCTCCTGGTCGAGGAAGGCGGCGTTGATGTGCGGCCCGCCCTCGAGCAGCAATGAACGGATGCCACGCGACCAGAGCTGCTCGAGCACCCAGGCCGGCTCCGGCCGCTCGTCGGGGGCGCGCAGAAGCTCCGTGCCCGACGGGGCGTCGGTGAGCGCGTTGTCGCGACCGACGATGAGGATGCGCGGCTCGTCGCCCTCGTACCAGCTGCCCTCGGTGGGCACCTGCTCGGCACCGGCGATCACGACGCCGACCGGGTTCGGGGGACGTCCTTCCGCCGCACGCCGAGCGGCAAGGTCGTCGCCGACGCGCAGCCAGATGCCGGTCGCTCGCAACGTGCCACTGCCGCTGCCGACGGCATCGAATGCGGCGCGGTACAGGCGCATCAGCCGTCGATCGGTCCGGCTGCCGAGGCCCTCGGCGGTTCCCCGCAGCTGGGCGCGTCCATCGACGCTGGTGACCATGTTGATCGCCACCAGCGGCCGTCCGGAGGGCAGGTCCTTCGGGGCGAACGACGCCATCGCGTCGTCGAGCGGAATCTCGGCTGCCGGGTCCGGCCAGAGGCGATCGACGATGTGCGGGCCGTCGTTCATCGGCCCATCCTAGCCGGTGCCTTGGTCAGCCCCCGATCGGTTCGTACTCCTCGCCCGCGGCCAGCTGGTCGGCGGTCCAGGCGATCTCGACCTTGGCCGACGTCAGGCGCGTCACGGCATCGGCCGGCACGACGCGGGCGTCGCCGCCGCGCGACGGCTTGACGGCAATGCCATGGAAGATGCCCTCGCCCTCGGTGCCCAACATCTGCTCGACGCGACCGAGCTCCTCGCCGTTCGGGCCGGCCACCGGGGTGTTCGGCTCGACATAGCTCCACGCGACCGGGTCGTCGGGACCGGGCAGATCCAGCTCGGCCGCACTCGGCTCGCCGGGTCCACCGGTGTTGCCGGCCGTGTCGCCGGGCGGGAAGCGCTCCTCGTCGGGCTCGATGCCACCCTTCATACCGGGGTCGTCAATGGCTCCGGGCTGTCGATCGAAGTCGTTCATGAGCGTATTCCTCGCATGAGCGGTGCCACGCGCCGCGACGATGTCAATCGAAGATACGCTCGAGATGCCAGGTGCCGCGAATCTCGTCGAGGAAGATCGTGCACAGCAGGCCAGAGCGCGTGACGACCTTGTAACAGGCGCGCGCGACCGGCTCGCGCCACCAGCCATCGTCGACCCGCCATCGGTTGCAGATGCCGAGCTCGCCGTGATCGGTGCCGTCCATGCGCAGGCGGGTCGGCGTGCCGGCGGCATCGGTCTCGACCTGGACCAGCGGATGGTCGGTATGGATGCGCGTCATGGACCGATGTCGACCAGCCGCGACCGAAGCTCGGGCAGCGCCGCCATCGGTCGTTCCGTGGTCGCTCGCCAGAGCCTGCCCTCCCCGAACCGATGCCGGATCCGCTCCAGCGACCAGCGCAGCTCCTCCCAGCGTCCGGCTCGCGCCTCGAAGGCGGGGAGCTGGCTGGTTGAGGGGTCCGCCAGGCGGTCGAACGCCAGGTGGACCGATGCGACCCGTGGCTCTGGCGGCGGTTCTTGCCAGATATCGCGCTGAGGCAGCATCCCTGCGCAAGCCCGCGTCGCAGCCTCGACCCGAGACAGGAGCAGCCGCGCGATCCAATCCGGCTCGAGCGCCGGCTGTGGAAATGGCTGCGCGACGCGCAACGCCGGGGCGTCCTCGAAGCGGAGGGTCAGCACCGCTCGGCCGGGGGCGAGATGGCGCGCTCGAAGCCGATCACACAGCTCCGCGGCGAGGCGTCGCACCGTGAGCGTCGCCGAACCGATGCCGTCCAGCGGCGTCTCGAACGTGTCTCGGGCCTCCACGCGCTCGGGACGGCGGCGAGGCACGATCGGCCGCTGATCATGGCCGCGCGCGAGCGCCTGGAGCCGCTCACCCACCACCCCGAACTGGGCGCCAACGGCGGAGCGCGGCAGGCCGGCCAACTGGCCCATGGTGGTCAGGCCAAAGAGCGTGAAGCGCTGGCGCGTGGCGGCATCGGCGGGCAGCAGGCTCAGCGGCAGGTCGCGCAGCTCCTCGCCCGCGAGCGCATGGAGTGCCGCGGGCGCGTCGGGCCGCTCGAAGCGAGCCAGGCGTGCGGCGAGGGTCGCCAGCCACCGGTTGTCGCCGATCCCGCAGCGAGTGCGCAGTGGCGTGACGGCGCGGGCCAGCATGACGGCACGGGCCGCGATGCGCCGCTCCGGTCCCCACATCGGCTCGAGGCCGGTGATGTCGACCAGCGCCACGCCGGTGTCGACCGCCTCCACCCGCGGCGAGAGGTCGTCGAGGGCGTCGAGCATCCCGTCGAATGGCTGCGTATCGGCGTCCGGCTGACGCAGCTCCGGCCAGACGAGCGCAAGAAGCCGGGTCATCGTGCCACCTTGACCGATAGATCGGCCAAGCAGCGCACCAATCCGAGCTCGCGTGGGATTCGGCCGATAGATCGGCGCATCACGCGCTCCGAACCACCCGGAGGGCAGGACGCTCGACCTCGAGCATCCGCGGCTGGGCCGCGGCACGCACCAGCGGATCGATTCGCCGCCCCTCGCCGAACCACAGGTCGAGCTGCGCCGAGCCACCGGCCAGCGCCCAGCGATGACGCTCGACGACCGCCTCCACGCGCTGGCCGACGAGGTCGCGACCGACCGCCAGCCAGGCGGACCGATGCAGCGCGACGCGCACGCCGGCGGCCGCGCCGGCACTGACGCGTCCGCCCGGCGCGAGAATCAGCGCCGCCGTGGCAGCCGATCGCGCCAGCAGCTGGCCCAGCCGATCCAGCGCGCGACGATCCGGCGCTGAACGCTCGCCGAGGTCGAGGACGAGCGCGTCGATGAGCCCCGATCGACCGAGCCACGCGGCCAGCTCGACCGACTCGGCGGGGTCGCGCGGCCGCGCCACCAGGAGCCACTCGAGGCTGACGCCAAGGCGCGCGGCGGTGGACGGATCGAAGGTCCCGTCGAGATCGAGCCAGGCCGTGAGGCCACCGGCGGCCTGCGCTGCGGCGAGCGTCGTCAGCGCCAGCGTGGACGCCCCGCTCCCGAGTGGAGCGTCGAGCAGCGCCACTGCGCCACGCGGCCACCCCCCCGTCCCTCCCCGCCCACCAGCCAGCGCGGCATCCAGCTCGACATACCCGCTCGGAACCGATGGGCGTGCCTGCTCCAGCGCCGCCGGCTGGCTCCCCCGACGCAGGCCGAGCCCGCGTGCACGAAGGGTCTCGAGCGCCTGGCTGAGGGACGACGAAACGGCGCCATCGGTCTGCATTGGACCAACGATGATAGAACAGATGTTCTATCTCGGGAAGGGCCGCAGTCCTTTGCTATACTCGCCGCCGGCTCAACGGCCGGACCCGTTGGGGATGTAGCTCAGCTGGGAGAGCACCGCGTTCGCATCGCGGGGGTCAGGGGTTCGAGTCCCCTCATCTCCACCACTCGCCTCCGTGGCGATCCGCGGCTTCACATCCGCGATCTGAGCACGTCGACCTCGCAGCCCGGCAGGAACGGGTCGAAGCCGTGCTCGATCAGCCAACGGATACCGAGCAGGCTTCGCAGCGACCACCACCCACGGATCACCTCGAGGTCGACGTCGGCGCCGTAGCCCTCGACGACGTCACCGAGCCGCTCCTCGTGGCCCAGCGTCAGGGTGGCGAGGTCATACAGGGCATCGCCCTGGCCCGCCTCCGACCAGTCGAGCACGCCGGTCACCTCGTCACCGTCGATGAACACGTGGTCGACCTGCAGGTCGCCATGGATGAACGCCGGCCTCCACTGCCGGAACACGGCGTCGGCAACCTCGCGGTTGCGGGTGACCAGGTTGGCCGGAAGGATGCCCGCGCTGATGAGCCGTTGGCATTCGTCGTCGAGATCGGAGGCCGACTGATCCACCCGGCTGCTGGGCCACGGCGGCAGCGGCGCATCGTGGAGCGTGCGGACCGCGGCGCCGGCCGCACGCCACGCCGCCGATGGGGCGGTCGACGGCTCGCCGAGGTGACCGAGCGCACTCCCCGGTAGCCGGGCAAGCGCCAGCACCGGAGGGTTTCGCCACAGCACCGCCGGGGTCGGGATCGGCGCCAGTTCCATCGCCTCGAGCTCGACATCGGTACGCGACTGGTCCGCGTCGATCTTGAGGAAGATGTCACCGACGCGGATGGTCGCGCGCTCGTTGTGCGCGACCACGATCTCGACCTGCTCCACGCCGGTCATTATCGCGGCGGCATCGGTCACGACTCTTCGCCGAGGCCGAGCGAAGGCGCGCGCCACGCGCTCGGTCGTGTCGGGGGCTTGCCCGCACAAGGCATGATGGGGAGCGATTGGCACCAAGCTGCGGCCCGTGTCCAGGGTCGGCGGCCGTTCACATGGCATGAGGGAGGTCGTCCATGTCCCGTTCCGTCCTGTCCATCATCGGCGTCGTCATCCTGGCGCTGGTGGTCACCGCGTGCGGCGACACGCCGCCGCCGAGCTCGAGTGGGGAGCCGTCCGAGGCTCCCGAGTCGCAGGCCGCCGCCGAGTCGCCCGGTGAAGAGAGCGAGGCGCCGGCACCGACGCCAACGGAAGGCCGCCTGGCGCTCGTCCAGGATCGCGGCCAGCTGATCTGCGGCGTCAACGACGGCCTGCCGGGCTTCGGCTTCGTCGATGAGAACGGCGAGAATGCCGGCTTCGACGTCGACTTCTGCCGCGCCATCGCCGCCGCCGTGCTCGGCGATCCCGAGGCGGTCGAGTTCCGTCCGGTCAGCGCCGATGGACGCCCGACGGCGCTCCAGAGCGGCGAGGTTGACGTCCTCATCCGCAACACGACGTGGACCGTCACCCGCGACACCACCTGGGGCCTGTTCGCCCCCACGACGTTCTACGACGGCCAGGGCATGATGGTCCGCGCCGATGCCGGCATCGAGGCCCTCGCCGACCTTGCCGGTGCAACGATCTGCGTTCAGACCGGCACCACCACCGAGCTGAACCTGGCCGATGTCTTCGCGGCGCAGGGCATCGACTTCACGCCGCTTCCGTTCGGTGATGACACGCAGACCTACCAGGCCTACGACGACGGCCAGTGCGACGCGGTCACCAGCGATCGCTCGCAGCTGCTCGCCCAGCGCACCGCGCTGAGCAACCCCGACGACCACGTCATCCTCGACGAGGTGATGTCGAAGGAGCCGCTCGGACCCGTCGTGCCGCTCGGCGACGATGCGTGGTTCAACATCGTGAAGTGGGTCGTCTTCGCCACCTTCGAGGCCGAGGAGCAGGGCATCACCCAGGACAATGTCGCGGACATGGCGTCCACGAGCGAGAACCCGGTCGTCCAGCGACTCCTGGGCGCCGCGAACCCGGAGCTGGGCGAGGGCCTCGGCCTGGAGCCTGACTGGGTGGTCACGATGATCTCGGCCGTCGGCAACTACGGCGAGATCTATGACCGTCACCTCGGCCCCGGCACGCAGTTCGAGCTCGAGCGTGGCCCGAACGCCCTGTGGACCGACGGCGGTCTCCTCTACGCCCCGCCGTACCGGTAGGACAGCGGCAGCAGCTCACGCGCTCCGGGGCGGACGGATGTCCGCTCCGGAGCGAACCTTTCCGTCGAGGTGACCAGCTCTCCAGTGCCCCACGAGCACGCCGCGGTGAAACCGTGGCGTGACGTCCGTGTCCTGCGCGTCCTGACGCAGGTCATCGTGCTGCTGGCGGTCGGCATCGGCGTTGCCTTCCTCGCCAGCAATCTGCTCTCGGCCATGTCCGAACGCAGCCTCACGTTCGGCTATGGCTTCCTGGGCCAGCGCGCCGGGTTCGAGATCGGTGACAGCCCGGTCCCGTACAGCGCCAGCGACACCTACGGCCAGGCGTTCCTCGTCGGCGTGCTCAACACCGTGTTCGTCAGCGTGGTCGGCATCGTGCTGGCCACCGCCCTGGGCGTCGTCCTCGGTGTCGCCCGACTCTCGCCGAACTGGCTGCTGTCGCGTCTGGTTGGTGCGTACATCGAGCTGATCCGCAACACGCCACTCCTGCTCCAGCTGTTCGTCATCTATTTCGTGGTGCTGGTCCAGCTGCCACCGGTGCAGGAGAGCTTCTCGGTGGGCGGCGCGATCTTCCTGAACCAGCGCGGCCTGATCGTCCCGTCCCCGCAGCTGCTATCGACATTCCTCCCCTGGCTGGCCATCGTCGTCGTCGCGGCCGCCCTGGTCATCGCCGGACGCTCGATCGGCGCGCGGCGAGAGCGTCGCCGGCAGCGCGAGGGCGCCGGCGGCGGGTGGCTGAGCCGGCACGCAGGGCTGGTCGGCAGCATCGGCCTGCTCGGCCTGGCGGTCGTCGCGTGGGTCCTGCTGGCGCCCGTGCGATTCGACGTGCCCGTCGCCGGCCGCTTCAACTTCAGCGGTGGCCTCTCCCTCTCGACGGCCTTCACCGCCATCCTCGTCGGCCTCGTCCTTTACACCGCGGCATTCATCGCCGAGGTCATCCGCGGCGGCATCCAGGCGGTGCGCCGCGGACAGGTGGAGGCGGCGCACGCGCTCGGCCTGTCCGACGGCGACACGTTGCGCCTCGTCGTCTTCCCGCAGGCGCTCCGGATCATCGTGCCGCCGCTCACCAGCCAGTACCTCAACCTGGCCAAGAACTCCAGCCTGGCGATCGCGGTGGGCTACCCCGACCTCTTCAAGGTCGGCACGACCATGGCAAACCAGACCGGACAGCCGATCTCGGTCATCGCGCTGGTGATGGCAACCTACCTCGCCATCAGCCTCGCCACGTCCCTGCTCATGAACCTCTACAACCGCCGCGTCCAGGTGCAGGAGACCTAGGCGCCGATGACGACCGATACGCTCCCCCCGCCATCCACCGAGCTGAGCCCAACCGCCTGGCTGCGCGCGAACCTGTTCTCCAGCATCGCGAACTCGGTGGTCACCGTCCTCCTCGCGGCACTGATCGTGTGGCTGGTCATCAACGTCGGGCAGTGGGCGCTGACCGAGGCCCGTTGGGAGGTGGTGACACGCAACCTGCGGCTGTTCCTCATCGGTCAGTATCCGGCCGACCAGGCCTGGCGCCTGTGGCTCAGCCTGATGCTGCTGTCGGTCCTGGCCGGCGTGTCGGCCGGCCTCTTCGGCCACACCATTCGCGTGTTGGCGGTCTCCGTATCGGCCATCCAGGCGCTCCTGGCGGCGGTCATGCTCGTGTCTCCGGTCGGGCCGCTGATCACCGCCGGCATGGTCGCCAACGCGGCCCTGGTCTGGGTCGGCTGGCTGATCGGGCTGCGCAGGCTGGTGCCGCGCCGCGTGGTGGTCATCGGCTGGCTCGTCTCGATCCCCATCATCTACATGCTGATCAGCGGCTTCGCGACGCAGATTCCCGACGTCAGCACCAATCTGTGGGGTGGCCTCCTGCTCACGCTGCTGCTGGCGCTGGTCGGGATCATCCTGTCGTTCCCGCTCGGCGTGGTCCTGGCGCTCGGTCGGCGCAGCACGCTGCCGGCGATCCGCATCGTGAGCACCGCCTACATCGAGATCATCAGGGGCGTGCCGCTGGTGACGATCCTGTTCATGGCCGACGTGATGCTGCCCTTCTTCCTGCCGGGCGACGTCCGGATCGACCGCGTCATCCGCGCCATGGGTGGCATCACCCTGTTCTCGGCGGCCTACGTCGCCGAGAACGTGCGCGGCGGGCTCCAGGCCATCCCGACCGGCCAGATCGAGGCGGCGCAGGCGCTCGGCCTCCACGGCTGGCAGACGAACCTGTTCATCGTCCTGCCGCAGGCGCTGCGCGCGGTCATCCCCGCCAACGTCGGCCTCTTCATCAGCCTGCTGAAGGACACGACGCTGGTGGCGATCATCGGCCTGGCGGAGCTGCTCGGCATCGGCCAGTCCATCCTGGCGCAGCCCGATTCTCTCGGCGCCCATCTCGAGGTCTTCGCCTTCGTGGGCGTCATCTTCTTCGTCCTCTGCTACGCGATGTCACAGGCCAGCTACCGGCTGGAACGCCAGCTGGGCGTCGGAACCCGTTAACGTGGTGCTCGAGGTGGAACCGATGACGAACGAGACCGACGCCCAGCAGCCGATCATCGTCGCGCGCGACGTGCACAAGTGGTTCGGGCAGCTCCACGTCCTGCGCGGGATCGACCTGACCGTGAACGCCGGCGAGGTGGTGGTCATCTTCGGAGCGTCCGGCTCCGGCAAGTCCACGTTCATCCGGACGATCAACCGGCTCGAGGAGCACCAGCGTGGCGAGATCATCGTCGATGGCATCGAGCTGTCCAACGACGTGCGGAACATCGCCGCCGTGCGTCGCGAGATCGGCATGGTGTTCCAGTCGTTCAACCTCTTCCCGCATCTGACCGTGATGCAGAACGTCACCCTCGCGCCGCTGCGGGTGCGCAAGTGGTCGCGCGACCAGGCCGAGGACGTCGGCATGCAGCTGCTGACCCGCGTTGGCATTCCCGAGCAGGCCGCCAAGTACCCGGCCCAGCTCTCGGGCGGGCAGCAGCAGCGCGTGGCGATCGCTCGGGCGCTGGCGATGCAGCCCAAGATCATGCTGTTCGACGAGCCGACCTCGGCGCTGGACCCCGAGATGATCAACGAGGTGCTCGAGGTGATGCGAGAGCTCGCCGAGTCGGGCATGACCATGGTGTGCGTCACGCACGAGATGGGCTTCGCGCATCACGTGGCCAACCGCATGGTCTTCTTCGACCATGGGGTCATCGTCGAGGAGGGGCCGCCGAAACAGATCTTCGACGAGCCCCAGCACGAGCGAACCCGCAAGTTCCTGTCGCAGATCCTGCACTGACCGGCGGCTCATCTCGGCCGGGCGAAACTGGGTAAATCTGTGACTTAGGTTTGACCCGCGCAGTGGAGCGTGCCTAGGCTGCGGGCGCCGCCCTTCAGCTCGCGCAGTCGGTGAGCGCTCGACCGTGACCCCTGAGCCCCCTGTACTTGACCAGATTCGCGTCCGGTTCGCGACCTTCCGCGACCGTTCGATCGACGAGCGTTCCGTCGTCGCCGAGTCTCTCGCGTCGATCGGCGCCGCCGAGCACGTGCTGCTCGAAACATGCCATCGGGTCGAGCTGGTGACCGTCGAGCATGCTGACGCTGCTCCGGAGCCAGACGCACAGGGCAACGGCGCCACCAGCGGCCGCGGTGCGGTGCGGCGCGTGTTCGAGGTCGTCGCCGGATTCGATTCCGCGGTTATCGCGGAGGAGCAGCTGCTGGGCCAGGCACGGAGCGCGTACGAGGCGGCGCTCGCCGACCACGCCACCGGGCCGATCCTGAACGAGCTCTTTCGGCGAGCCTTGCGCTTCGGGCGTCGCGTTCGGAGCCACGCCATGCCCGGCTCTGACCGTTCACTCGCCGATCGCGGGGCTGCCTGGATGCTCGAGCGGCTCGATGGCCCGGCGCGCGTGCTCGTCGCCGGCACCGGCGAGATGGGGCGACTGGTTGCCGCTCGCCTGGCCGCCGCCGGCCACGCCGTCACCATCGTCTCGCGCTCGGCCGAGCGCGGTGGGCGAATGCTGAAGCAGCTGCCCGGAGGCGGCCATCGGCTCGTCGTCGGCGGCCCGTCGATGCGCCCGGCGGACCACGCGGCCGTCGCGCTCGCGCTCCGTGCCCGTCAGCCAATCCTCGCGGCGGATGCATT
>DASTTX010000112.1:0-2470 GCA_035759945.1 Candidatus Limnocylindria bacterium | reverse complement strand
ACACTCCGCATTCGCCTGAGCGATGTTCGCGTTGTGCTGGTCGAGCGTGCTGGAGAAGTAGTGGGATCCGTCTCGCGTGCCGCCAGGACAGCCGGCCACGAAGAACAGCAGGCCCTGGTCGGTTGGCGCGCTGGCAACCGCGGCGAGCGAGCTGATGCGCGGCGCCGCGATCGGCATCGGCGGCAGGCCCGGTTGGGTGTAGGTCTGGAAGCCGAGCAGCGCCTCATCGAGCGCCACCTCGCCACCACCCACCTGGAGCTGCGGCCACCAGTCGACGCTCCCCCACTCGTCGACCGGCAGCCCACCGGTCGCATCGCCGAGGAGCGGATGCCCCACGGGGCGGTATTCGCCGGTGGTCAGCCCGTATTGCAGCGTCGGGTCGGCGTTGAGCAGCCCCACCGTCTGCGTGTTGTCCGGGTTCAGGAACCGGTTGATGTAGACCGATGCGATGAGCGGGCGCTCCTCCTCGACCACCGCCTCGCGCTCGACGATGCTCGCGATGATGATCGCCTCGTCGATCGTCAGCCCCTTCGCGGCGATCCCGTCGCGAATCTCCTGCGTAAAGCTCTTCTCGAACTGCGTGAGCAGGTCGCGCACGATGAAGGTCGGCGACCCACGGTCGCCGCTGATCTCGAACTCGTACGTGTCCGGCGGGATGTAGCCCTCCAGCGATCGGCCGGCGGGCAGGTCGGCGAGGAAGTCGAACTCGTTGAGAATCTCGGCCGGTGGCGCCTCAAGGATCGCGGCGAACTCCTCCATGTTCATCGTCATCTCGCTCTGGGCGAAGGCGGCGACCACCTCTTCGAGTCGGAGTCCCTCCCGGATCGTCACGGTGGTCGTCGGCGCGAACTCCTGGCCCTGGAGCGCGGCGACGATCTCCGACGGCTTCAGCGTCGGCGACAGGTCAAAGACGCCGACTGGCAGTGTCCCCTCGCGACCGGCCTGGATGATCGCGTACTGGAAGGCGACCCGGCTCTTGATGAGCCCCTGGTCGAAGAGCATCTGGCCGATGGACGTGTCGGTCGCCCCCGACTCGACCTGGATCGTCACGCGTCGATGCTCGGTCGAGGCCGGCTCATCGGCGAGCTCCTCCGGCGCGTACCACTTCACGAAGTCCTGCACGATGCCGTGCTCGATGGCTCCGGGGTTCTCCTCGACCCAGGCCATGACCCGCGGCGCAAAGAAGACGTTGAAGCCCAGGAAGATGAGCACACCCAGGAGCGCGATCGTGCCCGCGATCCATGCCAGGAGTAACAGAGGTTGTATGCGCCGGCGGCGCCGAACTGGTCCCTCGCGCTGCTCTCGCAGCTCCCGGATGCGCGCGTTGCGGCGCTCCTCGTGCTCCCACGAGCTGGGGCGTCGGCTCATTCAGTCTCCTCAGGCCTGAAGGGGGTCGGGGGACGGGCGTCCAGATATTGTTGCAGGATCAGACGGGCCGCCGCTGAGTCGATCTCCCCGCTGTCGCGCCTCGGATGGCGACCCTGCGCGGAGCTCTGCCGCTCGGCTTCCCACGACGTCAGCCGCTCGTCCTCGTACGCGACCTGCAGGCCGATGCGCTCGAGCCGTTCGCCGAAGGCACGCGCGGCGGCGGCCTGCGCCCCTTCGGTGCCGTCAAGCAGAAGCGGCAACCCGATCACGACCACGGTGGCTCCCTCGGTGGTGCACAGCTCACCGACGAGGGCCAGATCGTGATCGAGGTTGCGCCGCTTGATCGCCGGACGAGCAAATGCCATGCCGGTCTCGGTATCGCCCACCGCAACGCCGATGCGCTTCGCGCCGTGATCCAGGCCGATGAGCCTCACGAAGGGCTCGGTTCCGCGATCGGCTCCTCGATGCCGCTGATGTCGACCTCGATCCGCCACTCGCGATCCGGCACCGTGGACACCCATCCCGGCCACAGCGTCACATCGGCCTGGCCGAGCGCAGCCAGGGCGGCCTCCGCTTCGGACTCCGAAAGGCCGATGATTCCCTGCACGACCTCGTCGCGGCTCAGGGACGTCGTGGCGCGTCCGATGACCGTGACGTCCACGGCCAGCGCATCACCCTGGCGGGTGACGCCGCCGATGCGCACGTCGATCGCATCGGTCAGCAGTTGCGTGCCGGCAGGAAGGACGCTGGCGTCGTTGACGAAGCGCTCCTGAGCACGAGCCTCGACATCGCTTTCGTCGATCGTCAGCCGGTCGTAGGCGAGCTCTCCATTGATCTGGACCTCGGCCTGGTCTCGCGTGCCGACCAGCCCGTCGGGGATGGTGATGACGGGCTCGGCCGGCTCGACGGGATCGGCGAAGAGACCGGCATCGGAACCCTCCAGTGCCGTTTCCAGCCCGGCGGTGAGCGCGTCGCTCAGTTGCTGGGTCGCGGCATCGACATCGGCCTGCGTGATCTCGACGCCCGCCGCCGCCACGCCGCCCGTGGTCGGCTCCGGATTGACGACCAGTCGCGCGCGATTCTGCCGAAAGCCGCGGAGCCG